>CAZCRA010000235.1:0-5557 GCA_964500945.1 uncultured Verrucomicrobiales bacterium | reverse complement strand
CGAAGAACACGCCGGGGAGGGCGACCATCCAGAAGAGACCGGTGATGCCACTGTTAGCGAAACTTAGGGACGGGCTTATTGGAATTTGATCATCAAGCACTCTGTGCCTTTTGCTAAGTTCCTGTGAGACGAGCGTCCGCTCGGTGCTGGATGCCGTCGGCCCGGAGCCGGTTCGGACGCGTTCCGATCCCTCGAAGGGCTGGGCGAAGATGCGCTTTCGGTTGCCGGGCAAGCACCCGAATGCACGGCTCGCCCCAAACGCCGTTCTTCGAAGCGCCCGGGAAGCGCGGAGAACCATCCAGCACCTGAATCGGCCAGTGAGCCTTACCCGGCTTATCACTTGGTAGAAATGCGCTTCTGCTGTCCGCTCTCCGAACACCCGGGCCGTTCTCACGAACCGACTCGAGCGGGGGAAATGGACTGTCATCGTAAAAAATCTTTCCCTATCCGGTCCCTCGGCCGGTCCTGAGCAGTACGGAGGCGGAACCGTCGCTTGACTTCCATTGGACCGGGCCGCAGCGTTTCCCTCTTTGCGAGGTGGTGATTATGAAGTTGCGGAGGTTTTTGCTATCTGGCGTAGCCGTGTCGTCTTTGATTGCGGCGGGCCTCTTTCTGATGAGTCAGGGCCCGAGGGAGCGAGGCCGGGAGGCTGACTTCAAACGGATCTCCTCAGATGGTGTGAACGAAGGGGGACTGGGGTATCCGCACCCGAGTGGCGGATTGCCGCCGCGGACCAAAAACCTGAAGGTGGTCGGGGGCGCTTCACAGCTCGTGATCCCGGAGGAATTGATTTTCGCTTTTCCCCAATTAAGGCGGGAGGAGTTGGTGGTTTACGTGACGAATCCCGGGGGACTGCCGAAAGCTCTGAAAAAGATCGGGCGTTTTGTCGGCGGGCGTCACTTACTCGTGCCCGCCGCGGAAGGGGCAAAGGCGGCCGTTGAGCTTCAGGCTTCGAGGAACCTCCTTCTGCCCGTATTTGGCGAGGGCGATGACCGATTTTTCCTCACGGACCGCATCATCGTCCGGTTTGACGCCGCCGATGGGGTGGAAGCGGTGCTCGGGCGTTTTGGGGCCCGTTTCGTGGAGCCATTGCTGGGTCCGGAGAACTTATTCTCCGCGGCTTTCCCGGCTGAGCGCATTCCGCAGATCCCCGCGATCGTGATGGAACTCAGCAATCGGCCGGATGTTCTTTACTGCGAGCCGGACTGGCTCGGTTTGATCAAACCGGACACCGCCGACGCGTTTTTCGATGAACAATGGATGCTGGAGAATACCGGGCAGGGCTTGTGTGACCCTGTTCCGGGAATCGTGCCGGATTCGGATATCGACGCGGAATCAGCATGGGAATACACGAGGGGAGATCCCGAGGTTTGGGTGGCGGTGCTTGACGACGGAGTGGAGTGGGATCATCCGGATCTATCGGTCAATATGACTCCGCCTGCTACTTGGTATGATGCAGTGGATGATGACCAAGATCCGCGGCCCGCAGATGGAAGATATCACGGCACGTGCGTCGCGGGGATCGTCGCAGCGGTCGAGGGAAATGACATTGGTGTGGCTGGTGTTGCCCCGGGCATCAAGGTCATGCCCGTCCGCATTGCAGACGATTGGGAAGGAGACTTCCTGATGCAGTCTTCATGGATCGTGAATGGAATTGGATGGGCGTCACGGAACGGGGCAGCTGTTCTGAACCTGTCCTGGAGTGCGGGTTTTGCGTCCACGAGTCTGGTCGATGCTTTGGACGCTGCGCTCATTTCTGGGAGAGGCGGAAAAGGATGTGTGATCGTCGCAGCTGCTGGCAACGATGACGGCTCGATCGGCGATTTCCCCGGAAACATACCCGAATTGATTACCGTTGGCGCCTCGTCACCAGCTGACGAGCGAAAGTCGCCCACGAGCGTCGACGGAGAGGCATGGTGGGGCTCTAATTACGGCGCCCTTTTGGATTGCGTAGCTCCCGGAGTCAAGATTTACACGACTGATCTCGCAGGCGCACCGGGTGCTAATCCAGGTGATTACAATTGCCGATTCAATGGAACATCGGCCGCCGCTCCGGTGGCGGCCGCCATTGCAGCGCTGGTCATTTCCGCCGAACCGAATCTCACGGCAGATCAGGTCGCTGCGATTCTTTATAAAAGCGCCGAAAGAGTTGGCGGATACGACTACGCCCTGCGCAAAGAACAAGGTCCTTGGGACAACGAGATGGGCTATGGGCGTCTGAATGCCCACTACGCCGTGGCCGAGGCGCTGGGGTTGGATTATGTCCCGCCGTGGATTCAGCACAGTCCTTTGCCGAGTCAAAGCCACACGGGTCCTTTTCTGATCGAGGCGAGCATCGTGGATGACTCCGGAGTCGATGCGGGAGGTGGATCTCCACGTCTTCATTATCGCATTTCGGGTGGAGCATGGATTACGATCACAGATCCAGACGGTCCCGAGGAGGATTCCTTCGTTTTTGAGATCCCGTTTATCCCCTACGGTTCCACCGTGGACTACTATTTGGCCGCCGGAGACGCAAGTGCGCAGGGGAACACGAGCACGTTACCGATTGGTGGAGGTGGCGCGTCCCCTCCAGGGGCATCGCCTCCCGCCAAGTTTTTCTCCTTTCTCGTCAACCCCACCGTCGGTGTCGTTACGGTAAATAATGATGGCCCTGCCGATTATGCGTCCATCCAAGCGGCGGTGGACGCCTCACTATACGGAGACGTCATCAAGGTGGCAGGGGGGACTTATCGTGAAAGACTCACACTCAGGGGTAAGCAGCAGTTGACGATATTGGGCGGCTTTTCCGAAGACTTTTCAGAGTGCTCTCCTAAGGATTTTCCTTCTGTGATTGATGGGCAATCCGTGGCGACGGTGGCATCGTTCTTCGACTGCATCGATTTGAGTTTTGACGGATTCACGCTCACCGGAGGAAATGGAAGCTATCGTTTCGGCTCCGCCTACTGGGCGGGCGGCTTCATCGTTAAGGGCGGTTCCAGTGTGAAGCTTTCCCGGCTCACCGTCACCGGTTGCTCGGCATACGTTGGTGGCGGAGGGGTCCTCTACCAAACCGAGAACTGTACGGTGCGAAGCTGTCGAATCATCGAGAACCATGCATCATCCAGCGGAAGCGGACTGTATGTCAGAGAGTGCTACCCGGAGATTTCATATTCGGTATTGGCGAACAATACCAGCACGGGCGATATCGGTAGCGGGTCAGCCCTGAGTTTTCACTTAGGTGGCGGATCCGTTTACAACCTGACGATTGTCGGGAATACGAAAAATGCCGACTACGGCTCAGCGGGCGTCCAGTCCTCCAGTGAAGGGGCTGTCACCCTGAGGAATTCGATCATTCGCCTGAACTACCGGGATCAAGACGAATCCCCTGAATCGAGTAACATTTTCATGGTGCGAATTCGAAATTGCCTGATCAACCAGTTCGGCGAAGTCCCCTCGTTTTTCGACGCTGAAGCCGCTGGGTATCACCTCCGCGAGGGGTCGATTGGCATCGATATGGGGGCTGATTTGGGCGAAACTCGCGATTTCGACGGACGGATGGTGCCTTGGGGGGACGCTCCTGATATGGGCGCTTTCGAACATCGGCCTGATCTCGACAAAGACGGTCTTCGAGACATCGACGAGTTGGACAAGCACCTCACCGATCCCTTCAACCCCGACTTCGACGGAGACCGGATGGCGGACGGATGGGAGATTGCCAACGGACTTGACCCTCGAATTTCCGACGCGCATGGGGATTTCGATGGAGACGGCCTGAACGCTTTTTGGGAATATGCATTCGCCGCCGACCCGGCCGTTTTCAATGCGAGCCCGTTGTGGAGGCCGGTGCAGCTCACGGACGGCCTGGGAATACAGTATTTCGGGATCGAATATACCCGGCCACAGGTTGAGACCGGAATCAACTATGTCACCGAGGTTTCATTTGATCTCTCTTCGTGGTATGCAGGGCCTAGCTTCAGCGTGATGGACAGCACCATAGACCACGGAGATGGAACGAGAACCGTAATCGAGCGAATGGTCATACCGCATGAATGGATCGATCAAGGGTTCCTGAGAGTCCGTCCTTTGGAGGAATAAAATGACCGTTTCCCGCTTGGCGTGAGCGGCGGGCACATGGAAAAAGAGTGCAGGAAGTCCAGCGAGGGCCATGCGTACCCATCAAGGCACGGGATGCCCGTAGATATCAATGTGAAAATAGGCGATGAAGCGGGTTACGTCATCTTCCCGTCCGATTCCCATGCTATCGACAGTGAGAATCGCATGGGAAAGGGCATACCCGATGAGATCGACCCCAGTCTGTGGAACATGAACTTCCAGGAAGTAAGACTCCTTCCCTGGTAACGAACCCCCTGTGCTGCGCAGTTCCCCCGGATTCTTGGGTGGGAGTTCTGCTGTATTTAAAAAGTATCCAATCGATATTTGATCTTCGACGCCGTTTGTCAGAAGATTGGCGAACCCGGCGAAGTGCGTGTCGTTGGAAGCACTCGCCGTCATCGAAACCGCGATATCGTCATTCCGCCAATAGACCGACTCGAATAGGGGGGAGCGGCTGGTGTAATTCGATTTCCTCGCTTCGAACGCGATTTCGATGCTCTGGATGTCGTAGGCAGTCGTCTGGTCGAGGTTAAAGTCA
Organism: uncultured Verrucomicrobiales bacterium; assembly: GCA_964500945.1. Lineage (GTDB taxonomy): Bacteria > Verrucomicrobiota > Verrucomicrobiia > Verrucomicrobiales > DEV007 > CAZCRA01. The sequence goes on along the minus strand of CAZCRA010000235.1, from coordinate 924 downwards.
ATGGTGGCGAGGAGTTGGGCGTTCATGTCCTCGGCGGCTCCTGGTTCGGAGAGAGTGTCGCCGCAGAGGCAGTACCCGGCCAGAATGAGGCTCGTAAAGACTCCCCGGCGTTGCCACCGCAGCATTGATTGGTTGATGGGTGCCGTCATGGTCACAGATTTTAATTAGGATGCTGGAAAGAGAATGTTGGAAAGGACTCCTTCGAAACAGGAGCGCGGGGACGCCTCACGTAGGCCAGTTAAGAGCCCGCCCATAGCGCTTACTTTGAACGAAGGTGTGTCTTTTTGAAGAATCGGGGTTTCATCGTGTTCGATCTGTCCGAACGTCTGGACCCTGGTGACGCAGTTTACCCGATCGAACGATTCGATCAAGCTCGGATGGCCGTGGGTCAGGGGCTCAATTGGCGCGAGCCCTGGAAGGCCCTGCGGGCCGGGACAAGGGGTGGGCTCATTGCTATTTGATCATCAAGTATTCTCCGCCTTACGTTAAACCGGGCTGAGGCGAGTGTCCGCTCGGTGCCATACAGCGTTGATTCCAGCCCATTCAAACCTATTCCGATCCCTCGAAGGGCTGGGCGAAGATGCGCTTTTGGTGGCCGGGCCAGAACCGGAATGCACGGCTCGCCGCAAGCGCCGTTCTTCGAAGTGCGTGGGAAGCGCGGAGAATCACCCTGCACCAGGATCGGCCACCGAGCCTTACCCGGCTCTCAGCCCACACTCTGGATGCCGGGCCGCAGATCGCGCAGGTTCATTAAGCCACCCCGTCCGACTGCGAGCAGCGAATGCGGTCCATGACGGCGAAGCCTATGAGCAGATCCTGAGGAACGAAGGATAAAAGGCGAGCTGCGCATCGAGCAAGGCGCGGAACCGCTCCTTGGCGACGTCATCAAAGATCATTCGTCCTTCGATCGCCCGGCTCATCACG
>CAZCRA010000234.1:0-5577 GCA_964500945.1 uncultured Verrucomicrobiales bacterium | reverse complement strand
TGCAAGCGGTGGTGACGCGGGAGCTGGACGTCTTCGGTTCGTGTGCGATCAACGGGGAGTATCCGGAAGCGCTGGAAGCGATCGCCGCGGGCGAGATCCGGGTTCGACCGTTGATGACGGAGGTGGCGCCGTTGGAGGCCGGTGCGGATTGGCTCGCGAAGCTGGCCAGCGATGGCGGGGGCTTCCTGAAGGTGATTTTGGATCCCACGAGGGCGCCTGGACGATGAGCGACTTCGATTTGAGTGGCCGAACGGCCTTTGTGAGCGGGGCGAGCCGGGGGCTTGGCCAAGGGTTTGCGCTGGCCCTGGCCCGGGCGGGCGCGGACGTGGTGGTGACGAGCCGGCGATCGGATGGACCGTTGCTGGAGACGAAAAGGGAAATCGAGTCGCTGGGACGGAAGGCGTGGGCGGTCGAGTTGGACGTGCGCGATCAGGCGTCGATCGAGCGGGCGACGGCGGAGGCCTGGGAAGCGGCGGGAGCGATCGACATCCTCGTGAACAACGCGGGATGCAATGTCCGGAAACCGGCGCTGGAAGTAACGTGGGAGGATTGGAACCTGGTGCTGGAGACGAATCTACGCGGGTTGTTCTTTCTGGCTCAGGCGCATGCGAAGCGGATGATTCCCCGAGGGCACGGCCGGATCATCAACATGGGTTCCGTCACCTGCGTGGCCGGGTATGCGGGGCTTGGTCCGTATGGGGCCAGCCGGGGTGGGGTGAAACAACTGACGATGAGTCTGGCACACGACTGGGGCGGCCATGGCATCACGGTGAACTGCCTGGCGCCGGGTTGGTTTCGAACCGAACAGAACCGGGTGATGTATGAGGACGAGGGCTGGGTGGACTATTTAACGGAGCGCATTCCGCTGGGGCGGCCGGGCGCGCCGGGCGACCTGGACGGTGCCGTGGTATTCCTGGCCTCGGACGCCAGTGCCTACATCACGGGACAGACGCTGCTCGTCGACGGGGGGATTTCGGTTGGGGCGGTGCGAGCGGTTCGAAAGTCAGGATAAGCGTTATGGAGGGAGGATTGTCCATTTTGATGCATTGTGTCTTTGTTTGTGTCTGGATTCTTAAGTGAAGGCTTGGTCAATGATGAAAAAGGTCCTTATTGTTCTCATTCTTTTGGCTCCGCGGGTGTATGCCGATCCACCGGTTTTGACCCAAGGTCCTTTGCTTGGTCACGTCACAGCCGATTCGATTCGGGTTTGGGGGCGGACATCGAAGCCGGGCACGTTCGAGGTTCGATACGGCAAGACGGCTGAACGCCTGGATCAATCTAGCGAAGCGGTGACGACGCGAATTGGCGATGACAACACGGGCGTCGTCACGCTGCAGGGGTTGGAGCCCGACACGGTCTATCACTATCAGATTTTTCTGCGCAACCGGCCGCACGGGCTTCCAGGATCATTTCGGACGCTGCCTAGCGCTGAGGTGACGCGTCATGCGGAGCACAATCCGAGGGGTCTATACAATTTCCGTTTTGAGATCGGGTCGTGCGCGAATCAAAGCCCTGGCAATGGCTTGGGGCATCGCGCGCCGGTCTATGAGAATTTGAACCGGTCATGGGCGGACCGGGTTCATTTTCACATCATGAACGGGGATTGGCTTTATGAAGAGCGGCGGGATCACCCGGTGGAGGCGTGGCGACTGACGCAGGGGATCGAGACGGTGCCAATGGAAGTCGATTTGATGCCGACGATTGTGGGCGTCTGGGAGAACTACAAATTGTATCTATCGCGGGGCATCGAGTTGTCGCGCTGGCACCGGAACGTGCCGAGTTATTTCACTTTCGACGATCACGAGTTACTGAACGATATCTGGGGGACAGCGGAAGCCGGCAAACGCCACCGGAGGACGGTGTTTCGCGATATTGGGACGACGGCGTGGTATGACTATTTGGGCTGGGCGAATCCGGTGGCGCACGATCACCCGGTTCACGTCAGCCGCGGGCGGATGACCGAAGGGAGCAACCTGTTGGTGGATAAGGGCACGGACTTCACGGGGTTGCCGATCGGTGAGATGATCAATCTCCACGTGCACTGGGGAACGCCGACGGCGGGGGTGAACAACATGGCGTTGGACAATGACGAGGGGCATCCGAATTCGTTTGTTTACCGCATCGAAGAGGTGGTGGACGCTCAGACGTTGCGCCTTCACATGCCGGCCAAGGTGACGGACGAGGTCACGTATTCGATCGGCCGGCGAAGCTATGGGAAGTTCCGGGTGTCGAATTGCGAGTTTTACCTGCTGGACACGCGTGGTGAGCGGGAGATGCACGATCTTCGCGAGCGGGACAAGCCGGGGTTGACGATGCTGGGGACCGCGCAGCGCGAGTGGCTCTTGAATTCGATGCGGGAGAGCGACGCGGATTTCTTCTTCGTCGTGTCGTCGGTTCCGTTCATGATTCCCCACACCGGAGCCGGCGGGGCGGAGGCGGACTTTGAGAACAAGGAGGAATCGTGGACGGGGTTCCTGGACGAAAGACAGAAGTTGATCGAGGCCTGGGAGTCGCTGGACAAGCAGGTCTTCGTGATGACCGGGGATCTGCACAACAGCTTTGCGATCCGCGTGACGGACAATGTCTGGGAGTTCTGCGCGGGGCCTCACAATAGCGTGAATCACGTTCCTGAGCTGGACGAGAGCGGCCGGCCCGCGACGGGCAAATGGCAGTTCGGGCCGCGGGAGATCGACATTCGCTGGAGCAGCTACATCCTGCCGGATGTTCCCCGGTCGCAGCGGCTCTATCCTTATTTCTGTATCGTGCAGGTGAACAACGTCTTCAACATGCCGACGGAATTGGGCGGCACGCGCTGGGTGGCTTATCCTCATCCGCAGGTCGTGTTTCAGTATTACAACGGGAGGACGGGCGAACTGGAATACGCGGAGGCGGTATCGACGGCCAGATAGAAGGCAGGGCGAGGATGATTCCTCAGCTCAATCGAGGTGCCGAGCGCCGTGGTTGTCAGCCTGGCCAGAGAAAGAGCAGGCCGATCCCGGCGACGATCGTGGCGCCGAAGGCCAGGAGGACTTGGCGAAAAAGCGATAACGTGCCGAGGGCGGCGACGGCGGCGGCTTTGAAGGCCAGGTTGGATAGACCGCCCACCAGGATCAGGCGCCAGCCCGTCGAGGGATCGATTTTTCCGGCGTCCACCAACTGGCCGGTGGAGAGGGTGATGGCGTCCATGTCGGTCAGCCCGGAAATGGCGGCGACGAGGAAGAGCCATTCCGAGGGGAGGTGTTCTTTGGCGGCCGCGACAGCGATCAGGACGAGGGCATAGAGGAGACCGAAGACGACTGCGGAGCCGAACTCCGATGGGGGTTCGCCGGCCTCGGAGCCGGTCGCGCCGTGATTCCGGACGCGGGTGAATAGGAAGACGCAGATCCCCGCCATCAGCAGCATGAGGAGCATGAGGGGAGGGAGCATCTGAGGGGTGGAAGCGCGGGCTACGACGAGAAGCTCGATGGCGACCCGGACGAAGACGATGGTGGACGCCAACATGATGACGAGGGCGGCGGTCCGGCTGGTAAGCACGGGCGTTTGACTGTCCGAGCGTTTCACTGAACCCGCCGTGCTGACGGTGGTGGCCGTGCTGGAAATCAGTCCACCGAGCACGCCGGCGGCCAGGCTTCCACGTTTCGGACCGAGGCATCGCGACACGAGGTAAGCGGTCAAGCTGATGCCTACGATGAGCACGACCATGAGCCAGATGCGAAAGGGGTTCAGAACTTGATAGGGACCCAGGGTGGTGTCGGGCATGAGTGGAAGGATGACCAACCCGATCAGAACGAGCCGCGCGAGAGCCTGCAGTTCGGCCCGGTCGAGTTTCGCGACCCAGCGGTGCATCGGGGCCTTCCATTGAAGGAGAACCAAGACCGCACCGGTCACGCATCCGGCGGCGACGCGGTAGCCGGGCGCGAGCAGGACGCCAATGGTGAAGGTCAGCACCATGGCCACTTCGGTGGTGATGCCGGAGGCATGTCGCTTTTTCTCCAGATCCCGGAGCGATCCTCTCACGATGACCATCGCACTCACGAAGAGGAGTCCAGCGGCGGGCATCCAGCTGCCGAAATCATCGGCCAGCAGGCCGCAGAGCGTGCCAAAGAGTGCGAGGAGCGGGTAGGTGCGAATGCCGGCCAGCGGCTTCTGAGCCCACTCGCGTTGAAGACCGATGAGCAGACCGAAACCGACGGCGAGGGCGAGATTCTGGAAATCGTGTTCGGTCACACCAATTTGGAGAGGTAAGCATACCATTCCTGCTGGCCTTATCCAGAGATCATTGGGGATGGGTGCCGCTCCATCGTTTGCGGTAGTCGCTGGGGGTGAGGCCGGTGAAGGCCTTGAAGTGCTTCACGAAATGGCTGTGGTCGTAGAAGCCGTGATCGATGGCGATGGCGGAGATGCTCTCGCTGCTGGCGCGCAAGGCCCGCGATAAGGGAGTGGCTTTTTTCAACTTGATCATCAAACACCCTTTAGCTTCTCTTAAGCTCTTGTGAGACGAGCGTCCGCTCGGTGCCGGTTCGCTTGGCCGAAAGCTAGTCCGGACCCTTTCGGAGCCCTGGAAACCGTGGGCGGAAGATGCGGTCCCGGTGCCGGGCGAGAACTCTGTCGCACGGAGTTTCCCAAGCGCCTTCTTCAGATGTGCCTTCTTCAGGTGCGCCCGGAGACGGAGTGCGAATCAGCGCTGAGCTGGCCGATCAGCCCCACCTGGCTTTCGGCTCACGTTTCGGGTGCCGGGCCGCAAATCGCGCAGGTTCATGAGGCCACACCAGCGCATGCCTTACGACTATCCTATGCTCACTCGCCCCGTTTCCGCGCCACGTAAACGGTGCTTTCCGAGTCCCGCTCCAGGATCGGATTCGGAAACGCCACCACCTCGGCGCGGACGCCCTCGAAAACTTCTCCGAGGAGGCCGAGAAACCGCTCGTCCGGTGGATCGTCGGACCACATCGCGAAAACGGCTCCGGGGCGAAGCTGTCCCGCCATCGCTTCGAGACCGCCGCATGTGTAAAAAGCCGCGTGACTCCGCGAGAGCAGCTTGTCCGGCGAATGATCGATGTCCAGCAGGACCGCGTTGAAACGCCGCCCCGGCCTTTCCGGATCGAACCCCGTCTCCGGGTCGGCGGCGAGCGCGAAGAAGTCCCCCTCCTCGAAGCGGCAACGCTCGTCACCCGTCAGCACCGGCCCCAGCGGTACGAGCCCTTCCCGATGCCACCTTATGACCGCAGGCATCGTCTCGACCACGATCAGTTCCGCGACCCGCTGGTCCCGCAGGGCCGCCGCCGAACCGGCCCGGCCGCTCATGGGCGCTCAGGAACTCGTGCAGCAAGTACCCATGACAGGATTTGACGTCCACGAACTGATAGCCAACATCCCAGGCCAAGCCCGCGGCACGTACATAGTTGTCGATCAGCCGCTCCAGGTCGCTGTCGGTCCAGACCACTGAGGAGTCGCCCACATTGATACCGAACTTCTCGTCGAGCAGCGGATGATGGTATGCGATACGCGGTTCCAGGTTTTTCGAGTGCGGGCGGCTGAATCGGCCGGAATGGGTCAGCTGCAGGCCGACCAGCAAAT
>CAZCRA010000233.1:0-5609 GCA_964500945.1 uncultured Verrucomicrobiales bacterium | reverse complement strand
TCGCGGACTTCAGTAATTTGACGGCAGCCGGGTTTTATCTGAATGCCACGGATGGGACCCAAAACTTCCGGGGGGCTCTGATCAACGGATTCGAAGTGCAGGCCACGCCCATTCCCGAGCCCGGGGTGCTTGGCTGGGCGTGGGTTTTCGTGGCCGCGTCGTTGCTGATGAGACGGCGTCGCTCTCGCTCCTAAAGGCTGCGATTCCCGGGGCGGGGACGTGTGGGTGAGAATAGCAGGCAATGCTCGACGTTGTCATGGCGCGGTCCGCCCCCGTCATGCGCAGCGTTGTGCGAACCTGTTGTTGACGGCGCTGCCCTCCTTGGTGACGATGTACTGTTATGAACGCGCACCCATGCCTCTTTCGTTGGGTAGCAGCCCCGTTCTTCGCGGCATTCATGCTCTCCGCGACCATCACGCACGCCGCGATCCTCACAGTCGATTCGGCCACCGTCAGCCCGGCGGCGACGGCGGGCACGCCGCAGGTTTTCGAGGATGGAACGGGGTCCGATCCGCCATACGAGTTCTCGTCGATCACCATCGATTCGGTCCAGTATTCCAATTTGGAGGGCGGGACCGCCCCAGGCACGTCGTCTGCTTTTTAGAGAGTACTTCTACATCGTCGGTCTCTCTTTCACCCTGGCGGATTTCACCGGCAGGGGCGATCGGTCCGCCGCGACCGGGTTCGAACTGACCGTGCCAAATGGTGTCGACCCCGTCGCGATGATTGGCGTCGGCGTCATCCCCGAGCCTTCAGCGATGAGCCTACTTGCCCTCGGCATTCTGAGCTTGGCCCTCCGCCGGTGCCGCAAGGCCTTACGTCCGGCCAGGACCTTTCTGCACAAACCCATGCGCTTGTTCTTGCGTTCCACCTCGGCGTTGAGATTCAGCTCGACTGGTTAGGGTCGCGTGCCGCAAGGTGTGCAGGTTCGAGTCCTGTCCCCGGTCGACTCTTTGCGATGGTCCATGGTCCGCTCCGCTAAGTCTGTTGAGCTTTGGGCATTGAGAGTGGCGAACGGCGTTTGGTGGCCTATTCTAGGGGTTCGAGCCCTTCCCTCGGGGGAGGGGCGCTGATGAATCCTAGAAAATGAAACCGACTTCGCTGCGCAAATACCGGCCATTCCCGCCGGTGGATCTGCCGGACCGGACGTGGCCGGACCGGACGCTGACGCAAACTCCGATCTGGTGCAGCGTGGATCTCCGGGACGGAAATCAGGCGCTGGCGATCCCGATGAGCGTTTCGGAGAAGCTGGAGATGTTCGATCTCCTGGTCGAAACCGGTTTCAAGCAGATCGAGGTCGGGTTTCCTTCCGCGGCGGACACGGAGTTCGCGTTTCTGCGCCGGTTGGTGGATGAGGACCGGATTCCGCCGGACGTCACGGTTCAGGTGCTGGTGCAGGCGCGGGAGCACCTGATCCGCCGGACCTTCGAGGCGCTGGAAGGCGTTCCGCATGCGATCGTGCACCTCTACAACTCGACTTCGCCCCTTCAGCGGCGGATCACCTTTCGGAACGCGAGCCGTGCGGACATTCAGAAGATCGCGGTCGATGGGGCGGCGCTGGTTCGGGAGTTGGCGGACGCGGCTCCGGCTGGCTCGGTGCAGTTTCAGTACTCGCCGGAGAGTTTTTCCGACACCGAGCTGGGATTCGCGCTGGAGATCTGTGAGGCGGTGAAAGGCATCTGGGAGCCGACGCCGGAGCGGAAAATCATCCTGAACCTCCCGGCGACCGTGGAGTGGACGACTCCAAACGTTCACGCGGATCAGATCGAGTGGTTCGGGCGGAATATCAGCGGGCGGGAGAACGTCCTGATCAGCCTGCACACGCACAACGATCGCGGGACGGGGATTGCCGCGACGGAGCTGGGTCTACTGGCGGGGGCGGACCGGGTCGAGGGAACGTTGTTCGGCAACGGAGAACGAACGGGGAACCTGGACATCGTGACGGTGGCGCTGAACCTGAACAGTCACGGCGTGGCCACGGGGCTGGATTTTTCGGAGCTGCCGCGAATCCGTGAGGTGTATGAGCGCTGCACGCGGATGCGGGTGCCGGAACGCCAGCCGTATGCGGGTGAGCTGGTGTTCACGGCGTTTTCCGGCAGCCATCAGGATGCGATCAAGAAGGGGATGGAGGTCCGGCGCGACGCGCTACAGGAAGATCCAGCGACGCCGTGGGGTGTGCCCTATCTGACCATCGATCCGGAAGACATTGGACGAAGCTACGAAGCGATCATCCGGATCAATTCGCAGAGCGGAAAGGGAGGGGTGGCGTTCGTGTTGGACAGGGAGCACGGATTCGCCCTGCCGAACAGCATGTTTCCGCAGGTCGGCAAACGCATCTACGATCATGCCGACCGCCTCGGCCGGGAACTGACGGCGGACGAGGTGCGGGATTTGTTTTATGCCGAGTTCGTGAACCTTTCGGCGCCGTTGGAGTTGGTGGAGTATGAACTGGTCCACCCGACCCGGGGTCGCGGCGACGTGTCGTGCACGGCGCAGATTCAGGTCGAGGGCGAAACCCAGACGGTGAGGGGCAAAGGAAACGGTCCGATCAACGCCTTCGTCCATGCGCTGGACGAGGCTGGGCTGAAGGACTTCAGCGTCGCGGATTACCGGTCGCACGCGATGCGGGGCGGGTCGGATGCGGACTCGGTGGCCTACGTGCAGATCAAGACGGATCGCGAAGGAGAGATGGTTTGGGGCTGCGGCCTGGATCCGTCGATCGAGATGGCCGGGCTCAAGGCGCTGGTTTGCGCGGTGAATTTGTTGGGGAGGTAGGGTTTTTGTCCTTTGTCTGCGTGGCCTCTGTTTCAGGAGACGGTTGCAAAACCCTGAACCGCACCGAAGAGGCTCGTTTGGCTCGGATGGAGTCACGCTGCGCAGGGTGGCAAGAATCTCTTCCCTGGCGGGCGCAAGTCCCTCAAGCCCAGGAGTGCCATTCCTCTCAGGGCCGGGGCTACGATGCGGATGCTGGAGCTGGGGGTGGGGCCGGCACTTGGGCCGGGGAGTGTTTTCGGGAGAGGCCGAAGAGCATGCCCTGTTTTTTGTAGGCCTCTTTTCCGTAGATGGGGTTGTAGCCCAGGTAGACGCCCAGGCGGTAAGGGGAGCTGAGGTGGGTTTTGAAATCCCACATGCGCTTGAAGATCGTGCTGGGGCGATTCCATTTTTCGCGGCAGCGCCAGCAGGCCTCGGTGAGTTCGTCGGGCGTCATGTTTTTCGGGACGAATGCGGCGTGGTTGAAGCGGTATTCGGGGTGAAGCCACCACTGGCCATCCCAAAGCAAGCGTCCCTCTTCTTCAAGGCGCCGGTAGAGGGGCGTGGAAGGGTAGGGCATGAGGATGTTGAAGGCGGCGAAACAGAACTTGTTCGACTCGGCAAAATCGTAGAGTTCGGCGATGGATTCGGCGGTGTCGTGGTCGTGACCCAGGGTGAAAGCGGCCCAAGTCTGCTGGTGGTGGTCGCGCAGGATTTCGACCTGTTTTTGGTAATCGTCCCAAGTGCTGACGCGTTTCCGGACGAGGTTCGGCGCCTTTTTCATCTGTTTCAGGTTGTCCGGGTGCAGCGACTCGAAGCCGATAACGTTTCCGAGGCAGCCGCTCTCGGCGAGCAGCTCCATGAGTTCCAGATCGTTCGTCATGTCGATCGAGGCCTGGGAGACCCATCGGATGCGAAGCGGAATCAGCTCGCGGAGGAAAGCCTTCGCCGCATCGTGATCGGCGAGGAAATTGTCGTCGACGAAGAAGATCAGCTTCCGCTCCTGGGCGGCGATCTCATCCAAAATTTCATGGGTGGGCCGAACGTGATGCTGACGATCGAAATAGCGACTGATGGCGCAGAAATCGCAGGGGAAACGGCAGCCGCGGCTGAACTGCATGAGGGTGATGGGGAGGTAGCCTTTACCCTTGAAGAGATCTCTGCGAGGCTGGACGCCACCGATTTGCGCCACGCCGGGAGGTGCCTGGTAGCGGGGTTTGAGGTTCCCGGGACCGCCGCGGAGGTCGTCGATGACCTCGGCCCAACCCGTTTCGGCGTCGCCGATGAAAATCGAATCGGCATAGCGCGCGGCTTCGTCCGGGACGAGGGTGGGATGGAAACCGCCCAGAATGACGGGGACGCCGCGCTTTCGGTATTCGGCGGCGATTTCGTAGCCGCGACGCGCGGTATAGATTTCGACGGTGATGGCGGCGAGGTCGGTGGGTTCGTCAAAGGGGATGTCCTCCATCCGGTCGTCGTAGAGGACGCACTCGACGTCGGGAGGGGTGAGCCCGGCCAAGACACCGAGCTGGAGCGGTTCCATCCGGCCCTCATCGACATAGAGGCTGTGCTCCATGCGGCCGATGTTCGGTTTGATGAAGGTGACTTTCACGATGGCGTGGGGAGGGGGGTAAGGGCCTCGGCAGTTTCGGCGTCGTCACCCACCACCTCCACGGCGGGATCTCCGAGGGGGCGGCCCTGTTTGCGGTGGATTTCGCGGCGCGTGATCAGGTTCGAAGCGAGGTAGATACCGAGTCGTTTGGGCGAGCGCAGGTTCGTGCGCTGGTCCCAGAGCCGGTGGTTGATGGACGAGAGGGTGTTGAATTGGGTGCGCGCGTCATAGCAGCCGCCGGTAAGTTCTTCCGGCGTCATGGCGCGGGGTTCGAACGTGGCCGCGCCGTACCGGTAATCGGGGTCCAGCCACCAGCGATCGTGGAGCAGGCGGTTCTCGCGCCGGAGTCGATCCATGAGCGGGGCTTTCGGCGTGGGGGTGAGGGGATTGAAGTTGGCCAGATAGAACCGGTTTTCGATGGCGAATTCCACGGTGGACTGAAAGGAGGTGGCGGTATCGCCATCGTAGCCGAAGACGAACGTGCCGTAGATCATGATCCCGGCGTCCTGAAGGATCCGGATGGATTCGGCATAGGGACCCGCTTTCAGGTTCCAGCCCTTCCGCATCTGGCGGAGGTTCTCGGGGGACAGCGATTCGAACCCGACCACGGCCGTGGTGCAGCCGCTGCGGCGCATGAGATCCATCAGTTCGGGATCGCGAGCGACATCGATGGATACCTGGCACGACCAGGTGATGCGCAGGGGGATGAGGGCGCGGAAGAGGTCCTTCGCGAGATCGACGTTCACGAAAATGTTGTCGTCGACGAGGAAAACGTGGCGGCGCCCGGCGCTTTCGATGTCGCGGACGACGTCGTCGATGTCACGCTGGCGCAGGTTCGAGCCGTAAAAGGCGCGAATCGAGCAGAAATCGCAGCTGTAGCGGCAGCCGCGGCCAAACTGGACCATGGAAATGGGGGCGTAGCGTTTGCCGCGGAAGATGGAGCGGTCCGGCTGGGTGCCGGCGATGGAGAGGGGCGGATCGGCTTCGTAGATGCGGCGCTGGAGGCGGCCGGTCCGGCGGAAGTCGTCGAGGAGCGGTTCCCAGGCACCCTCGGCATCGCCGCGGACAACGGCGTCGGCATGCTGGAGGGCTTCGCCGGGGAGGAAAGTGGGGTGGTAGCCGCCCATGACGACGGGGGTGCCATTCTGGCGAAACTCCGCGGCGAGTTGGTAGGCGCGGCGGGCGGTGTAGGTTTCCACCGTCATGGCCACGAGGTCGGCAGGTTCACCGGTCGGGACGGGCTCCA
>CAZCRA010000232.1:0-5640 GCA_964500945.1 uncultured Verrucomicrobiales bacterium | reverse complement strand
CCATCAGTCCAGTCGGTAATACTGACTACGATGCCTCGGGCTATCCCACCTTCTACGGCTTTATGGGAGGAACGACCTACTCCATTCAGGGGAACCAACCCAACGATTACATCGCCCTCTCAGCCGGTTCATCGGTCGGAGGGGCCATCCTGATCGCCCCGATGTTCCTCACCAACGCCACCGGAGTAACCAGCTTGGATGTTACCCCCCGTAACATCGGGGGCGGCGGAAACCTCACCCGCCAGACCCGGATGACGGTGGAGGTCAATGGTTCGGATTACTACATCAGCGACGGACAATCCATCGGCACCGGTGCCACGACTTTTACCCCGAATTCCTGGTTTGACTGGGATCCGGCGTCCGATCCTTTCGCCATCGGTTCGGCTGCGCCAGCCTTCAACGGAACCGGCAACATCACGGCCGTCGGTTATTGGCTGACCGAAACAGACGATGGCACAGGAAGCGCAACGCTAAGCCAAGGCGTCGCCGTCCTAACCTTCAACGGTACCGCCATTCCGGAACCTTCGGCTCTTTCCTTCCTTGCCGTCGCATGCGCGTTCCTTCTCGCCCGCCGCTCACGGCGAGTGAGATCGTGACCCTTCCCTCATCCTCGCTCCAAGACCTGGCACACGGCGGAGATCCGCACCGGGGATTCGGTGCGTATCCGCCCAGATGACAGGTCGCGCGAAAGCCCGCTCCTACGAGTGCCCGAATCCTGACGGATGGCTGGCCGATAACGCATCCCGCGGCGCGGTATGACTGCGCTACGGCATGTCTGGGAAAAACTCCGGTCGAGCTTCTGGTTCGGTCCCGGCTTGTGCATTGCCCTCGTCATCGCCGCGGCAACAGGTCTCTTGACCATCGATTTCCGCACGGACGCCGCCGTCGCACGTGCAACAAATAGGGGTCAGTCAAGGTTTTCGAACATTCCGCCAGCCACGCCCCGGTTTCCTCGCGCCCCTCACGCCGTTTCCCTTCCCTCACCACCCCCCTTCATCCTTCCGCTTCGCTGCTCTCGCCCGATTCCTGTTCTCCCCTCTCGTCGTCTTCTTTCGCCGCTTCAGCTTCCGCTTCCTCAATGGCTCGAATCGCCTGCGAAAGCCGGGCAAACGCCTCCATCTCAGATGCTGAGAGCCGCTTTTCGACGTCGCCAGCCAGTTTGAGCCGCCTTCCCTCCCCCACTTCTCGAAGCGCCGTGGCCCGAATGGCCAAATCCGAAGCGGACGCCCCGCTCCACGAGATGCCCGGCTCTCCAAGAAGCTCTTTTGCCTCCTCCCATTCCCCAGACTCCATCAAGCCCAACGCGAACGTCGTCCGGACTCGGAGATCGCCGGCATCCCGCTGATACCACTCTCGTGCGGACCGGACGAGCGCCTCGGGATTCCCCCCCAGAATGAGCCGGCAGTAAATCAGCTCCACTTCGAGTTCCTTGTTGCCCGGTTCCCGGGCCACGGCGACCTGCAAAACCTGCCGGAGTCCGGCAAAGTCACCCTTCTCTTCCAGATTCTCGAGATTACTTGCCAAAGCCTCCTCTGAAGGAAAGCGCTCCCCGGAGCGACGCGCTGCCTGAACGAGGGCCCGCGAGGCATAGTCGGTGAGCCCAGCGTCCATGGCGACCTCGTGGATTTGCAGGAAGGCGTCCCGCTCATTCTTGACCTCCGCCTGAAAGAGCGCCCGACTCACGAGTTCGAGCACTTTTGCCCTCTGCCCAGCCTGGTTGGCGGTCTCAATCTCCCGCAGCAATTCTTCGAGAGAACCAGAGCCTCGCTCCTCGGGCATCCCCTTCTGTCGCAGGGCCGCCAAGGCGCGCTGTTCCGCGTTCGAGAGCTCCGACCACTCCAGGGCCTCGCGAACAGCCTGCGCCTCCTCGATCCGCCCCTGCTTCTCCAGCGCAAGCGCGTAGATCACGCCTCCAGCCGCGGATACCTGATCGATGGAAAACTCGCTCTCCTCCAAAACGGCCCACGCCTCTTCCCATTCCCCCTGCATCATCAAGCCGAACGCCAGGGTGGTGCGAAAGCCCATGACCTCGGGGCGCTCCGCCACCAGCGCACGGCTTCTTTCGACCGCCGCCTCTTCATTCTCGCCAAGCACCAGATTGGCGTAAGCCAGATTGTTCAAAACGATTGGATGGTCCGGCTGAGCGACGGCAATAGCTTGGAAGATCGCACGCAGTGCCGGAAAATCGCCCCGCTCGCTCAAATAGCGCACTTGGGGCCAGACCTCCTCGAGTCTTGGGAATGACGGCCCCGGACGTTGCGCGGCTTCCGCCAGCGCCTCGGAGGCGTAGTCGACCCGTCCAAAGTCAACGGCGAAAGCGAAGATGTTGAGAAATGCCCTTCGGGTATTCTCTCTGCCAGCTTCGCTCATCGCTTCTCGAAGGTGGTTGATCACCGCAATGGGCTCGTCCCGAGCGATAGCGATTTTGGCCCGCGCCGTGCTGACGAGCACGGGGATCGAGTCTGGGTGAGGATCGGCCAGCCATTCCTCGGCGGCATCGATGCCATGCACCTCGCCTAACGCCCTCAAGCGAACATCGTAGGCCGTGATCGAAGCCATGCCCGCTTCCTCGTCCAGCACCTCGAGGACGAGACGAGGCCGCTTCAATCCAGCCAACCAAATCGCAACGTCTTCCGGCGCTTCCTTACCATGCTTCGTCATCGCCTCGCGAATCAGCCGCTCGGTCCGCTCAGGAGACCGGGGAGCACGCGCCAATTCGATGTTCGTCAGGGCGAGTTGCTCTCGAACTCCGGCACCCGGCATGGATTGGAACGTCGCGACCAGGACGGGATGAAAAAGCTCAGACCGGATGAAATCCACCGGGTAGTCCCAAAGCAAGTGCAGTGCCTCGGCCGCTTCGGCTCCACCCAACTCCAACCGCCGCGCCAGCTTCCGCTGTCCTTTCTCCCGCGACGACGGTCCCGCATCCGGATTGAGGAGAAGTTCGATCTCCAGAAGACGAAGGCGATCATCTTCACCGCCGGAGTCAAAGTAGGCCTCCACCAACTCCCTCGCCTTCCGGCGTTCGCCAACCTCCTGGAAAAAGCGCCCTTCGAGATACCATGCATCGGCGTCCGTCCGATGCTCGTTCGGAATGCGGCGGAAGAGTTCCGCAAATTGGGAATACTGCTCCAGATCGAGCAGGGTCTCCAGCGCCTCCAACTTGTCATCGCGATCGCTCGCGTGATGCAGGAAGAGCGCCGCCGCCGTGGCCGCGAGGGAGTCCGATTCGATCTCGATCCCGGTGCGGTAGAGAAGTTCCAGCGCGGGGTAAGAGGCTCGATTCAAGCGCTGCGCGGCCAATGCCACCTCATGAGCCTCGCCAACGTTCCCCTGGTCCCGCAGCGTCGCCGCCTTCTCAACCAGACCGTTGACCCGCCACGTATCGATTTTGCGCCGAATCCTCTCCCGTTCTTTGTAGGCGAAGCCACCCACCGCCGCGACGGCCAACAGCGTCAATCCGACGGTCCATTGCAGGATCAGTTTCCGCGCCCGAGAAGTCATGGATGGAAAAACGTCTGTCCTCGAATCCTAGGACGGCGAAACCGAATGAACGGCTGAAATCGAGACCCAGCCCTACTTCACTTGGTTCACCCGCCCATACACCGCGAAAGCCATGTCCCAAGTGACGTCGTCTTTGGGGGTCTCTTGCACCGTCTCCCAGGTTGTCCCGTCATCCGTTGAGCGCAGGATGTCCGGCCGTCCGCGTTCCACATTGATGAGGGTGCCCTTCTCGGACGCCACGAAGGTTCCACCTGGGGCGTCGGGGAGGTCTTCCCACGTCAGCCCCTCCTTTGACGACCGGCTGTGCTTGCCGAAGCGGCCAGTCAGCCAGAATTGGTCCTTCACGAAACTCAATCCACGCCAGGCCCGGCGCCCTTCCAGACCGTGCTCGCGCAGTTCCCACGTCTTGCCGCCATCTTCCGAACGAGCCACATGAGCGTCATATCCCACCAGGAACACTCCGTTTCCATAGGCGATGCCCTGTTGGCTCTTCCCCGCTTCAGCCGGAATCTGACTGTAGCCCCACGTTTCGCCGGCGTCGTGGCTATAGAAGACGTGGTGATTGTCACCGACCACGATGAAGGTCCCGTCGGCATAATCGCCGTAACCGTTGATCATGTGGTGCGTGTTTCCGCCTTCCCAAAGGCCTTTCAGCTGATGTCCCCGCCACTTCGTGAAGTCTTCCGAGACCAGAAAGGCATCGCCCCACTGCGCGCTGCTCGTGATGAAGCGCCCGCGTCCACCCGCCGCGTCCCAGGCGCTGGCCAGCTTCGTAGGCTCGTCCAGCAGGTAACCCCAGTTCTTCCCGTCGTCCGAACCGATGTGGATGCCCGGTGCGCCCCAGCCTGAAAAGACGCCGATCACTCCGCCCGTGCAGGCCATCCCGTAGACCGCGAAATTCCCGTGCCACCCCCCATCTTCCCGGTGTTCCGTGGCCAGAAACGTCTGCTCCCAAGTTTTCCCGTCGTCGCGCGACACCAGAATGCGCATACCCTGCTTCGACGAGACGGCGAACACCGGTTCTTCCTCCCTCGGATCGAGTTTTCCGCCCAGAAAAGGGATGTCCTCGGGAATCGGCGCACGTTTCTTATCCTGCGCGCCGCAGATCGACACGCTCACCAGACTGAAGCCTACGAAAAACCTTGTGAACTTCATTCGCCCTTTCTCTTAGCTCCATTTTTCGTTCCTTCCGACTCAAAACTGCCCTTCAGCCGTAAATACCGCGCTTCCTACGGGCATGAAATCGCATCTATTTGCCATTGGAAGTGAGGTTAAAAGCCCCTCCTAGTTTCCCATGAACGAGCGCCCCTTTCTTCATCGGCTTGCAGCCACCTCCCGCTGTTGGTTTCAGCGATCGCCCCTTGCCCTCGGCTTCGCGATCGCCATCGCGCTCGCTTCGAGTGGCGCCCGGGCCGCCAAGCCGCTGAACGTCCTCTTCCTCGTCGCGGACGATTTGAACACTTACCTGGCTTGCTATGGCCATCCTCGGGTCAAGACCCCGAACCCCTCGATCGCCTCGCCGCCTCCGGCCTGCGCTTTGACCGTGCCTACTGCAATTTTCCCCTGTGCGGTCCTTCCCGGGCGAGCCTCATGACGGGCCTCTATCCCGGGTGCTTACGGTCGAACCCTGAGCTGGCTGGCTGCCGATGGCCGCGACGAAGAGCAAACCGACGGTCTCGTGGCGACCGAAGCCATCGGCCAACTCCGGCGCTTTGCGAAAAGCGGGCAGCCCTTCTTCCTGGCCGTTGGCTTTTTTCGCCCGCACAGACCCTTTGTAGCGCCAAAGAAATACTTCGATCTACGCAAAGGCACCCTGGTCGTCTTCCTCTTCGATCACGGCTATCACATGGGCGAACACGATCATTGGCAAAAGCGATCGCTCTTCGAATGGAGCGCGCGGGTCCCGCTGCTCCTCTCGAATCCACGCCGGAACGCGGCCGGGCAAGCCACGGAGAGTCTCGCGGAGTTGATCGATTTGTATCCGACGCTGTGCGAACTCGCCAACGTGCCCTGTCCGCCTGCCGTCCAGGGACGAAGCCTCGCGCCCCTGTTCGAGGATCCCCGGGCCGAAATCCGCCCATCCGCCTACACCCGGACCATCGCTGGGGGTCATGCCCTTCGCACCAACCGCTACCG
>CAZCRA010000231.1:4000-5645 GCA_964500945.1 uncultured Verrucomicrobiales bacterium | reverse complement strand
CCAGGCCAGAAGGCGCGCTGGAAAAGTCAGCACATTCCGCTGGAGCCGGGCGGCACCCCAGGTGAGGAGGGCAAGGACGGCGACCAGGAAGACGTCGAGAAGGAGGCGTGGGTGATCCGGCGAGAGCGTGGGATCGAGAAAGGGAAGTGCGAAGGCGGTGGCCAGCAACGCCACGCCCATCGCCCCCCACGGGCGGTCTCGAGTGTCGGCGGCGGCGGAGGGTGAAAAAAGGGCGGTGATCGAGCGCAGCAAAAGCTGGAGGAGGAAGCAGGAGGCTGTGGCCAACCCGGCAAGCGCCAGCCACTGGGCGTTTCCCGTCCATGGACCGGCAGCGCGCCAAGGGGATCCAAGGACGGCAAGTGCGCGTTCCACGGCATCTTCAATCCGCGGCAGGTCCCAGTCGAACGGTGGGGGCGGTCCCCATCGCCAAAGCACGGTACCGGCACCTACGGCCAGCCAAAGAAAGAGGAAGGGGATTTGAGATGGCCGCCATGACCCGGACACACCGCAGAACAAAACCGGGGCCACGGCCAGCCAAACCGCCAGTCCCTCGCGAGCCGTCAAGGTCGCGAGAGTCGCCAAGCCGCCGCAGACGGCAAAACGGAGAACGAGAGGCAGCGGCATGAGCGCCACGACGAGGCACCAAACGAAGGTGTTGACGACGAAGGCCTGGGGCAGTTGCAGTGCCGAGAGGCGAAACTCCACGGCCGCCGGGGAAAGCAGGATCAGATTGACGAGGAGCCAGGAGACCATCGTCTTCACCGTCCAACCGAAGCTTCTCAGGAAGAGGACGAGGAATCCGGACGAAGCGGATAGGAGAAGGCCGAGCGCGAGCCAGACGGCGTTTCCAATGCTCTGATTCGCGAGGTCGAAAAGGAAGGCGTCCGGGTGAGGGGCGCCGGGTAAGCCGGCGATCGTGGTCGAGGAATCCGTGCCGGCCTTGGCGAGAAGGCTCCAGTCAGCTCCCCACGGCTGGTCGACGAGAAAAACACGGGTGGCCAGGGCGGTCAGAATCAGCGGCGAAAGGGCGAGCAAAAAGGCGCCAAGCACGCTGCCCGGCAGGCTTCGAGGCGGGTGAGGGCGGCCTCGCCAGTCCACGGACGACTCTACTTCGGGTTCGGGCTCCGGTTCGTTTTCGAGCCGAAGCCGCTCGAGGTGAGCTGCCAGGAAGGGGGAATCCGGTTCACCCGCAGCCTCCCCGTCGTCGTCGCCCAGGCCGTGGGCGCGGTCGCGAGCCTGGGCTCGGACGGCACGCTGCTCGGCGGATGGGCGGGACGCCCCCCGGCGGGAAGTCTCGCGGCCGGATGGGGGGTGCTCAGCCATGGGCGAAACGGGCTCAGTTCCAGTTTCGCTCGATGGCCAACTGCAGGTCGCGGGGGATGGCGATCTCTCGAGTGGCCTTGGCGCGCTGGAGGTAGGAGCGGGCCTGCTCGCGGTCGTTCAGGACGTGGAGGGCGAATTCGGCACGCGTCAGGAGGGCGCGGCCGTTTTCGGGATCGAGTTGGAGCGCGCGGTCGAGTGCGGAGTCGGCCTCGCGATTGGCTTCGGCGTGGAGATAGCTGGCGCCCAGCAGGGCCCAGGCTGGGGCGCTGTCCGGTTCGAGATCCAGGACAGCGGCATCGGCATCAGGCCCGAGGATCAGGAC
>CAZCRA010000231.1:0-3990 GCA_964500945.1 uncultured Verrucomicrobiales bacterium | reverse complement strand
GCAGCGCTCGTGATCGCCCAGGAGGAAGGCCGTTTGACCCAGGCCGAAATAGGCGGAGGCACGGTTTGGGGCCTGGGCGACGGCTTCACGGAAGGCCTGGTCGGCCTCAGGGAGATCGCCGCGGTGCAGAAGGCGGTAGGCGGTGGGTTCGTCCAGGGTCCAGGCGAGGGGCGCTTCGGCATGGCGCGTGCCGCATCCCGTCACGAGGAGGGCGGACGCACCAGCCAGCGCGGCCATGCGCCTCCAGCCGGTGGGCGAGGGGAGAGCGGCATGGCCGAGGTGAGGGCGGGCGTTCGGCAGAGGGTTAACCGGACCGGCGGCTGTGGGGATCATGGTCTTTCCAGCGGGCAAGAGAGGGAGGCACCCGGCCGATCGCGGCTTCCAGGGCTTGGTTCGTCAAAGGAACGACCACTTTCTTCCGGATGGCAAGCCGGAGCGCATCTTCGGCCGCCACATCGAAGACCTGGGCGATGTCCGCCCCAGAGTAATGTTCGAGTTTTTCAGAGAGGCCCGTGAAATCCAGGTCCACCACCGGGCGGCTTTGGGCTTGGAGTTTCAAGATCGCCTCGCGTGTCGAAGCGTCCGGTGGAGGCACATGGATGCAGCGATCGAAGCGGCCGGGACGAAGGAGTGCCTGATCCACGTTCCAGATAGCGCTGGTGGCGCCGACGATGAGCAGGCCTTCGTTGGCACCGTCAAAACCGTCGAGTTCCAATAAAAGCTGGTTCACGACGCCGCGTGCCGGGCTTTGGCGCAAATCGTTCCGGTCTCCTCCGAGGGCATCCAACTCGTCGATGAAAATCACCGCCGGAGCGTTCTGACGGGCGTTAGCAAAGAAGCTGTGGAGGTTCTTTTCGCTGCAGCCGATGTACATCTCCATGATTTCGTGCAGCTTCAGCGTGTAAAACTTCGCGTTGCATTCTCCCGCCAGGGAGCGGCATAGCAGCGATTTGCCGCAGCCGGGGGGGCCGTAGAGGAGGACGCTGCCGCCGGGGCGTTTGCCGTAGGCCCGGAACAGCTCTTGATGCTCGTATGGTTGGACGAGCTTGATCATCAACTCGTCTTTGACGTCCTCCAAGCCCGCGACGTCTGCGAAGCTGCTCTTTGGGCGCTCATACTCGTCCAGATCGAACTGAAACTCCTCCTCTTCGACGAAACCGAACTCACTTTGCTCCAGTCCTTCCGCATCGACGGGCGGAAAATCGGCTTCGAACCCGTCCGGGGCCAACCCGGGCGATTCCTCGCCCGTCTCCCAACTGGCGGGCGCCGCGAGCCGGCTGCGCTCTTGTCCCGAGCGGAGCTGGCCGAGGCTTCCGGTGGAGTAACCGTTTGCGGCCAGGTCCGACTCGATGGCCGGATCGATGACCACCTTACTCAAAGCGACGCCTTGGCGGTAGTTTTCCGCGGCCTCGTGGGGATTTCCCTCCCGGAGATGGATGCGGGCCAGGAGGATGTGGGCGGGCGCGAACTGGGGGTGTTGCTCGACCACCAACTGGGTCCGGATCGCCGCCTCGGAGAGGCGACCCTGGTTGTAGCGAACCTGAGCAAGGCCAAGAAGCGCTTCGGGCTCGAGAGGAGCGAGTTCCAAGGCGTGGTCGAACGCCTCGCCGGCGGCCGCAAAGTCGGAGCGGCTGACGCAGCTGTGGGCATAAAGCAGCCACAGCCTCAGATCGTGAGGCGATCGTTGGACCGCATCACGAAGAGTATTAAGATCCTGCATAAAACTGCCATAGAAGACCGCTGACGGCTCTGCAAACGCAAAGTGTGACGGAATCGACCTATGGTTTTTACTGAAAAAGTTCTGAAGTCGGGCAGCAAGCGCTAAAAACAGAAATTTTTCAGTAGTTTAGTTTTCCTGGGCGCCTTGGCGCTTGTTAGGATTTTGCCGGTGTCGCGATTCGTCAGATCATCCCCTCCAGGAACGCCTCGCGCTCAAACGGTTCAAAGTCTTCGACCCCTTCCCCCGTCCCCAGAAACAGGGGTGGGATGCCGAGTTGCCGGTGGATCGCCACCGCCATGCCGCCCCTGCCGCTCCCGTCCAATTTCGTTAGGATCAGTCCTGTGAGATCGAGGATCGCATGGAACTCGCGCGCCTGCACCAGGGCGTTCGAGCCGGTGGTGGCATCGACCACCAACAGCCGGTCGTGTGGGGCCGCTTCGTCCTTTTTGGCGAGGATGCGTCGAACCTTTTTGAGTTCCTCCATCAAATTGCTGCGGGTGTGGAGCCGTCCGGCGGTGTCACAGATCAGAAACGCCGCCTCGCGCCGGACCGCAGCCTCGTAGGCGTCGAAACAGACGGCGCCGGGGTCGCCCTGGTAATGGGTCGAGATGACAGGGATGCCGAGGCGTTCGCCCCAGGATTCCAGCTGTTCGATGGCGGCGGCGCGAAACGTATCGGCGGCAGCCAGAACGACGCCGTGACCCTGATTCTGCAGGTGATGCGCGAGTTTGGCGGTCGACGTGGTTTTGCCCGTGCCGTTGACGCCGGCGACCAGGATCACGCGTGGTGCACCGCCGGGGAGGGGAACGAGGGGGGAGGGAGTGGCGGGGAGGGTGCGGGCGAGGTGTTCCCGGGTGACGGCGAGGACGGCGTCCGCCTCGATGTTGCGCCCTTGGTCCTGGAGGTCATCGATGATTTCCAGCGCCATCGGTGGCCCGAGATCGGCCCCGATGAGGAGTTCTTCGAGTTCGTCCCAATCGATGTCGCGATTCGAGAAGCGCTTTTTGATGGTTTGTAGGAGGCCCATGCGGAGAGGTGGTGTGGATTCGGATTCAGAGCGAGGCCGAGCTTTCGAAATCCTTTCGGATGCGGTCGAGGACGCCGTTGACGAAACGGGGGGAATCGGGATTCCCAAAGGCTTTGGCGATTTCGACCGCCTCATTGATGACGACCGCGGACGGAATGCCCGAATCGGAGAACCGTATCTCGAAAGCCGCGAGACGCAGCAGATTCCGGTCGACCGCGGCCAAGCGATGGAATTCGAAGTTTTCGACCGAACCCCGGATGAGATCGTCGATTTCGGCGAGGTGCTGGAGGACGCCTGCGACGAGTTCTTCGGCGAAGGCCCGGCCGCTGGGTTTGGCGGTGCAGAGGCTCCAGAAACGGCCGGGATCCTGGAGGGAATCCAGCTCGCTTTCGAGGTCGCTCGCGTAAAGGAGCTGGAGGGCCGCCTCACGGCCTCGGCGACGCTGGCTCATCGGCGGTCCGGGTTGAGGCTGGCGAAGAGGGTGGTCATGGAGGCGGCGGCGCGCGCGGCTTCGGTGCCGCGATTCAGTTCCGTGCCGAGGCAACGTTCGCGCGCATCGGACTCGGAAGCGACCGAAAGGACGGCGTGGATGATGGGCGTGGCGTGTTCGACGGAGATGGACTGAAGGGCGGAGGTCACCGAGGAGGCGACGAGGCTGGCGTGGGCGGTGGCGCCCTGGAGGATGACGCCGAAAGCCACGATGGCGCCGAAGCGATTTTGGCGGCAGAGGGTCTCGACGGTCACGGGAATTTCGAATGAGCCCGGGACGCGGAAGCAGTCGACGGGGGTGCCCGGGAGGATCGCGTGGAGTTCGGAGGTGGCGGCGTCGACGAGGCCATCGACCCATTCGGGGTTGTAGAGGCTGGCGACGATCGCGATGGGGTGGGGAGACACGGGGTGAGCCGGTCGAGGTGGGAGCTTGACCTGAGACATGGGTTGGGGGGAAGACATTGGCTGGGTGGGGCGGGAAGGCAAGTGCGCGGGCGTCCGAAGTCGGGCTGACCCGTCCGGATACGACATGGCGCATTGGATCGCCTGCTGGTTGACACCTAAATCGGGCAATTCATGGTAGGAATAGGCGGATGACTTCCGTGAAAGAAAAGCAATGAGCATCAATCACGACGACGGCTTCGACAGGGCGCGCGGCAGCGCATGGGGCGGTGGATCCTGGATGGAGAGGATCGGGATCAAGGGCACTTGGACCCGCGGCGCTGGCGACGTGCCGGGGGCTTTGCGCCGATGG
>CAZCRA010000230.1:0-5649 GCA_964500945.1 uncultured Verrucomicrobiales bacterium | reverse complement strand
ACAGAATGCGCCATCCAGCGTGTTGGACAAACCCCACGCCAGGACGTACCGACTGTACCAGTCGATGATTGCCACCAGGTACATGAACCCAGCGGTCATCGGGACATAGGTAATGTCGGTACTCCACACCTGGTCTGGATGGGTGATCTCCACCCCACGCAGCAAATACGGGTAAATCGTCTGTCCTGGCGCTGGAGTCGTCGTTTTTCGGCGTGGAAACAACCCCTGAAGACCCATTTTCTGCATCAATCGTGCCACCCGCTTCGGATTTACCGAGAATCCAGCCCGACGTAGATGCGCTGTCATACGCGGATACCCGTAGAAGGGAGTCTGCAAATACTGCTCGTCGATCAGCCGCATCAGGTGCAAATTCATCGCCGTTTCTCCGGCAGGCTTCATATAGAAGGAGGCACGATTAAGGCCGATCAGGTCGCATTGCCTGCGAATACTGAGTTCTGGGTGCTGGGTGTCTATCATCGTCCGTTTCACCTCAACTGAACTGGGCAACTTTTTTTTTCACCCACTCCAGTTCCATTTTGAGTCGGCCAATCTGTTCATAGAGTGCGGCTTCGGTGGCCGTCTGTTCAGCGATCTGCTGCTTCTGATTGGCGGGACTGGCGAAGATGTCCGAGCCGCCTTCCTGCAATCGTTTTTTCCACTGCCTGACCAGGGTCGGATGCACATCATATTCGCTGGCGATCTGACTGATCGTTTTCGATTCCCCCATGGCTTCCAATGCTACCCGGAACTTGAACTGGGCGGCATATGTTCTCTTGCGCTTTGCCATTATTGTGTCCTCCACAAGCTGATTTTAGCCTACTTTTCCGAGCTATGCCTGTGGTCTACTTTTTGGGGGTAATTATAAATACCAGCTCATTCTTTAAGACGCTCAACCATTTTTGGAATATCAACCTCGCGATAACCCTCGGCGTAATTCGACCCAATGAATAATCCCCAGACTGTCGTAATGAGCTTTTCCAGAAACGGGAAGATCGCTGCATTGAGTGTCATCTGCGTTGTATGACACGCCAGTGCCTCAAGCTTGACACGTCGGATGCCACTGACATCGACAAACCGATTCGGCAACAGCGTTGATGTTACCAGATAATCAATGTGATCTCGACGCGCGTAACGGGCGATAGCCTCGCGTGCAATCGCTGCCGTCGCCAGATGATCGGGATGCCGATAGGGGTTGAGCCATTTGTGATACTCAAACGAGATCACCAGATCGGGTTCAAATTTTTCGATTTGTCGCAGAACTTTGTCTACGGCCTCATTGTTATGAGTGACTTCACGATCTTTATAGCCCATGTATACGACCTCAGCTACACCCAGTAAACGCGCTGCTTTTGCGGACTCTTCCAAACGCAAATGGATATAGTCCCCGGTAGGCATAACTCTGAATTGATTGTCCCATATGCCGAGATTACCACCAGCCATCACTACGGATACACCCATACCCGGTGTCAATGCCATCACACCTGCCGCAAACCCCTCTAGATCATCGGGATGGGGGGCAATCACCATCGGGCGCTGATACCGTGATAGATCAAGCCCAAGTAGTCCGCTGCGTTGCTCAACCGTATAATCCGGGTTAACGTCGTCATCTTCATCCGGGATGCCAATCTTCTCATCAATATCACTTACAATGTGTGCCTCCTCAAGCAAGCGCGATGCCAGTGTGCTTGCTTCGAGCGCGTGTTCGATCATCTGATGTAGGTGCGACGATAAAACAATCATTGTCAGGCCTTTGCCAATGGCATACAAACCGATGATAAACGCGAATGTGCTTTCATTGGCAATGGGATGTAGCATTATTGTGATGCCGACTAACATGAGCAATATCGCCATCAGCATCGACCACCGTCGGTGAGATACCCTGGCCTGCGTCTCAACGACCGTGATAATCTCCAGCATGCTGCGCATCACCAGCAGGCCACCGACCACTCCCGCGAAGATGTGGATGACTATTGCTTCGAACAGCAGCGCAAAGATACCCACGATCAGCTCAAGTACACCTTTTGTGACCGTGACTTTCCACAGGTGACGTGTTGTACGTCCCATGACAACAGGCGTCAGCAGTACAATCCCATCGACGATCTGCCCGATCCCGAAAATCACGACAACGAGTCGTTCGGTTGTCTGCGGGAATAGAATTATTATAAATAATCCGAACAGCAAGAATGCGATGCCCGAAAGTAGAAAATACCATGATTTTGTAGTATATTGCCTGCTAAGCTCATAAAAATACATTTCGAACTCCTGAGAATAGGTATAAGGTGACCGCCTATGATTGAACTCATCCGCATCAACGATTTTTCCGAATCTGCTCGTGAGATGCTATCTGCTGCTAATCAATCCCCATTCATCAACCACATCAGTGAACAGACCTTTCAACGATTGATGAATGAAGGCTCGCTACGTTTTCTCGTCGATGGCAATGAGTGGCTTGGTTTCTCTGGATGGACGCCAATCAACGAACAATGGATTGAACTCGGACCATTCTTTGTATTACCAGATTTTCAGGGTCAGGGACTCGGCAAGCGCCTCGTTGAAGAGACAATCAAACTCACCCGCGAGCAATATGCCCTGTATGCGATCACAGTTAATCCTGCGATGGCTGCCCTGCTCGAAAAATATGGTCTAACACGAAAGTCGCTGCTGCAATTACCTCCTGCAATATGGTTGTATTTGTTCGGCAAATTGCGTATTGGGCATCTCCAGCAGGCACTTTCATCGGATGGTGACTTGCGCGTCATGCATTTTGTATCAATTTAAAGTCATACGGTATATGTTCAGTACACAAAGATCACCAGCGTGACAAACAGCATGATCCCGGTGAAGAGCGGCCAATAGAGTACTTTGGGGATCAAGTTATCGCGATAATGAACAATCGTCCAATCAGGGAAACGCGCTACAACGAAGATATTAGCTGCCACAGCAATGATCGCTACATAGAGCAAAATGTAGAGATGCTCCATGTACGTAATGCCAATAGCTGCAATCTGGTCACGCAGTGCTGTATGGATCACTGCGACGACGAAAAACAACCCTGCCGCGTAGTTCAGCACACCGACAATTTCGTCATTATCACCAACCCGTCGTCCGCTGAGTAAGTATGCAAATGTCATGATTGCCGCGATCATTCCCGGCAGCAGATAGGCAATAAATGGCCCAAGATACACACGTTGCGCCTGGATGCTGAAGCGCAGTTCATGTATAGTGCCGACGTTCACCTGATTGACATAGCCGAAATTAGTCAGATCATGGGGCGCAGCATAGCTGTATTCGCTGTGTTCCAATATCCAGTTGTTGATGCTCGCTTGTGAGTCGACCCCTGGTAGTAAATGCGGGTTGAGTAACTCATAGGCGCTTAAATCAGGCATGAGCAGCAGATTAGCTTGCCGATCTGCCGGGATGATGCGAACCATAATATTGCGATGGTCAAAGGGAAAACGGGTGGAGTCAAAGGTTTGCCTCAGCGTGATGCCAATGCGCCAGGTTATCGTTTCCTGACCATCAATGATGTCGCGTTGTACTTCTTTTATTGTCGCCTCTTCACCGATGCGCTGCGGCAAAGCAAAGCCGCGTGTCACGTCGCTATCGACCGGGTACCGCTGCCAGATATAGCCATTAATCGTTACTGATGTCGGATCGGGAAAGGCGATGGCCTGAATCAGTACGCCTGTTGGGATCGTCAGGGGTCGACCAACGACACCAGGCGGACGCTCAATGCTCTGAATGTAGCGTTCTAGTTCCGACGGGTTGGTAATGGTGATGCCTTCCTGTGCTTGGAGACGATTGGTCAGCATCCACGTCAGGACAATCAGGCTAATGGAGAGCGTAGTGAACGTGGTGGAAATTGCCCAGAAACTCGTGAAACGGTAGCGATCGACGTGGAAAATGGTCGCCAGTATCAGGAAAATCGTGCAGGTCAGTGCCAGCGCGATGGTCATTTGCTCACGTACCGTCTGGGGTGCATCCGGTTGAAACTGTGCCTGATTGAGGACGATTCCAACTGCCCACCCGGTATTGCCGATCGGCTCCAGGAAATACCATGTCGGGGCATCAGTGACCGGATCACGGGTTGATACAAACCCTTGTTCGCCGTTCAATGCCTGTTGCGTTGCAGTAGCCACCGCCTCATCCAGACCATCGACCTCAAAAATGTTGGCATTAACCACGTACTCCGCCACCGGATGTGCCAGGAAGGTACCCTGGTTAGAAAGCACAAAGCCGTAGCCGGTTGCACCCAGTTGCAGATCATCGATTAAGTTATGTACATCTTCGAGTGTGTAGTCGATGCTGACAATCCCCGCAGGGACGGGTTGCGATTCGGTCCCTGCCATATAAAATGGTACACCATACTCCACTAATATTTTGCGTGCACCAGTAGCAAAGAAGGGTTCATGCCACTGTGCGCCTTCATCAATGGTATCCACGTACCACGATGTATCTGCTGTACCATCAGAGCGGCGTGTGTAATCATACGTTGCGCCTGTTAGCGTCTCAAATGATCCATCTTCCTGTTGGTAGACATAGGTCTGGAACAGGCGCAGATCAGAGTTGTAGACGAACGGTTCAAATGTAATGGCGATACCGTCGATGTCCGGGCGATCGATCGTTACATTGTGCATACGGGCTTCAATATCTGTGTACGCAAGTTCACCGGAGGACAACTCATCGGCGATGGCCCCGGCAAGAATCATCAGTTCGCCGAAGGCTGTATCAATCTGTTCAGCAGATGCGCGTGCCTGAGACTGTGCCGCCTGGAATGCTGCATCATCGATCTGCTCCCGCCGAGTCGCATAATCATAGATCAGATAGATTGTGACCGCAGCAGCGATTACACAAAGTATGCAAAGGGCAATTGTGGTATTCTGTCTCAAGGAATGCATCGTTTCAAAAATAATCTTCAATATACTGGGGAACCCTAGGGTTCCCCAGAAGGTTTATAATTGTTTAAGGTTCACAATTACCAATGCGGTTGAGGTTCATGCGCTCAACCGTGTCGCCGATCCAGATGAGAGTGTCGATATACTCGATCTGGAACCAATCACGGCGGTCAACCGTGCTGACCCGAGCCGCCGCATACTCTCCAGGTGGGATCGTCGCAATGACAGTACCGTTCGGGGTGCTTTGTGCTGGATAATCACTGATGACACCAATCCGGCATTCACCAATCTCGAAGCCACGCTCGTTGCTGGCAACGGATGGCCCTTCGCCAGGGCGCAAGATTGGCTGCTGCACGAAAACGCCGTTCAAGCCGGGGATGACAATGCGCGACTGAGCGAACAGGATGTTGTCTTCATTAAGGCCGTTAGCACTACGCAGTTGATCGACTGTGACCCCGAAGCGCTGGCCGATGGAGAACAGCGTATCGCCCCAGGCAACAAAATAAATGTTGCTGTTCACGATGCGCCCGGTCGCATATTCCTTGACACCACGATCATAGACACCGCTGGTTGGTGGCACGGGCTGCTCACCCGGTCGGGACGGCAGATGGGTGGCACCGCAGCGATTCGCGATGGTTAGGACGGTGCCGACTTCGAGACGGTTCGGGTCTTCGCCAATTGCCTGACGGTTGGCGTTGTAGATTTCCGGCCAGGTGGTGCAGAAGCGCAGGGCAATCTTGGCAAGCGAATCACC
>CAZCRA010000229.1:0-5661 GCA_964500945.1 uncultured Verrucomicrobiales bacterium | reverse complement strand
TGGGGATCGAAGGGATGGGCGCCCGTGCGGCGAGCGGGGTCGATACGGAGGTGAAGAACGAGGCGGAGGAGCGCCGGTTGAAGCAGACGGAGCTGGAGGCGCAGCAGCGGATCTGGCTGTGGTTGCTGGGGGCGGTGGCCTTGGTGATGCTGGTAGAGATTTGGCTGGCGAACGCACGCCGGGGCGGAGCGGAGCAGTCAGCGGTGCGGGCGGGGTGAAGCCGAGTCTGCAGGTCCCGCCCGCGGCGGGACAAAGGCCGCCCTACCGATGGAGGCGGCGGTTCGAGACGGGCGGGTGGTTTCAGCGCTGGCCGGGTGCGGGGTGGTAGAGGAGGGCGAGCCAGGCGTTGGCGCATTGTTCCAGGAGGAACGGGCCGGCATGACCGAGGGGATCGCGAAAGAGGGCGGAGGGGTCCCGACCGGCGATTTGCGTGATTTCCGGCAGTTCACCCGCTTCGAAGCGTTCTTTGAGGTCCGCGGCAATGAGTCCGTAGTTGATGAAGTAAATGGGTGTCGCTGGATAGGCTTCGCGCAGCTGTTGCACGATTTCCAGGGTTCGAAGGCCACTGGTTTCCACGGTGGCTCGATAGCGCGCGCTCTCCATCTGGGGGCCGCCGGGAATCCAGCAGTGACCGATGAAAATGCGAGTCTTTGGGTTGTGCTTCAGCGCCAGGTTGATCCAGCGCTGGTAGTCTTCGAGGGCGCCTCCTCGCGGGCCGGCGACGGTCATGCCCAGCAGCTCGATCCTGCCGGTGGCGAGGTGGGATTCGATTCGTTCGCGGTGTCGCTCGCTTTCCCAAAGCGCGCCCGGGGAACCGGCCATGCCGGGGGCGAAGACCATGGCGGCCGCATGCGCGGAGAATTCGTTCTGACGGGCTATGCGGTCGAAGTGGACCGCGACGGGGATGAAGAAGCTGTGTCCGATGAAGAGACAGTTGGCGCCGTCTTGAAAGGGGTCGGCGAGAGCCTCGGGAGCCGTGGTCGAGGGTTGCGGCTCCGCTGAGGAGGCACCAGCGGGGAGTAGGGCGAGGAGGGAGAGGAGGGTGAGCCGGAAGGCGGAGCAGTCGATCATGAAGGGGCCGACGCGTGAGGCGGGCCGGCGTTACGGGAGAGGGACGAAACTCTTGGCCAGTTCCTCTACGCCAGCGGCGGCGTCCTGGAGGGAGCTGTTCTACTGGAGCAGGCGCAGATTCCGGAAGCGGATCTTTTGGCCGGCCTTTTCCCGGTTTTTTCCGATGCCGTGAAGCTGCAGGGCGATGTGGCCTTCGGCGGTCAGGCCGTCACGCATGTCAACGATGGGCACGCCGTTCAGCCAGGTGCGGAAATGGTCGCCATCGGCAATGATGCGGAGTTTGTTCCATTCATTTGGACGGAAGGCGCTGCTTTTGTCTGGAGCGTGGAGGTAGCCGCGGCCCGCTTCTTCGTAAAGCGCTCCGGTCCAGCCCCGGTCCGAGGGATCGATTTCGATTTGATACCCCCAAAAGCGGCCTTTTTCCCAAACGCGATCGCTGACCTCCTTGCTTCCGTCCGCTTTGAGACGGCCGTTCCAGCGGACGGTCTTGGTTTCCTTATCGTAGACCTTGCTGCGGATTTGGATTCCGGAGTTCAGGAGCGGATCGATTTTGAATTCCGCTTCGAGTTCGAAATCGCCATAGGTTTTTTCCGTGGCTAGGAAGCTGTTGGGGTGGCCAGGGGCGGCTTCGCCGACGATCGCGCCGTCCTCGACGTAGAATTTGCCGCCGCCGAAGTTTTTCCAGCCCTCGAGCGTTTTGCCGTCGAAGAGTTCCACGACTTTCCGGGGCGCTGCTTTCTCGTCGGAGGCCCATGAAGTGACCTGGAGCAGGAGCACGCAGAAAGTGGCGAGCAGGGTGTGGTGCGGGAGTTGGAGAGTTTTGACTGAAGTCATGATCATTCTATAACGGCGGGAGGGCGTTTGAGGCAAGCCGGATTCGAAAGGCTAGTGCATCATCCGGAAACTACCCAATATACTGGTTTAGATATTGGGCCCTGTTCAGTGAGGCTCGCCAAGGCTCGCATATTACAGATGTCGCGGTCCTTTTCCCCGACGTCTGCGTTGTTCGCCCGGTCACGAAGCCTGCTTCGCTCCCTAACTCACGCCTTGACCTCAAGGAAAAATCCTCGCGCCGTATGCCGGTTACTTCCCGGACGATGCACTCGTTCCGGTGACAAAATTCGGATTTTTGGGTGCAGTTCGGGTGCGTCTCTCGTACGATCCGGTCATGGAGAGTTTGAGCTACGAATCGTTATTGGGATGGCAGGAAGGCGCCAGGCGGTTGCACATTCATCTGACTGAGATCCCGGACACGAGTGCCCACGAGTCGTATGAGCACGAACACCAAGCGGAGGAAGCTTTTTACCTTCTTGAAGGTTCGGCGGAATACACCTTCGGCGGGAAGACGGTGAGTGCGGGGCCGGGTGAGGTGGTGTTCATGCCCTCGGGCGTGCGGCACGCGCAGATCAAGTATCTGACGCCGTCGATGCGCTACCTGACGATTCGCACGGTTGAAACGAACGACGAACCCTGCTGCTGTGGAGCAGACCGGGAGCCGGAAACGGCTTCTTGAAGCTCGTTGGCGTTTCGTGGGGTGGCGGGAGAAGAAAAGGGGGTCCGAATTTTTACGAATTCGGCTACGGGAGGAGCTGAAGTGGTGACACTTCAGAGGGTAGGTTACAGGCCGACGCCAGGGCCGTCTTTGGATCCGAGGCCGAAGCCGGGGACGTCCGGGATGCGGAGCTTTCCGTCGACGAGCTTGTATTGGGAGTAGTCGAGGTGTTGGCCGACGCCGGGGATGCCCTCGACGATCAGCACGTTTCCGACGCCTGCGGCGAGATGGGCGGCATAGAACGGCTTTGGTGTGCACCCCCAGAGGTGGGGCGCGGCGAGCACGCCAGCTTCTTTGAAGACCGGCATGTTCCGCCGCCAGCGGCTGAAGCCAAGGGTGCCGATGTTGAAGACGCAGACGTCGAGTAAATCTTCCTCGGCCAGGGAGAAGAAGGTTTCGATATGTTCCCGGGTGTATTCGCCCCATTCCCAGGGTTCGGGCGCGCTCCCATGACGGGTTTCGCCATCCGCCAGGTAAGCCAGGCAGTCGACGCGCCTCATGTGCTCACGAAGGCGCAGCAGGTTCTCCCGCTCTTCCGGGAAGGGTTCCTCGATCCAGAAGAGATTGCAGTCCGCGACACCACTTACGTAAGCCTTCGCGTCGTCGAGGGTGAAGCCATCGTTTGCGTCGACGAGGATCTTGCTATCCGGAAAGCGTTCGCGCACCGCGCGGGTCACTTCGATATCGCGCTGGACTCCCTCTTTTCGGGGCATCCATTTCGCTCCGCGACCGACTTTCAGTTTGAACGCGCGGTAGCCGGCATCGTGATCCATTTGACAGGCATCGAGGACGGCCTTGACGCCCTCGGGACGATCCTTCGGCATGAGGTCGTCCATGTAGATGGCGCCGCTATAGATGTCGACGGCGCTTGGACCTTTGGCGCCGAGGAGTTGGTAGACGGGTTGTTGTCGAATGACGCCGACGAGGTCGTGCAGCACGTAATCGAGGATGGCGGCTTCGGTAGTCGTTCCCGTGACGAGGTCAAAGAGGTCGCTGATTTTCGCGCCGATGAACGGTTCGAGTTTCTCAGGTGGCGGCCAGCAGATGCCCATGCCGGTGGCCCCCTGGTCGGTGGTGATGGTGGCGAGTCGTCGAGCGTAGCCCTGGCCGTGCGGACCGCGTTTGGCGTTGGGTCCGAGGGAGCGGGCGTAGCGATCTTGGGACGACCGGCTATCGACGCGGGCGATGCGGTGGGCCGAGAGATCCGCGGGCCACTTCGGAGTAGGTTCCGCGGCGGCCGCCGCCAAGGGTGAAGCGCTCAGGAGGGAGGCGCTGGAGGTGGTGGCGATGAAACGGCGCCGGTGCATGGTAGA
This sequence comes from uncultured Verrucomicrobiales bacterium, assembly GCA_964500945.1. GTDB lineage: Bacteria > Verrucomicrobiota > Verrucomicrobiia > Verrucomicrobiales > DEV007 > CAZCRA01. Next base: position 1,725 of record CAZCRA010000229.1, on the reverse strand, counting down.
GGAGGGGTTATTTATTGGTGATAGCCGCCGCGGCGGAGGGCGTCTTCCCAGTCGAGGATGTTCAGCCGTTGCTCCCAGGCTTGATAGCGATTGAGCATTTCCTGGAGTCGCTCGGGTTGTTTGGTGGCGAGATTGGTGAGTTCCGTCCGGTCATCCGCGAGGTTATAGAGTTCCCACGGGCCGGTGCGGGGGCCGGTTCCGACGCCCTGCATGTCTTCGTGGACGTCGTTGTAATAACTGACGAGCTTCCAATCGCCGTCACGGAGGGCGCGATTTCCTTCGTGCTCCCAGTAGACGGGGCGATTTTCGGCGAACGAAGGATCGATCATGGCCGGGAGCAGGCTATGGCCTTCGGTGGGCAGGATGGGTTTGCCGTTTCGCGAGGCGGGGTATTCGGCGCCGGCGGCGTCGAGGAAGGTGGCCATGACATCCTTCACGTGACCGATCTGGTCGTGGTTGATGGCGCCGCCCTCCTGGATGCGGGCCGGCCAATGCGCAATGAAGGGCGTGGCGATGCCGCCTTCGTGGGCCCAGTGTTTATACAAGCGAAAGGGCGTGTTCCCCGCATTGGCCCAGGAGATGAAATAGGCTTGGTAAGATTCCGGGTGGCCGAGCGGTTCGTCGTCGAGATTCTTCATTCCGACCGGCTCGGCACAGGCTCCGTTGTCGTTCAAGAAGACGACGAGGGTGTTGTCGAAATCGCCCCGCGCGCGGACGGCGTCGAGGACGAGGCCGATGCCCTGGTCGGCGCTATCGATCATGGCGGCATAGATGGCCATGCGGTGATCCATGTCGTCTTGATCGGGTTCCTCTTCCCACGGGTGCGCATCCTTGTGCCGGGGCGAAAGCTGCACGCTATCGTTAAACAGCCCGAGTTCCTTCTGCTTCGCGAAGCGGCGGCGGCGGAGTTCATCCCAGCCGATCTTGTATTTGCCTCGGTATTTTTCGATATCCTTCGGCCAGGCATGAAGCGGCCAGTGCGGCGCGGTGAAGGCGAGGTAGAGAAAGAAGGGCTCATCCGGGTTCGATTCCTGGACGAACTGGGCAGCGAATTTGGCGAAGTAGTCGGTGGTGTAGAAGTCGTCCGGATAATCGGTCCAGGTTTCGCGGTCGAGGAAGAGCTTGCCCTTGAGCGGTGTGAAGAATTTGGAAGCGCCGGCGTGGAGGCCGAAGAAGCGATCGAAGCCGCGGTCGGGCGGCCGCTGGCCCTGGCGTGCACCGACATGCCATTTGCCGCTCATGAAGGTTTGATAACCGGCGTCTTTGAGAACCTCGGCGAGGGTGACGCATTGATCGTTCAGAAAGCCCTGGTATTCCGGGATGTCCTTGATGGGGACGTTGTATTTGTTCCCGGGCTCCATGAAGCCGATTCCGGCTTGGTGGGGGTAGAGGCCGGTGAGGAGCGAGGCGCGAGTGGGGCAGCAGCGGGCGGCGTTGTAGAACTGGGTGAACCGGACGCCACCGGCGGCGAGGCTATCGATATTGGGCGTTTCGATTTCTCCTCCGTAGCAGCCGATGTCGGAGAAGCCCATGTCATCGACCATGATGAGGACGATGTTTGGGCGTTCAGCGGCGGAGGCTGCGGCGACGGCGGCAAGGAGGGTCGAGGAGAGGAGGAGAATGAAGGGACGGAGCATGGGTGGATGGGGTTAGGGTGATTCGATGGGGGAATGCGGTTCGAGGGGTGGTGCTGGCGGAAGGCGGAAGGCCGGAGTGACGAGGGAC
>CAZCRA010000228.1:0-5703 GCA_964500945.1 uncultured Verrucomicrobiales bacterium | reverse complement strand
CCCTCCGTTGCCTCGGAACACCGCTCCCCGCCGCCCTGCGCTCGGCATGACATGAATTTCGATTCACCAAACCAAACCAAACCAAACCAAACCAAAACTGATAAGACCATGAAAACCACGATCCTCAAATCCTCCGCATCCCTCACGCTGACCGCCATCCTCGCGGCCGGCCTCACCGGGTGCGGCGAAAATGAATCCACGGACGAAGCCACTTCTTCCTCCTCAGCCTCGCCCGAACTCAACGCCCTCTTCCTCGATGCCGAACCTCAGGGCGCCATTTCCGTCGCCGAAGCCCGGACGAAGCTCCAGCCCGGCACCGAGGTCACCGTCACCGGGCGCATCGCCGGCGCCCTCAAACCCTTCACCGAAGGGTTTGCCTCCCTCGTCCTGGCCGACGACTCGCTCGAAACCTGCGACCTCATCCCGGGCGACTTGTGCGAAACCCCCTGGGACGCCTGCTGTGAAGAGCCCGAAACCATCAAAGCCCTGCGCCTCTCGGTTCAAGTTCCGGGCGAAGGCGGCACCCCGGTCGAGCAAAGCCTAAAGGGCGTCAACGGCCTGAAAGAGCTCGATCCGATCATCGTCATCGGAAAAGTCGCGGAGGGTTCCACCCAGGAAAACCTCATCATCGACGCCACCGGCATCTACCGGAAACCATCATGATTTGGAAGACGCAAAGCTGAAGGCACGCGGGGCGGCGTTCACGCATCCGCTCATCCTCCAGGCCTGCTCTGGATCCTGTGAGCGGCACCACATAGGCTGAGCCCGCCCCCTCACTCCACCAGCGTCAACTCGCCTTCGCCGCGCAGATCCCACGGCTCGCCATCCGCATCCAGTGCACGATTCGTCACGTGGCGCGTCCAAACGACCTTTACCTTTCCAGATCTCATGAAACTCAGGGAAAACATCTGGTTTTCACGCGCTCAACCCATGAAGTCAAAGCTCCGGTAGCTGTCGCCGAACGCCTGATCAGGCAGCCCCATGCGCTGCATCATCGAGAGCAGAACGTTCGATACCGGCCGGTCTTCTTCCTTCTCAGCCCGGAACACCTTACCACCCTTGATCGTGCCTCCACCGCGGCCGGCCACGATGACGGGCGTGCTGCTCGTGTCGTGACGATTCCCGTCGATGAAGTTCGTGCCAAAGAACACCATCGAGTTGTCCAGCAAGGTCGTGCCGCCTTCGTCGACCTCTTCCAGCCGGCGCATGAAGTAGCTCAACAGCTCCACGTGATACCGTATCACTTTGCACGCGTAGTCGACCTTTGCCGGATCGTTACCATGGTGGGATATACCGTGGTGTTCGAAGTTCGGCACGCCGTCGAGGAAACCGAACTTCATCTGATTCGTCCCGTCGTTGTTGAACTGGAGCGTCGCGATGCGTGTCAGATCCATGCGCCACGCCAGGACGATGATGTCCATCATCAGCTTCATGTAGGCCGGAACCGATTCGGGACGCCCGTCCGCCGGGCGTTTCATATCCGGTTTCGATAGCTCCGGCACCCAGGCACCAGGCGGGTGTTCGTTGTGGATCGCGCGCTCGATTTGCGCCTCCACGCTCCGGACCGAATCCGTGTATTCGTCCAGCTTCACCCGGTCCGACGGGCTCAGTTGACCACGGATCCAGTGAACCTGCTCCAGCACGTCGTCGAGAACACTCTTGTCGATCTCCTTCTGCCGCACGTCGAAAAGGCGATCGAAGGCCTGAGCCGGATAAGATTCCGGAATGATCGGCGTCGTCGGTGAACTCCAGGAGATGGTGCTGCCATTCACCGCGCCTATGTTGTCCGTCGCCCGGCATCCCAGGTTCAGCACCGGCAGCACCGTATGGCGCCCGACCTCCCGCGCCATATGATAGTCGGCACTCGTCGCCAACTTCTTCACCGACGGCCCCGAAACCGGCGCCCCGGAAAGCATGTTGCAGTAGTGCGTCGCGTGAGGCGCTCGAAAGGGCGGCTTCTTCACCAAACGCAGGTTCTCGAAGAAGATCAGGTCCTTTTGATGCGGCTCCAGTGGGCGAAGCACATCGGAAAACTCGATCCCGTCCGCCTTCTGCTTCGCCCACCAACGGCCCGGGACCACCCCGTTCGAAAACACCAGGGCCGCCCATCGGCGAGGCGGGGAGGCTTCCACGCCCGCTCGTCCATTCTGGGCCCAAGCCAGGCTCTCCAGCCAGGGCAAAGTCAACGTCGCCGCGCTCCCGCGCAAGACGGTCCGGCGACTCCACTTCGGGATGTAGCCGGTCGATTCTCTAGGATCGGTCTTCATGAATTCGTCTCCTTCTGCCCTTCCTCATCCCCACCCGCGCCGGCGGATTCTATCCCCTCTCCCTCGCGCGCATCGCGGCGGTATCGGAACTGCTTGCTCCGGATGAGGGTCTCCAAAGCGGCCCAGGGACGGCCCTGATCCGCTTCCATGGCGGCCACCATGTCCGCCACGAGCTGGCGGTCCGAGACCGTCAAGTACCGGCCCAAGGCATAGCTCGCGGTCTTCCTGGCAAACTGCCGCTTCACCAGATCCATCTCCCCCTTCACCCAATCCCGAAGCCCGGGCAACCCGTCCACGGTCCGGCCATTCCGCAGCACTCCCGTGGCGAAGACCGGCTGCCCTGCGTCATCGCTCTCCCGCCACCGCCCAATCGCGTCGAAATATTCCAGCGCCAATCCCGGCGGATCGATCCGGTCATGGCAAACCGCGCAATCCGGATTCGCGCGATGCACCTTCAACTGCTCGTGAATCGGCAGCCCCTCCAAACTCCGCTCCTCCGGCGACAACGGTTCCACCGGAATCGACGGCTCCGGCGTGGGCGTGCCCAGCACCGAACCAACCACCCAAACACCGCGGTAAATCGGGCTGGAGCGCAACGGCGTCGACTTTACCGTCAAGAGACTACCCATCCCAAAGAGACCTCCACGCTGTGTAGCCAGCTCCGCCGGAATCGATACCTTCCGCACCACCTCGCCACACACACCGGGAATCCCATAGTGATTCGCCAATTCTTCATTCACGAAGGTGTAATCCGCATCGATCAACTCATGCATCGGCCGGTTCTCCTGCAGCAGATGTACGAAGAAATGGATCGACTCCTCATACATCGCCCGCCGCAACGACTCCGTATACTCCGGAAACTTGTCCATGTCCGGCTGTGTGAAGTCATCGAAATCGTAGAAACCCAGCCATTTGCCGGCCATCTCCGTTCCGAGCGCCTCCGCGCGGAGGTCTTGCAGCATTCGCCGCGCCTCGGCCACCAGCACCGCCGGATCGGTCAAACGCCCTTCCTCCGCCAGCGCAAATAGCCGGTCGTCCGGCATCGACGCCCAAAGGAAGAACGATAGCCGGTTCGCCAATTCAAAACCGTTCAGCGGATGCGGGTCTGGACGCTGTTCCGAGTGATACGCCTTGAACAAAAACTGCGGGGAGACCATCGCCACGATCAACGGGCGCTTCACGCTCTCGTGAAACCCTGCCCCATTCGCCATGGACGCCTCATAAAACGTGAAGTAGTGCTCCCGCTGCGCCTCGGTCAGTGGTCGCCGCCAAATTCGCGGCAGCATTTCGTCGAGGATTTGCCGGGCTCGTTCATCGAACACGCTGCGCATCGCCGCGGCGTCATGCCGGACATAGGCGACCAGATCGCCTAGAAGTTGGCGCCGCAGCTTGACCGCCTCCTCCGGAACCAGCGCTTCCAACGCCAAGCTGTCGAGAAAGTAGGGCGACGCCTCGCCCCAGCCGCGGAACTGCGTGAGATTCCGCCGCTCTTCCCCGGTCAAATCCGCCCCATCCAGCAACCACGCGGCGAAGCGTCCCCGGCGCGAGGCCATCAGGTCCGATCGAGTCGTCACTTGACCCAGCAACGCCGATTCGTGCGCCATCCGTGTGTTCCGTCCATTCCGGTTCTCCGGCCAGGCGATCACTTGTCGCCCGGGCAGGAAACGCGTGTCCAATCCCTCGGGTTCCCGGTTCATCACCAGGACCTGGACCGACGCCTTCCGCCGGTTCGCTTCGGAGAGCTGGGCCGTCACGGTGAACCGTTTCGCCCCGTCAGGAATGTCTAGGGAGATGACCGCCGGTGCGCGAACGGTCGCTTCCGGCAGCTCGACGGCCTTTCCATCCCACGCCGCGTCGATGAGGGACACTTCATCGCCCGCGGAGCCATCCCAGGCGTCGGTCACCACGATCCACATCCGCCGGCTGCCGAAAGCGCCCAAATCGATTTCACTCCGATAGCGCCCCCGCTCGCGCAGATCGACCGCCCATTCGGGAAACCCTCGTTCGAGGTAGAACTCCAGCTTCCCGCGCACCGGCTCGTAGGCTTCGCTCACTTCGTAGGCAGGCTTTCCAATCGCGTAGTTCACTCGCCGGTGAGGTTTGATCCCACGCGCCTCGAACCAGCGCTCGGGACGGACGATCTGCACATACAGCGCTTCCATCGCTTCGAATCGCCGGCGTGCCTCGGCCTCGCCGATCTCCCCAGGCCCAGGCACCTCGCGCCAGAGCCGCGCAAAGTTTTCGATCATGTAATTCACCTGCGACTCCCGCTTCAGCAATCGCCACCACGCCTCCGCCACCACCGGCACATAGCTGCCTTCGATTTCCGCCCCCAGCGACGCGAAATCGAGCCCGCTCCGGCCCAGCGCCTCCCGGTGCTCATACTTCCACGCCGCCAACAAATACCCATCCAGATTCGCGACGGCCACCTTCACCTCGGACAAGTTCGAGGCCGCCGCCCCGGGATCGCCGCTGGCCCGCTCGGTCTCATCCGCCAAGGCGCTTTCAAAGCCGCTGCCCGCAAAAACCTGTCGCTCCCACTGAACATGCCACTGGGCCAACTCCTCCAGCACATGCCCTCGGGCCGATTCGGGGGTGTCCACGTTCGGAAGGTCCCGGTGCCAGACGATTCCGCGGTTCGGCGAAACGAACGCGTGATCCATCACCCAGCGCGCAGCCCCGAGGTAGTTTTCGATCCTCACCGGCTGAACGTCCAGCACCGCTCCGACGTTGGTGAATCCTGTCTTGCCCGCTTGATCCGCCGTAAAAAACCGGGCAGGATTCAAGTCGAACCCCGTCAGGTCGCGCACCACGTGATCGTATTCCGCCTGGTTCAGACGCGCCATCACGGCGTGCCCCGGGTCATCAGCGTTTGCCTCCTGCAGCGCCGTCAACCGGTCCATGAACCACGTGAACAACCGCTGCCGCTCCTCCTCGCTCGGTTGAAGACTCTTCCGGGGCGGCATCTCCCCATCTTCCAACACCCAACTCAACGTCTCCAAAAGTTCCGGCGCTTCATCAAATCGTTCCGCCGATTGGAACGACTGGAGGTTCACCTCGCCCTTGTGCTTCGAATCCCGGTGGCACTCCAGACAATGCTTCTCCAGCAGCGGCCAAATGAATTGATGGAATTCATCCGCACGAAGTCCCACCTCGAAACTACCGAAAATCATCGTCGCCACCGCGATGACCCGTGAGAGCCAAGCCACGCGCGGGCCAAATCGCTGAAGAGTGGGCAAATTCATGGTTCCGCTCTCCTCCACGACGCGATCACCAAAGTCTGACATTCATTCGCGAACGTTTGGAATGAGATTCGCCAAAATATAGACAAATTTGAGGCAAAATCTAAACCGGGGCATGCCCGCGCCCGTTCCTCTCTAGTGTCACGCTAGCTCGAAAATTACACAAAAAAGACGGCGAGGGTTATTGTTATATG
>CAZCRA010000227.1:0-5731 GCA_964500945.1 uncultured Verrucomicrobiales bacterium | reverse complement strand
CTCCATCCCCTGCGCCGCATCGGCCGGCTTTGCCGAGGGCGGCCCCGGCGCCGCGGAGTTGGCCGAGGTCGTCGAAGCCGCTGCCGAAACCGTGAGCCCTCCCTTTGAGCCGCTGTATTCGCTGGACGCGGCGCCCGAAGCGAAAGTCGAGACCATCGCCCGCCAGATTTACGGAGCCGAAGGCGTCGATTTCACCCTGCGTGCCCGGAAAAAGCTCGAGCGCATCTCAAAACTCGGTCTCGACGATTTGCCGGTCTGCATGGCCAAGACACAAAACTCCCTTTCAGACGACCCCACCGCCCTCGGCCGCCCGCGGAACTTCACCATCACCGTCCGCGATTTCGAAATCGCCCGCGGCGCCGGTTTCCTCGTCGCCCTCACCGGCGACATCCTTCGCATGCCCGCCCTCCCCAAAAAACCGGCCGCCGAAGGCATCGCCATCGACGACGACGGCCAAATCACCGGCCTCATGGCCGGCTAACGCCCCCCGCTAGGGCGGCCTCTCCGAGAGCGCCGCTCCCTCGCTCGCCGCCTACAGGGCACGCCTGCTTAAGGGACCTCTCCAAAAATGAGCGTGAGCCGCGAGCCAAGCCCTGGGCGTCAGGGCGTGGAGGGATGATTGAAGGGAGCTGCCTCCCTGAATGAAGAGCGACAAAGCACTGTCGCTCAGGGCGCTGGCTTCCGAAGAACCCACCTCATCTGGCGCGGCCGCAGGGGTTTTTGCAGGTCCCCTTAACTCCTCCGCCGCCGGAGGCCCAGAAAACCCACGCCAAGTAAGCTGATCAACAGCCCCGCCGCCCCAGGCTCCGGAATGACGTTCACGTCATCCAACGAAAGAAAGCTCCCCGTCTCAGTATCATTGCCGTTGAACTGCCAATTCGAGTTCGCCCCAGTATCGTTCTGAAAATAGACACGAAACTCCACAGGCGCCGTCACGGATGAAAGCGCGGCCACGTTGGGAAGATTGAAAACAAATGAAGAGGCTCCGTTGGCCGTCGGTCCAGACGTGTCGAGCTCATCCCCTACAGAAAATCCCGTCAGATTCGTGAACACGGCTGCATTTCTCGTCCGGTTCGAGCCCCCGGAAATAAAGGTGTTCGGGTCCAATTCGATCCGCGCGTTGCTCAAGTCGAGAGCCTTCATGTCCACCGCCTGCACCGTGAACGTCAGATAATCGTTAGCCTAACCTCTCACCCTCCAGCACGAGCCTGCAAGCAAAAAAGCCTGCACACGCCGCCCCCTTCTCTCACCCCGTCAAATCCCTGGACACCCCGGCCACCCTGCCTAACGTCCGGCGTTGGAGCCACCCTTGACCCCTTCGCCGTCCACCGCCACGTCCAGGGCCAGAATGCCCGACCTCTCACGCGGCTTTGCCCTCGTCGGCATCGCCCTGGTCAACGTGGAACTCTTCGCCACTCCACCCGAAACCGGCTTCGCCAGCTTCGGGAATCCCTCCTCCCTCGATCGCGCCGCCGAGTTCCTGGTCGCCGCGCTGTTCTCCTACAAGTCCTACGGCCTCTTTTCTTTCATGGTCGGCGTCGGCCTAGCCTACCAAATGACTTCGGCGCAACGCGGAGGCACCAGCTTCCCCAGGCGTTACTGGCGGCGAATGACCGGATTGTTCGTCATCGGCTCGCTCCACGCCGTTTTCTTCTTCTTCGGCGATATCCTCATGCCCTACGCCATCCTGGGCGCCCTCTTCTACCTCTTCCGAAACGCCGGCGTCCGGACGCTTTGGATCGGCGGCGTGATCCTCATGACGGTTCAAGTCCTGACTCTCTTCGGATTCGTCGTGCTCGCCGAAGTCCTCTTGTCCATGCCCGGCGACGCCGTGGACGATTCATTCTGGAAACACGGAACTTTCCTCGGAGCCGCCGCTTACCGCCTGCTCTTTCTCCTCATCGGATTCCCCTTCATCTTCGCCGTCATCGCCCCGGGCATTCTGTCCTGGTTCTTCTTCGGCTTGGCCGCGGTCAAATCCGGGCTCATCGAACGCCTGGGCCATCCCTTCTGGCTCTGGGCCCGGCGCGCCCCACTACCAGCCGGCCTCGCAGGCAGCGCGATCGGCGCATGGCTCCTGATCCGGGGAGATTTGGTCGTTTCGGAAACCATCCTGGGCCTCTCCGCCCCCTTGGCTTCCCTCGGTTACCTGGGCTGCATCGCCAAACTGTCGGCGGCACCCCGCCCTTCGCGATTCACCACCTTCGTCGAGCGTGGCGGCCGGGCCACGCTTTCCGCTTATCTGCTGCAATCCGTCTGCCTCTCCTTGATCTTCTGCGATTACGGCCTGGGCCTCTACATGGAGAGCGGTCCCGCCTTGTCCGTAGCCATCGCGCTCCTCGTCGCACTCGGCTCCCTCACGGCGGCCAGTCTCTGGCTCACCCGCTTCCAGCGCGGTCCCGTCGAAATCCTTTTCAGGCGATTCATCTACGGCGGAGAAAAACCGGTGCCATCTCCCCCGTCGCCTCCTCCACTTCCGCCTCCTCCCCCCGTTGCTTTATCGTAAAAAACAGGGAAGATTCCTCGTTGAAGAACCCGGGACCCATCCCCGGCATCAAAGACCTCAAAATGATTCCTCGTCTGCTTCCTCTTCTCCCGCTCGTCGCGGTCCTTCAGTTCCCGTCCCTCGCCCGCGCCATCGACTTCGACCGGGACATCCGCCCGATCTTGTCGGACAACTGCTTCCACTGCCACGGCCCCGATGCCGCCGAACGAAAGGCCGATCTCCGCCTCGACACCCAAGAAGGTCTCTTCAGCACCCTCGAACCCGGCAACCCCGACGCCAGTGAGCTGATCTACCGCATCTTCACCGATGACGACATCGACCAGATGCCGCCCCCCGAATCGAAGCTCTCCCTCTCCGATTCGGAAAAGCAGCTCGTCCGCGATTGGATCGCCTCCGGTGCCGAATACGAGGATCACTGGGCCTTCGCTCCCGTCGCCCCGCCCACCGATGCTGCAGCCGCCATCTCGACCCTGATCGACCGCCACGTCCGCGAAGGTCTGGAGGGCACCGGGCTGAAACCGTCCCCACCCGCCGATCCCGCCCTTCTCATCCGCCGCCTCAGCTTCGATCTCACCGGCCTGCCGCCCGAACCGGCAACGGTTCGCGCCTTCCTCGCCGACCCCTCACCGGCCCATTACCGGCGCATCGTCGAGGATCTCCTCGCCTCCACGGCCCACGCCGAACACCTCTCGCTGATGTGGATGGACATCGCCCGCTACTCGGACTCGCACGGACTCCATGCCGACGGTTACCGCGAAATGTGGCCCTGGCGCGACTGGGTCATCCGGGCTTTCCAGGAAAACCGTCCCTACGACGAATTCGTCACCTGGCAGCTCGCCGGTGACCTCCTTCCCAATGCCACCCGGGAGCAGCGCCTCGCCACCGCCTTTCACCGGAATCACCCCATGACCGGGGAAGGCGGCGTCATCGACGAGGAATTCCGGATGCACTACGTCTTCGACCGGGTCAACACCACCGGCACGGCCTTCCTCGGCCTCACCCTCGAGTGCGCCCGCTGCCACGATCATAAGTTCGATCCCCTGTCGCAACAGGATTACTTCCAGTTGGCGGCTTACTTCAACAGTGTCCGGGAACTCGGCATGACCGGCGATGACGGAAACTACGGTCCCCTCCTCGATCTGCCCACGCCCGAACAAGAGGCGCGGCTCAGCGAAATCGATCGCCAAATCGCCGCCCTTTGGCGCGACTTCGAACCGCCCTCGCCCGGCCCGGCCCCGACCGTCGATCTCCCGTCCGGCATCCACCTGCCACTCGATGGCCTGCAGGATCGGACCGTCACGGAGAAAAAGGACGGGAAGGACGTCGAACGCACGAAGAAGTTCGTCGACGGCGTCCTCGACGCCGAACTCCGCGGCGGCTCCAAGTTTACCGAAGGCCGCTCCGGAAAGGTCCTGAAAGTCGATCGCGAAGGTCACGTGATCCTCGAAGGCCGGGGCGACCAACGCGCCCACGAACCCTTTTCCCTCGCGCTCTGGATCAAACCCGACGCGCGCCGGTCGACCGAACGCGAGCCCGGAAAACGCCGCGTTATCGCGAGCACCCGCCAGTCGAAGAACCATCACTGGCGCGGCTGGACCTTCTTCCTCGATTCGGAAAACCACCTGAATCTCCGCCTCACCCACATCGAACCCACTGAAGTCATCCACGTCCGCTCCACCCAACCGGTCCGGGACGAGGCATGGTCGCACGTCGCCTTCGCCTATGACGGTCAAATGCGGGCCGCCGGCCTCCGGCTCTTCCTCGACGGCGCCGAACTCGAAACCACGACGCTCGCAAACCATCTCACGCGCGACATCCACCCCGTCGCCGACGCCGCGTTCTTCCCGGAAAAGAAGCGGCCCGATCTCCGCTTCGGCAGAGGCGGCACGAAGTTCACCGGCGATGAAGGCCTCCTCAGCGGCCGGATGGACGATATCCATCTCTTCGAATCCGGTCTGACCCCCCTCGAAGTCGCCGTCCTCGCTTCGCCGGATCGCACCCCGGCGGAGGTCGTCGCCAACACCCCCGCTGCCCTCGTCGAAGCCCATTTCCGCCAGCGGCATCCCGACACCCAGGCTCACTTCGCTCAGATCCGCGACCTCCTCCGGCAGCGCGTCGAAATCGCCTCCGGCGTCCGGCACGTCATGGTCATGGAAGAAATGGCCGCACCTCGCCAAACCCACGTCCTCTTTCGGGGAGAATACAGCCAGCCCCGTCAGCAGGTCTTCCCCGCCACGCCCGCCGTGCTCTCCCCCTCCACCCCGGAAGGCGGCACCCGGCTCGATTTCGCCCATTGGCTCTTCGCGGACGAAAACCCCCTCACCGCCCGCGTCACGGCCAACCTCTACTGGCAGCTCGTTTTCGGCCAGGGCCTCGTCCGCACCCCGCACGATTTCGGCATCCAGGGAGAACGCCCGACGCACCCCGAGTTGCTCGATGCGCTGGCTTGGAAACTCCAGCAGTCCGGCTGGAACGTCCGTGCCCTCCTGCGCGGCATGGTGCTGTCCGAAACCTACCGTCAGGATTCCCGAATCAAGCCGGAGCATCGCACCATCGACCCCGCCAACCGTCTCCTCGCGCGCGCCCCGGCCGGACGCCTCCCGGCTGAATCGATTCGCGACGCCGCCCTCGCCGTCTCAGGCCTGCTCGTCCCGAAAACCGGCGGTCCCAGCGTGAAACCCTGGCAGCCCGAAGGTCTCTGGCGGGAAAAGAGCAGCTTCTCCAAGATCCTGCTCGAATACAAACCCGACGAGGGCGAAGGCCGCCACCGCCGCACCCTGTATTCCTTGGTCCGGCGTACCTCGCCCCCGCCCAACATGACCGCCTTCGATGCCCCGGACCGTTCCGTCTGCAGCGTCAAACGCGAGGTCACGAATACGCCCCTCCAGGCGCTCGTCCTGCTCAACGACCCTCAGTTCGTCGAAGCCGCCAAAGCCCTCACGGATCGCATCGAATCGGAACTGCCCGAGGCCTCCACCACCTCCCGCATCGAGGCCATGTTCTTCCGCATCGCCTCCCGCGAACCCCGCCCAGCCGAACGCGAAATCCTCCTCGACCTCTTCAACGACCAGCAGAACCACGCCAACGGCCTCGAACCCCTAGCCGCCGTAGCCAACACCCTCCTAAACTACGACGCCTTCTACATGGAACGCTAATTCCTCCCCAGTCGTCCTCCAGCCTCCAGCCTCCAGCCTCCAGCCTCCAGCCTCCAGCCTCCAGCCTCCA
>CAZCRA010000226.1:0-5744 GCA_964500945.1 uncultured Verrucomicrobiales bacterium | reverse complement strand
GATGTGGGCGAGGATTTGTTGGCGGGCCTCGCCATCGCCTGCCAACTGACCGGCAAAACCGAGGAAGCCCGGACCCATTACCGCGCCCTCATCGCCAAAGACGCGAAATGGGCCGACCCAAAGACCATCGCGGACCTCGATTGGCCAGACGCGGAGACAGTCCCGATGGAGGAAGTCCGAAAGGCGGTGACAGCGGAGTCCGGGACCGAACCGACCGCCGAACCCGCGCCGGAATGACGGTAGCCTGGACTTCAGTCCAGGATGCAGAAGGCCCTGCGTCCTCAGGGACTGAAGTCCCTGCCACATTGCGGCAATGGGGCGCGTGCAGACCGGAGGGAAGGTGATCCAGGTTCCAGTAGCCTGTCAATATCGTCTTGCAGGGTCGTTTCGGGGTTGGCTATCGAAACTCTGGCGAGTTCCGTTACGATCGAAGGACTATCAAGCAGGTTGACTGAAGGACTACTCGACTTCGAAGTAGGCTGGACATTCTTGGATGGCCAGGACGAATCTATGTGGGCGGCCAGACAGGAATGTCCGGCCTTACGGAAGATCCGTGTTCGCATATGGGGATGGCGTCCCCGGCTTCATTCTCTTCTGGCGATCATGTTGGCGGCCACCGCTTTAATGTTCACCAGGGGCTTGTATGGAATACGAAATCGGCCAGATAACCCGTCCTCCGTCACAAATACACCATCCGGTTCACCAAACCATCCCCCGGTATCGTTGCCAGAAGCGCGGCCAGTCGTTTGATTTGCTCGCCCACCGCATAACGCTGGCGGGGAACGGTGATGATGCCGGGATGATCCCAGCCCAAGGCGAGGAACTCTTTGTGGAGCTTGGCGAAATCGCCGGTATTGAACGTGTAGATCGGCCGGCCTGTTTCTTGGGCAAAAATAAGCTGGGATCGGTCGTCCATTCCACTTCTGCCCGCCTCAGAGGTCGTCAGGATGTTGAATCCCCTGGCGCGGAGCCCTTGCACCAAAGACAACCGCTCCGTGTCCTCATCGAGGTAAATCCCGACAGGCCCCATATCCGCGTCCTATCGGGAGGTTTCACCCTTCAGCCGGATGAACCCCGCTTCCTCTTCCACGATTGCCAGGTCGATTTCCTCGCGGTTGGCCAAGTAGTACGCCAAAGCGGCGTAGATGCCACCCTCCGGGGCGTGCGGGTATTCCCGAGTGATTTCCTCGGCGCTCAGCCCCTGCCGGAATAGGGTGGCGATCTGCAACACGGTGATCCCTGTCCCTTCAATCCGCAACCGCGCCCCGCAAACCTCGGGGGAGGACGTCAGCAAGGTCTCAAGGGTCACAGGCACGAGTCGAAACTAGCGTTGGGTCGGCCATTGGGCAAGCTGGAGAGCTCGAGCATGGCAAGAAAGCGTTCTGACCAAGCCCAGCCCCATTACCGCGCCCTCATCACCCAAGACGCGAAATGGGCCGACCCGAAGACCATCGCCGAAAGACTATCAAACAGGTTGACTGCCGATTTTGCCGGGGTCTGAGAAGACCCGCGTGCGGACCGCAAGGGAGGCACGGATGAAACGCGGATGAACAGGATGACGCGGAGATTGGACCCGAAGCACTCCGGGACGGCCTCGGCCCTTACAGCCCGCGGTGAGCGGAGCTACGATGGCACCATGGTTGAGGTGCAATCCGACAACGGCGTCGTCCGGATGGTCTTCCCCACCGATGGGCTGTCACCGGAGCAGGTGGATGACTTCGTCACATGGCTGCGGGTGGAAGGTCTTGCGCGGCGGAGCCAACTTTCGGAGGAGGCTGCCTGGCGTTTGTCCGACGACATCAAGGCCGGTTGGTGGGAGAAGAACAAGACCCGCTTCGGCGGATAATCCTTCCGGTGGATGACTCGCCCGTAGTCGTGGACACGAACATCGTGTTTGCTGCGCTGCTCCGGCGGGAGTCGCGCTTGCGGGAGACACTTCTCGCCGACACCGGGCACACTTTCTTTAGTCCGCGCTTCGTCGTGGTAGAGATTTTCAAGCACAAGGAGCGCATGGTTCCCGCGACGGCGCTGGAGGAAGACGAACTCCTCGACGGACTGAACGCTTTGCTGGCACGAATCCGCTTTCTGGACGAAGGTATTATTCCGTTGGGCACCTGGATGGAAGGTCGCCGACTCGGTGCCGGGGTGGACGTCAAAGACGTGCCGTTCGTCACTTTGGCGCTGCACCTCGGTGGGCGTCTGTGGTCCAGCGATGTTCAACTTGAAACCGGCCTCCGCGCGAGAGGCTTCGACCGGATCTTTACGCCATAGGGGTTCTGCCCCGGGATTCTTTCAGTTCGCTCAAAAAGGGAACGACTATCAAGCAGGTTGACTGAAGGACAGCGGAATCCGGGACCGGACGCGGCACCCGCGCCGGAATGACGGTGGCCTGGACTACCGTCCAGGATGCAGGTGGCCCTGCGTCCTCAGGGACTGAAGTCCCTGCCACGTTGCCGCACTGGGGCGTGCGGGAACCGTGGGGAGGGTGATCCAGGCTCCAGTAGCCTGTCAACATCGTCTTGCAGGGTCGTTTCAGGGTCGGCGATCGAAATTCTGGCGAATTCCGCGACGCCGGAAGAATTAATTAGGACGGAATCGGACGCGTCGCGTTTCCTTCGGCAGCCCATGTTCGCTTCGCTCCCATCCTCGCTCCTCACTCCTCATTCCTAGAAAGTTCCTGAAGGATTTGGGTGGCGGTGCGGTTAGCGGCGCCTTGGTCGGGGGCGACGATGGCCTGGCCGGCTTCGACGATTTGGCGCTGGCGGGTGGGGTCGGTGAGGAGGTGATGGGTTTCCTGGGCGATCGTGGCGGGGTCCAGGGCGGCTTCGAGGGGGAGGCGAAGGACGCCGCCGCTGGCGTGGAGGCGGTCGAAGAGAGGCCCGAAGTTTTTCATGGCCGGGCCGGTCACGATGGGTTTGCCGGCCAGGAGAGGTTCGATGGGGTTTTGGCCTTCGTTCGCGAGGAATGTTTTGCCGACGAACACGAGGGTGGCGAGTTCATACCAGCCCCGGAGTTCGCCCGTGGTGTCGACGACGAGACAGGCGGGGCGATCCGTGGCCAGGCTGGCAGCCGGAGCGGCGGAAGGGGCTGAGGGGTCGATCTGGGTGCGGCGCAGCGGTTCGAAGCCGAGTGAGGCGAGGTCGCGAACGACGTCGCCGGCGCGTTCGAAGTGGCGGGGGACGGCGATAAAAAAGGCGTCCGGGTGCTGGTCGCGCAGGCGCAGGAAGGCGTCGCCGAGGAGTTTTTCCTCGCCGGGATGGGTGCTGCCGGCGAGGAGGACGGGTCCTTTGGCGTTTCCGCAGGCGCGGTCGAGGATGGCGCGAAGGGTCTGGAGCTGTTGAGCGGAGGTGGGGGGGGCGGATTGATCGAATTTGATGCTGCCGGTCAGGTGGATGCGGTCGCGTTCGACGCCGAGGCCGGCCCAGCGGTCGATGTCTTCCTGGGCGGTGACGAGGACGCCGTCGAGGCGTTCGAAGATGGGCCGGGTGAGTTTCGCGAAGCGTGCGTAGCGGTTTTCGGATCGGGGTGAAAGCCGGGCGTTGGCCAAGAGGACCGGGACGTCGCGTCGTCTGGTCGCTTCGAGCAGATTCGGCCAGATTTCAGACTCGATGAGGATGAGGGCGCGAGGCCGAAGGGTGTCGAAGGCCCGCCGGACGGCGAAGGGAAGGTCGAGGGGGTTGTAGAGCAGGGTGAAATCGTCGCCGGCGCGTTCTTCGGCGAGGCGGAACCCGGTGGAGGTGGTGCAGGAGAGGACAATCGGGATGGACGGGGCCTGGTCGCGGAGGGCGTGGATGAGTTTGAGGGCGAGCAGGACTTCTCCGACGCTGACGGCGTGGATCCAGATGGGGGGCTGACTTTCGATGAGCCGGGCGCGGAGGGCGGCGCCGTAGCGGCCGAAGCGGTGCTCGAGGTTCCGGCCGGCCTGGCCCCTTCGAAGCATTTTGCTGATCGAGGCGGGCGCGGACAACACCAGGGCCAGGGGGAGCAGGGCGTTGTAGAGGCGGAGGACCGCGCGGAAGCTCATGAGGCCTCTTGGCTCAGGCCCCGGCGATTTGCAAGAAGCAGAGGGTGGTCTTGCCGTAAGCGCGCTGGTCGATGAGGTCCCAGGGCGGGATGTCGTCGAGCCAGGAGCGGCCGGTGGGCGTTTCCCACACGACGCAGCCGGTAGAGGCCAGGATTTCGGCGAGTCGAGGGTGGTGGAGCAGGTCGAGGCCGAGATCGGGGTCGCCGGGCCGCTGCGGGTAGGGCGGGTCGATGAAGATCAGGTCAAAGCGGACGTCGCCGGCGGTGCGGAGGAAAGCGGTGACGTCCCGGCATTTGACCTGGGCCGGACCGAGCCGGGTGGAGGCGAGGTTGGCCTCGATGACGTGGCAGGTCGGGCGGTGGGTGTCGACGAAGGTGACGGAAGCGGCGCCGCGGCTGAGGGCCTCGAGGCCAAGCGAGCCGGAACCGGCAAAGAGATCGAGGACGGAAGCACCGTCGACGCGGCTGCCCAGGATGGAGAAGAGGGATTCCCGGACGCGATCGGTGGTGGGACGAACGTCGCCTTTGGGCACCTGGAGGCGAAGGCCGCGGGCCTGACCGGCGATAATGCGCATTTTTAGGAGTCAGGAGGAACCAGGAACCAAGAACCACGAAACGAGATCAGCGTCGCGCTTGACTACGTATCGCCGCGCATGCGTTGGCTGGCTTCTTCTAGGATGCGGCGTTCTTCTGGGGTGAGGGAGGCGATGCCTTCCCGGTTGATTTTGTCGAGGATGGCGTCGTAGTCGGCCTGCTGTTGGGGGTCGCTGAACTCGGCGTCGATGATTTTGGTGGAGCCGGGGCGAGGTTGGTATCGGAGGTCCGGACCCGAGTCGCGGGGTTTCTTCGCGAAGAGGGCGGCGAATGGGCGATCGCCGAGCATGCGGGCGTGGAGGAAGCCGTAGAGGGTGCCGCCGGCGTGAGCGACCCAGGCGACATTGAGAGAGGGCACGAAGAGGGTGAGGATGGCGAGAGCGAGGTTGAAGATGACCCAGCCCCAGGCAAGCCGGAGGATGGGGCCGCGGATGGGGATGATAAAAAAGAGTAGGACGCCGATGCGCAGGTTCGGCATGAGCATGGCGAAATAGCCCAGGAGCGCAGAGACGGAGCCGGAGGCACCGATGAGTGGGCGATTGCCGATATCGGTCATGGCGTTGATGACAAGTTCGCAAAGGGCCCCTATGGCACCGCCGATCAGAAAGATGGCCAGAAGGTGGGCGGCACCGGCGCGGCGTATGACTTCCCGCCCGAGGAAGAACAGCATGAGCATGTTCGCACCCAAGTGGAGCAGGTTCCCGTGGATGAACTGGTAGGTGAAGAGCCTCCAGACTTCGCCCTGCATCAGGGTGTTGACCGAGACGCCCAGCTTTTGGGCGACGAGAGATGCCCGCGCGCCGGAGGGGTAGGTGACGGTGCCCCAGCCGGTGAGAGGGAGCAGTTGAAAGAAAACGCAGGCACCGATGAGCGCCCAGAGGACGATCATGGGATTGGCGCCTCCCAGGCCGCGGGACCCGCCGCCCGAACCAAGGTCGTCCCGCATGTAGTCCCGGTCGTGAATGCCCATAAGAAGATTGGCCGGTTAATAGAGCACCGGATGAGGGTTTGCCAAACGATTACGGGTGGGGGAGGAGGGAGGAGCTAGGAGTCAGGAGTCAGGAGGGAGACCGCTGGCGCGCACGCGCCTCATGATGGCGAAGCGTGATGGCAGGTCCTGACGGAGG
>CAZCRA010000225.1:0-5764 GCA_964500945.1 uncultured Verrucomicrobiales bacterium | reverse complement strand
TAGCGAAGTCGGAAGCTTTAGCGAAGTCGGAAGCTTTAGCGAAGTCGGAAGCCCCAGCGAAGGCGGACCTGTCGCGCCGAAGCCCCAGCGAAGGAGAATGGAGCTCCGCGACATGCCTGCCCGGCCAGGGCAGCCCGCAGGGCGGCGCCGGGAGGCGACGGCAAAGCTGGGCGAGCCCAGTGAACGACGAGCAACGCCGCCCTGGACTTCAGGTCCTTTGCGCCCGCCAGGGAAGAGATCCTCGCCACCCTGCGCAGCCTGACTTCTTCCGAACCAAACGAGTCTCTTCGGCGCGGTGCAGGGTTTTTCAACCGTTTTCCCGTCGGCCAACGAGGTGCCGACCAGCTTTTGGAGCGCGCCGCCCGCATCACTCGCTCCCGTGGATGCGATGAAGTCCGAGCCAATCACATCGGCGAACGAACCCAACTCCCGACGGAAATCGAGCAATTCGACGCCGTCCAACCCGCCCTCCGCAGCGATCAGGTCCTGCGGCGTCACCACATACTCGTCGAGGACCACAACCACAGCGGTCATCGCGATCCTTCGTTCCGTGATGGTGCCGGCGCGGATGGCAACCTTTTGCGAAGTGGAGACATACCCATCCCTCCGGACTTCCACCGTGTAGGTTCCCGGATTCAGGTCGCTGAGGAAGAACGCCCCGTCGTCATCGGTTTGAGTTTCGCGTCCGACCTCCGGGATGGCCACCCGAGCAGTCGGAATCGCCAGAAAAAAGTCGTCATCGACGACGCTTCCGCGCAGGCCTCCTTTCCGGCCTTCTTGCGCCATGAGGCCCTGCGAACCCAACACGAATGACAGGAACGCGAATGCAAAGCCGAAAATGGGTGTTCCACGCTTCACCATTCGCCGCCCTCAATAGTCACTCCTCACCCGACTCCCCCTCAACAGCCAACACCAGCGAGCGCCATCCCTCTGCCTCATCCGGGCTCAGATCCAAGCCGAAATGGTGGTGTGCTTGACAAATCCGCGTCGCTGCCAGGACATGATTGAATGGGTTCGGGTTACCCCTCGCGTTTTCCAAAGCTTCCTCGAACAGCTCTCGCGCACGCTCCGGATTGCCCGCTGCGCGGTAGGCTGCGGCGCACCAACCCAATCCACCCGGCTGATCCGGCCAGCGTGCCTCCCTGGCAGCCGTAGTCGCCTGGCGCCGCCAGTCTTCCGCTGACTCGCCCTGCCCTTCTTCGTCGTTCAGCTCGGCCAGGCGCAGAAGCATCTCCACCTTCCAGGAAGCGAAAACGCTCGTTCTTGCAAACGTCCAGCGGCTGTCCAGGCCGATTTCTTATGGGAAATCGAGACCAGCTTTCGTCAGCACCGAATCGAAATCCCCTTCCCGCAACGCGACCTCCATGTCCGCAGCGGACTCGAATCCCTCCAGACGGAACGCCGTTCACGCCCGCCCGGCGACGACACTTGATGCTGATGAAGCAAGGAATAGGTGCAATAAAAAAGGCCCGGACGTCTCCGCCCGGGCCAGGAAACCTCGCGTTCGTTATGCGGGCTTTACCACCGTCGCGCACGGACCTTTCGGCCCTTTGCCTTCGGTGAATTCGACGGCCTGCCCTTCGTGCAAGTCCTCGATATGGCACTCTTCGAGCGCTGAATGATGGAAGAAAAGATCGCCGCCATCACGGGAAATGAAGCCGAAGCCTTTGTCCGCGATGATTTTCTTGATAATACCTTGTGTCATACCTTCTTGTTCGTTTTACTTATTCGCTCCCCTTCCCCTGTGAGGAATGCGAGAGCGAAACTCATCCTCGGTGCGACTTTGCTGAAATGCAACGAATTGCGCCATCTATCTTCGCCATCGGATTGAGGCGGCACCGGTCTCGATGCAAATCGAAATCCGCATACCCTCACCGGGACTCCCCCACAACGGATCGCAGCACGAGGTTCCGGTAAGCGACGTTCGTGTGATCGCCCTGCAGCAAAGATGGCACCCGGCCCCTGGATGCCCTGCATCCGGCTGTCGCGATCCACCACTTGCGCCTCATACATGCCGCGCAGGTAGACGCCACTGTTGCCGCCGCTCCGGACACGGTAATCGAGTCGAAGCTCGAAATCCTCGAAATCCCGGACGGTGCGCAGGTTCCCGAATTAGCCGTAGGCACGAATAGCACGGGATTAAGGACGTTCATCGGCGGCTTTCGCCGCTCTCAAGGACTGAAGTCCTTGCCACTTTGCTCGAGGGCTACGCTTAATCCCGCGCCATTGCCGTAGGCACCAAAATCCGTTTTCGGCGTTTGGTTGTGTAAAACACCGTCGTCCAGCCGCCAGCCATTCTTCTTTCCAGGCTCCGCGATCCGCCAGCCCGCCAAGCCGTGTGCCAGGAGATCGATAGGTTTCCCGAATCGCACGGCCTCCAAATCCGGGCGTGGAGGCAGCGGCGACATCCGTTTGCCCTCCAGTTTCAGCGTCTCTTCGCCGTTCCCATCCACCGGCCGATGCGTCACTTCCAGCCAAAGTCGCCCGTCCCGCAGCTCGCCACGGATCGGCTCATCCACTGCCCACACCGGTTCCCGGCCATCCGGTTTCCACCGGAGCTTCCGGCGCAACGTGACGCGATTTTCCCCTCGACGACCACGTTTTCCACCGGAAGCGCGCTTCCACCGGACGCGCGCTTCCCACGCTCCACAGCAGTTCGCCCCTCACCTCGTCCCCGGCCTCCCCCAGCTTCAACCACGCCGACCGGCCATCCGGCAGACCGAACGCCCAGCGTCCAAACACACCGTCCTCTGCCGAGGCGGGCACCATCCATCCGCAAACACCGAGCCAAGCGCCGGCCAGGGCGAGCCACATCAGGGTTGAACGCATCGCACAACCTCCCCCAAAGCCTCCTCCAGGGAAACCAATTCGAGCGTGGACGCGGCAGCCTTCATCGGCCTACACTTCAGATCATGTTACGACTCATTGCGCTTTCCGCTGTCTGTCTCCTCACCCTGGCACCTCTCCGCGGCGAAGAACCTCCTCCCGGAAAAAACCTCCGCGTCTATCACATCGGCAACAGCCTGACGCGAAACATCCCGCTGGAGCGACTCCAGCAGCTGTTTGCGTCGGCCGGCGGCTCGTATGATTACGGCATCCAACTCGGCGGAGGTCTCCAGCTCGATCAACATCTCGTGAAGCGGGGTCACCCCGGCCCTCCCGGCAGCGGCAAATTCAACATCATCGAGAAATACGGCCAGTATGATGAAGCGCTGAAGAATCACACCTTCGATGCCCTCGTCCTTCAACCCTACCACGAGGATCTCGATCAGGAACCGAAGACGACGGCCAAATGGCCGTTCTTCGAGGCCGGTTCCCTGCAAGCCGCCAGCGCCTTCATCGATTACGCCCGTGGAAAGACGGAGCCCGGCGACGACCGCTGGGATCGCCAGCACGCCAACACCGATCACGTCGCCACGGAGCGCTTCTACATCTATGCCACCTGGCCTCAGGTGAAGCGAATCCAGGATTCGGAACCAAAAACCTACGCCGGTTACTGGGAGCAACCCTACAAGGGCGGCATCCAACCCTCCCGCGCCTTCTTCGACCAACTCGTCACCCGGCTCAACGAACGTTATCCGGATCTCCCCGTCCCGGTGCGCATGATCCCCGCCGGAGAGGTCTTGGCCAAAATCGACGTCATGATTCGCGATGGCGCCCTGCCCGGCATCGAAGCTTTCTACGATCGCGTGCAGCCCTACTTCATCAAAGCGCGGGGTGAGAAGTCGCCATTCAATCTCGAGACCTTCCAACGGGATCAGGGCGTTCTGAATCTCTATGCCGACGGCATCCACATGAACGACCAACCGCACAACGGGAAAGATTCAGGCACCATCGGTTCTTACCTTGCCGCCCTCACGGTCTACGCGACCCTGACCGGCGAAAGCCCAGTCGGCCTGACCGTCGAGCCATACGAGATGTTCGACCCCGAGACCGACGCGGCCCTCATCCGAGCCCTCCAGGAAACCGTCTGGGACATCGTCGCCGGCCACCCTCACACCGGCGTCGAGCCAGAATAGATCGAAAATCGGATCAACGAAGCCGGTCGGAACGGAGATACGGTGACGGGATCTCCAAAAACCCCCGCGGCCGCGCCGAATGAGGTGGGTTCTTCGGAAGCCAGCGACTGGCGCCGAAAGCTTGGGGGAGCGGTCGCGGGGGTTTTGGAGGTCCCCTCGATTCGACCCGAACTTCATTTGCTTCAAAACCGCCGGACGTTTTGATTGCCCGGCCTCGGACACTCACCACCTCTCCCACCGATGACGACTCGTTCTCCGCTGATTTTTGCCGTTTTCCTATTCCTTGCCCTCAATCAGCGACTCTCCGTGACCGGGGCGGAGGCAGCCAAAACCGAAGCCGATACGGAAACGCATGTGCCGGTCGAATTCACTTTCCGCGCCGCGAAGGGAGTCGACGAGCCCGGCGCACTCGAACTCGACGCGATCTTCACTTCGCCGTCGGGGACGGAGCGGCGCGTTCCGGCGTTCTGGGCCGGCGACCGAACGTGGAAAGTCCGTTACGCCTCGGGAGAAATCGGCGAGCACCGCTTCGTCACCACCGCCTCCGAACCGGTCGAAGGACTCCACGCCCAGGCGGGCGCCGTGACGGTGAGGCCCTACGAAGGCGAAAATCCGCTCTTCCGGCACGGACCGCTTCGTCCGTCCCGGGATGGGCGTCATTTCGTGCATGCCGATGGCACCCCGTTCCTGTGGCTGGGCGATACCTGGTGGATGGGGCTCAGTCACCGCTTGAGCTGGCCGGACGATTTCAAGACGCTGGCGGCCGACCGGCGCGAGAAGGGGTTCAACGTCATTCAAATCGTCGGCGGTCTACCGCCCGACATGCCGCCGCTCGACCCGCGCGGGGCGGGCGATGGCGGACAATCGTGGACGGAGGATTTCTCACGCCTTCGACCCGAATTCTTCGATGCCGCCGACGAGCGCATCCGCCATCTCGTCGACCAGGGTTTCGTCCCCTGCATCGTGGCCGCCTGGAAACAGTATCTGCCCGTCCTCGGAACCGAAAAGATGAAGCGTCACTGGCGCTACCTCGTCGCGAGATACGGAGCGTGGCCGGTGGTTTGGTCCGTGGGAGGCGAAATCAATCGCTCCAAGGTTCAGCCGAGGTTCCTCGGGGATCACGAACCGGTATTGGACACCGGCGAAGCCGGATATCGCGCGGCCTGGACGGACATCGCACGCTATCTCGATGCGATTGATCCCTTCGATCGCATCCTCGGCGCTCATAACCAGAACGATTACCACGTGCTGGATGAGCCCGATCGCCTCGACATGTATTTCCTCCAGAGCGGACACTCGGCCCTCGGCTCGGTGGCCGCGCTGGGTCACTGGTTCGACGAGATTTCGCGATCGCCTCACCGGGCGCCGCTGGTCCTGAGCGAAGCGAACTACCAGGATCTGTTCGCCGAGGGAAATAACCCCGATGTTCTGCAACGCCACCAGTTCTGGGCGGCCATTCTCGACGGGGCCGCGGGCGTGACCTACGGCGCCAACGGCATTTGGCAGGTCAACCAGACGGATGCACCCTTCGGCCCTTCACCACATGGTTTCGTCTGGGGCAACACCCCGTGGAACGTGGCGATGCATCACCCCGCCTCGACACAAATCGGGCTCGCCCACCGTTTCCTGACGTCGCTGCCCTGGACCCGCCTCGTCCCCGCCAGCGAGCAGGTGCGCTTCGCCCCGGCCGGGCTTCCCCCGCTCAGCCACTCCGGCGCGCGCTGGATCGAAATCGCCACCGGCCC
>CAZCRA010000224.1:540-5820 GCA_964500945.1 uncultured Verrucomicrobiales bacterium | reverse complement strand
TGACCGAAAATTTCCAACTCTTCGAAATTCCGAAAAACTAATGCCGAGAAGTATACCCATTCGGCTACCGAGGGGCGGGAGATGAGCGTGGAGGCGGAGGGTTTAGAGAGGGCACGTTTTTGCAAACGCGCCTACGACGGAAGGGAAGGAGGGAGGGGGATGCGGGGAACGGAGGACGGGGGATCCGAATGGTTACCCATCCGGCTACGGAGGAGAGGAAAGAGAAGGGAACGGGGGATGATCAGGCGATGCCTAGGCGTTCGCCGGCGTAGCTGCCGTTTTCGATGGCGGCGACCCAGGTTTCGTTGTCGAGATACCATTGGATGGTCTTCCGGAGGCCGGTGTCGAAGGTTTCACGGGGTGCCCAGCCGAGTTCGCGTTCGATCTTTTCGCAATTGATCGCATAACGGTGATCATGGCCGGGACGATCTTTGACGAAGGTGATCTGGTCGTCCGGATTGCCGGTTTTGAGGTCGGGCCGGAGGTCGTGGACGAGGGTGATGAGGCTTCGGACGACGTCGATGTTCTGGAGTTCGTTCCGGCCACCGATGTTGTAGGTTTCGCCAAGCTGGCCTTTGACGAGAGCGAGAGCCAGGCCGCGGCAGTGATCCTCGACATAAAGCCAGTCGCGGACGTTCGTGCCATCGCCATAGACGGGGAGTTTTTCGCCCTTCAAGACCTTTTGGATCATGAGAGGGATGAGTTTCTCCGGGAATTGGTAGGGGCCGTAGTTGTTCGAGCAGTTGGTGGTGAGGACGGGGAAACCGTAGGTGTGGAAATAGGCGCGAGCGAGGTGGTCCGAGCCGGCTTTGGAGGCGGAATACGGGCTGTTCGGTGCGTAAGGCGTGGTTTCGGAAAAGGCCGGGTCGTCAGCCTCGAGCGAACCGTAGACCTCGTCGGTGGAGACGTGGAGGAAACGAAAATCGGGGCTGGCGACCTCCTTGTGGTAGTCGCGCGCGGCGTGAAGGAGCTGGAAGGTGCCGACGAAGTTCGTCATGATGAACTCCTCGGGGGCGTCGATGGAACGGTCGACGTGGGATTCGGCCGCGAGGTGCATGACGGCGTTGATCTGGTGCTCTCGAAGGGCGGACGCGAAGCGGTCGCGGTCGCAGATGTCGCCGTGGACGAAGGTGTAGCGTGGGTCCGAGGCGAGAGCGGCGCAGTTCTGGGGATTGCCGGCGTAGGTGAGTTTGTCGTAGTTGACGACCTTTTCGATTTCGACGCCGAGTTCGCTACCGGCCGGGCCGAGGAGGTAGTGGACGAGGTTGGAGCCGATGAAGCCGGCGCCGCCGGTGACTAGGATGCGCATCGGGAAGGGTTGGGTTTAAAGTTACTTTCTCAGGTTATGCAGATGGATCTACAGCCTAGGCCTTACGAGAAGGTGGGCAACTGCAAACTCGGCTTCAGGCCCGGAGCGTTTCGGCCAGGTGATCGCGCACGAAACGGCGAACGGCGTCGTCCCAGGTGGACACCTCGATGCCAGTGGCGGCGACGAGTTTGGAGGGATCCAAGGTGGAATGGCGGGGGCGACGGGCTTTCCAACCGGCGAGCGAGGCGAGTTCGTCCATGGTGATGGCGCCGAGGGTGCGGGTTTGGAGGGGCAATCCGGCTTCCGCGGCGGCGTCGAGGCAGGCCTGGCCCCACGCTTGCCAGGAGCAGGTGCCGCGATTGCTGAGGTGGAAGATGCCGGAGGAGGAAGCCGGGGCGGCCGCGAGGAGGGCTTCGATCTGCCGGACGGTGTCGGGGGCATACGTGGGGGAGCCCCATTTGTCGCCGACGACCTTCACGCCTTCTTTGGCCATGGCCTGGCGGATGACCCACTCCGGGAAACCTTGTTTGCCCGGGCCGAAGAGCCAGGAAACGCGGATGACCGTGTGGTCCGGCGAGGTTCGCAGGAGTTCGGTTTCACCGAGGAGTTTGGACGAACCGTAGGTGCTGATGGGCCCGGTGGGATCGGACTCGACGTAGGGGCCGGGTTTCTCGCCATCGAAGACGTAGTCGGTGCCGATGTGAATGACGCGGGCGTTTTGGGCGGCGGCGGCTTCTCCCATGACGCCAACGGCGTGGCCGTTGATCTGGTTGGCCTTAGCCGGGTCGTCTTCACAGCGGTCGACCTCGGTCCAGGCGGCGCAATTGACGAGCGCGTCGAAGGGTCCGGCGGCATCGAGGGCTCGGCGGATGGCATCGCTGTCTTCCAGGTCCATTTCGGCCCGGGTCAACGGCGTGACGCGGAAGCCGTCGCGGCCGGAGAAATGGGCGGTGCAAAGGCGGCCGAGCATGCCTCCGGCACCGGCGATGACGAGGTGTTTCTCCATGATCAAGTTCTGAAACGAGGAGACTAAGCGGATGCCCTCTGATCGACGTGAACGTCCATCTGCGGGTAGGGGATCGAGATGCCCTCGGCGTCGAATTTCAGTTTCACGTTCTCCATGAAATCGAAGTAGAGGTTCCAGTAATCGGCGGCTTTGACCCAGGGCCGGACGACGAAGTTCACGCTGTTGTCGCCAAGTTCACTGACGGCGACTTGAGGTGCGGGATCGGCGAGGACGCGATCGTCGTTGGCGACCATGTCGGTGAGGATTTGTTTGGCCTTTCGCAGGTCATCGTCGTAGCCGATGCCGAAGGTCATGTCGACGCGGCGGGTTGAGCGGGCGCTGTAATTGACGATGACGTCGCCGTAGATCTGGCTGTTGGGGATGGTGAGTTCCTTGTTGTCGATGGAACGGAAGGTGGAGCTGAAGAGTTGGATTTTTTCGACGACCCCTTCCTGACCGGCGACGGAGACGTAGTCGCCTTCTTTGAAGGGACGGAACATGATGAGCATGACGCCGGCTGCGAAATTCGAGAGGGAACTCTGGAGGGCGAGACCGACGGCGAGACCGGCGGCACCGATGAGGGCGACGAGCGAAGTGGTATCGACGCCGAGTTTCCTGAGGATCACGATGATGAGGACCAGCGTGAGGAGAGCCTTCAGGATGGAGATGATGAAGTCCTGAAGGATGGTGGCGGTTTTGGCGCGCTTCAGGACGGAGCGGGTGCCTCCCAGGACGATGCTGATGGCGATGCGACCGCCGATGAAGATGAGGAGGGCGAAAAGCAGGTTCAGCGCCCAAGGCACGGCGTAGGTTTCGACGAGCTTATCGGTGGGCGGGATTTGAGCGAGGAATTCTGGCATGGTGTTGTTAGGGTGATGGGGTTGGAACTCAATAGAGGGCGGAGTTTGCGTGTGTCAAAGGAGTGAGGAGTCAGGAGTCGGGAGTCGGGAGTCAGGAGTCGGGAGTCGGGAGTCAGGAGTCAGGAGTCAGGAGCTAGGAGGAAGGAGGAAGGAGGAAGGAGGAGAATGGGGCTTGGTTGGGTGGGTGCGTCGTCTTCCGTGGGACGGAGTGGTTACACCGTTCTCCACGCCTGAACGGCGCGCTCGGACGGCGAACAGCGAGAGCGGTCCCGCGTCCAATTCGGACCCTTTCTTCTCCCGCGTCACCCCGACCCCGTTTGACGTGTCGCCTCTTCAGCTAATCACTACTCGCGTAGTGGGAGACGAACGAGGCGCTGGAAGCCTCCTGCTAGGGCTGGAGGTAGGCCAGGCGGGCGGCGGTGGCGTCGACGTCGTCGCTGCCTTCGATGAGTTCGGCGATGGGATCCCAGCGGCCGCTGATGAGGCTATCGCGGGCGCTGTCGGGGAGATGGACCGGGAAGTCGTCCGAACCGAAGCGGACCCGGCAGGCCTCGACGTCGACCGAGACCTCCAGCGAGGGATCGGCTTCGACCGCGGCGGCGATTTTGGCGAGATCTTCCTCCGCGGCGGCGACGCAGGGGATGCCGAGGGTGGTGCAGTTTCCGAAGAAGATTTCGGCGAAGCTGCCGGCGATGATGGCGCGGAAGCCGTGCCGGTAGAGCGCCTGGGGCGCGTGTTCGCGCGAACTGCCGCAGCCGAAATTCATGCCGGAGATGAGAACCGAGGCGCCGGCGAATGCGGGGTCGTTGAGCGGGTGTTCCTTCGGGGTCCCGTCTTCTTCGAAACGGACGTCGTAGAAGGCGTATTCGCCGAGGCCATCGAAGGTGACGCACTTCATGAAGCGGGCCGGGATGATCCGGTCGGTATCGATGTCCTGGCCTGGGACGTGGACGGCGGTGCCGGAGACGGAGGTGATGGGCTGAAGAGACATGGGTCGGTGGTCGGTCAGGTGGTCGGTGATCCGTGTTTGGTGGGGGGCGGGTGATCAGGCGGGTTGAGCTTCGATGCTGAAGACTTCCCGGGCGTCGGTGACTTCGCCGGTGATGGCGGCGGCAGCGACCATGACGGGGCTCATGAGGATGGTGCGTCCGGTCGGGCTGCCCTGGCGTCCCTTGAAGTTGCGGTTGCTGGAGCTGGCGCAGAGTTGGTCGCCGACGAGTTTGTCGGGGTTCATGGCCAGGCACATGGAGCAGCCGGCCTCGCGCCATTCGAAGCCGGCGTCGCGGAAGACCTGGTCGATGCCTTCTTTCCGGCAGAGCTGATCGACGATTTGGGATCCCGGGACGGCGAGCGCCTTGACGCCGTCGGCGATGCGGCGGCCCTGGAGGAAACCGGCGACTTCGCGGAAATCGGACACGCGGCCATTCGTACAGCTTCCGATGAAGCAGACGTCGACGGGGATGCCCTGCAGGGGGGTGCCGGGCTCGAGCTTCATGTAGTCGAGGGCTTCGCGGAGGGATTTGGCCTCGGCCTCGGATTTGCCTTCAAAGGTGGGGATGGACTCGCCGATGAACCCGCCTTGATCCGGGCTGATGCCCCAGGTGACGGACGGTGCGATGTCGGCGGCATCGATTTCGACCACGTCGTCATAGGAGCAATCGGGGTCGCTGGCGAAGGCCTTCCACCGTTCCACGGCGGCGTTCCATTCGGCGCCGGAAGGCACGTAGGGGCGGCCCTCGAGGTAATCGAAGGTTTTCTGGTCGGGATTCACGTAGCCGCAACGGGCGCCGCCTTCGATGGACATGTTGCAGACGGTCATGCGTTCCTCCATCGACATGTCGTCGAAGACCTGGCCGCCGTATTCGTAGGCGTATCCGATGCCGCCCTTGGCACCGAGCCGTTTGATGATGTGGAGGATGACGTCCTTGGCGTAGACGCCGGGTTGGAGGGAACCATTGACGTTGATGCGGCGGACCTTGAGTTTGGTGAGCGCCATGGTCTGAGTGGCGAGGACATCGCGGACCTGGGTCGTGCCGATGCCGAAGGCGATCGCGCCGAAAGCGCCGTGGGTGGCGGTGTGGGAATCGCCGCAGGCAATGGTGGTG
>CAZCRA010000224.1:0-530 GCA_964500945.1 uncultured Verrucomicrobiales bacterium | reverse complement strand
GGTGCCGGGCTGGGTGATGCCCTGTTCCGGGCCGACGACGTGGACGATGCCCTGGCGTCCGCTGGCGAGGTCGAAGTAGGTGATGCCGAACTCGTCCGCATTTCTGCGGAGTTCGCGGATCATGGCGTCGGCGAGCGGGTCGGAGAAGGGCTGCTGCCGTTCATCGGTGGGAACGATGTGATCGACGGTGGCGAAGGTGCGGTGGGGAAACCGGACCTTGAGTCCGAGGTCGCGAAGCATGCCGAAGGCCTGTGGGCTGGTGACTTCGTGGATGAGGTGGGTACCAATGAGCAATTGGGTTTGACCATTGCTCAGCGTGCGCACGGCGTGCGCGTCCCAGACTTTTTCGAACAGACTTTTCCCCATGATGACGATGGCGTTGGTGATTGGTGGACGGAGAGAGTAGCACAGGAATGGGAGGGGGGCGAGGAGTCAGGAGTCGGGAGTCGGGAGTCGGGAGTCGGGAGCTAGCAGCTAGGAGGCATCGGGCGGTTGACGTGGGGTTGGGGGTTGGGTTGAGTGGAGGGGTG
>CAZCRA010000223.1:0-5884 GCA_964500945.1 uncultured Verrucomicrobiales bacterium | reverse complement strand
CGGTGACGGCGTGGTCGCCGGTGATCATCTTCACGAGAATGCCGGCCCGGCGGCAGTTGGCCACCGCTTCCATCGCCTCGCGCCGAGGAGGATCGATCATGCCCTGGAGTCCGAGAAAGGTGAGTCCCTCGCGGACGTGACGGTGCTCGAGCGAATCCTGTTTCGGCGAGGCGTGGAGGCGGGCGAAAGCGAGCACGCGCAAGCCGCGGGCGGCCATCTCTTCGGTCATGATGCGGACGGCGTCCCGGTCGAGCGGGATGGTCTTTCCCTCTTCGTCGAGGGCGTCTTCGCAGCGATCGAGGAGGCGCTCGGCGGCACCGACCTTGTAGATGACCCGGGTGGAATCGTCCCCGGTTTCGCCGTGGAGGCTGGCGCGGAACATGTGTTCGGACTCGAAGGGAATCATGTCGATGCGGGGCGCGGCCTCCGCGGTTTCGGCGTGCGCCAGGCCCGCTTTTGCCCCGGCGACGAGGAGCGCCGCCTCGGTGGGATCGCCCTGGATGGACGGGCGCCCCTCGTCGTGCACGAGCACCGAGTCGTTGCAGAGCACGCCGGCGCGGAGGCACTCCCGCAGCGCCGGATGGGCCGACGGATCGATGGGTTTGTCGTCGAGGGTTATCTCGCCTCCGGGATCGTAGCCGCCGCCGGTGACCTCGTAGACCCGTCCCCCGGCGCGAATTTCCTGCACCGTCATCTGATTCTCGGTCAGGGTGCCGGTCTTGTCGGAGCAAATCACGGTCGTGCTCCCGAGGGTCTCGACGGCGGGCAGCTTGCGGATGATGGCGCGCCGTTTCGCCATGCGATTGACGCCGATGGCGAGCACGATGGTGACGGCGGCGGGGAGGCCCTCGGGAATGGCGCCCACGGCGAGGGCGACGGCGGCCATGAACATATCCACGGCCGGTTCTCCCCGGACGACGCCGACGGCGAAGGTCAGCCCCGCGAGCCCCAGGATGGCCCAGAGCAGGAGTCGGCTGAACTGGGCGATCTTGCGCGTCAACGGCGTCGAGATCTCGATGGCCTCGGAAATGAGCCAGGCGATGCGTCCGGTCTCGGTCCGGTCCCCGGTGGCCCAGACGAGGCCCTCGCCTTGGCCCGCGGTGACGAGGGTGCCGGCGTAAGCCTGGTTGCGCCGGTCGGCGAGAGCGATGTCATGATCGAGTGCATCGGAGTGCTTCGCCACCGGGAGCGATTCGCCGGTGAGGGCGGACTCGTCGCAGTGGAAGTTGCGCACTTGGAAAAGACGCAGGTCCGCAGGGACCCGGTCGCCCGCCTCGAGGACGACCACGTCGCCGGGCACGAGCTCCGACGAGGGGATGCGGATCCTCTTTCCGTCGCGACGGACGGTGGTCTCGGTCGTGACGAGCCGGCTCAGCGCATCGATGGCTCGCTCAGCCTTGGATTCCTGGAGAAAGCCGATCACGGCGTTGACGAGGACCACGCCGAAGATGACCGACGAGTCCACCCACTCGTGAAGAAAAGCGGTCACTCCACAGGCGGCGAGCAGGAGGTAGACGAGGGGCTGGTGAAACTGGAGCAGGAAGCGCTTCCACGCCGGGACGCCGCCGCGGGAGGAGACGACGTTGCGGCCGAAGTGACGGAGGCGCGTGTCGGCCTCAGAGGCGGTCAACCCGTGCCGGGGATGGGATCGGAGCAGGCGGGTGACTTCGGCCGTTTCCAGGTGATGCCACCGCTCCTCGTCGGGCTCCGGGATTTTCGGGGCGTTCTCCATGATTTGTGAATATCGAACCGTGGTGGGGAGTCCGCTATTTCTAATTTTTCTTCCCCCGCCGCTTCTTCTCCAGCGGGAACTCCGCCGAATCGGTCCGCTCGCTTTCCATCAGGACGGCGAACTCGGCGGCGAGATCGGGTTGTTCTTCGGCGAGGTCGGCGGTTTCGTCGATGTCCTCGGCGAGGTCGTAGAGCTGGATCGGTTTGTCGGGCGCGGGTCGGTAGGCTTTCCAGTCACCGCGACGCAGAGCCTGCTGGGGAGCGGCTTCCCAGTAGAAAAGGTCCCGCTTTTCCTGGCGTTCCGGCTCTCCGAGCAGGGTGGGCAGGATGGAAACCCCGGGGCGCTCGCCGAAATCCTCGGGAACCGGGATGCCCGCGGCGTCGGCAAAGGTCGGGATCATGTCGGTGAAATCGGAAACGAGATCCGATTCGGAACCCGCCTCGATCTTCCCGGGCCAGCGGGCCAGGAAAGGGACGCGGATGCCGCCCTCGTGGAGCGTGAACTTGAGTCCGCGGAGCGGACCGGCGCTGTCGAAGAACGCGGGATCCTGGCCCCCGGCGGTGATGGGACCGTTGTCGCTGGTGAAAATAACGAGCGTGTTCTCCGCGAGACCGAGTTTGTCGAGCAGGTCGAAGATCCGCCCCATGTCGCGGTCGAGTCGGGTGATCATGCCAGCGCGGTGGGCGCGTGGCTTGTCCTGCGGGCAGTAGGTCCGGCTCCCGGGAAAGGCCTTCGGTTCGGGCCACTTTGTTGCCGCGGATGAAGGCCTGTCCGGTGTGCTTGCCGGTGAAGAGGACGCAGCGCGAGGGATGGCAGGAAGCCGCGCCCGCATAGTGCTGGGTGAAACGCATCCCCTCGGTGGCGAACTCGTCGAGTCGCGGCGTGCGGATCAGCTCCTGCCCGTAGCTGCCGAGATCCCCGTAGCCGAGATCGTCGGCGATGAGGTAGACAATGTTCGGTTTGGCCGTCTCGGCGGCGGGGAGAAGGGCGGGGGAGAAGACGACGAGAAGATGGACCCCCTTCTTCCCCGGCCCAATGGTGACTCGGGAGCGGGAGGGCCGAAAAGCGAATCCCTTTCAGTTTCTTGCCGGTTGCGACGTCGACGAAGCAGACGTTGTTGAGTTTGGGATGGCCTTCAGCTTTCACGGAAGTCTCCTTGCTTGGAATGGGACGAATCAGCCCTGGCGAGCCTTCAACCGGGGCTCGACTTTGTTGATGACGTAGATGCGGCCCTTGCGGCGAACCACTTGGCATGCCGGATGGCGCTTCTTGGCGGACTTGATGGAAGAGACGACTTTCATTGCAAAGGAGCAAACACACGGAGCGTGCTGCGGTCTGTCAATGGTTTAGTCTTTCTGCATATAAATCACCTTTTATCCGTGTGTTACGAAATCCGGCCCTGCGTAAACGTAAGGTTCAATCAGTGAATTTAAAGCGATAACCCCGAATCGATCGCGTCCACTTTCCCTCCCGTGACGCCTCACCCGATCCGGATGAGGTCAAAGATCGGCGCGGCCGGGGACGAATCAATAGTCCTGAAAAAAGGTCTCGAGCTTGGCCATGTGCTTCTTGACCAGCGCTACATCGCTGGGATGCACCGCCAAAAGCTTCGGCATCTGTGCCCACATGAGTGATTTCACCATGGCCCGTTGTTCTTCCGGCATGTTGGCCAGTTCGGCATTAAATTTGGCGGCACCGTAGGCCCCCGCTATCGCCGTCAACTTGGTGAGCAACTCTTCCCCGGACCAATCGTAGTTCGCCTGTACTTTTTCGACATCCGAATTGGCCACGGCCGCCTGGATCGCAGCGGGGTTGTCCAACGCCGAATACTTGCCGCCCAGTTTTTTTCAGATCAGCCAGCAATTTGGGATAGGTCGACATGAACTGATCGATATCCTTTTCGGTCAGCTGCGGGGGGGTGACGGTTTTTTCTGCGACCAAGAGGCCGGAGAAAACAATGAGTCCAAGGAGGCTGGCGAAAATACGAAGAGTTCGGTTCATGGGATAACTGGTTTTGCGGAGGAGTCTGCTTAGCCTTCGGCGCGGGCCTGCGCGTCGGCTTCGATGGCGGACTTGATGCGCTCCAGCTCCGCCGCCACGGCCGTCTTGACGGCCGCCAAATCTTCACTCTCTCCCACCGGCGCATTGGCGAAGACATAGAACTTCATCTTGGGCTCGGTGCCGCTGCCCCGCGCCGCAAAGGAATACCCGTTGGCGAGGCTCACCACGTAGAGGTCCTGCTTGGGAATGAGCTCGTCATCCGCATCGCAAATGTCCTGCACCCCGAAATCCTGGAATTCGGATACCGCCACCCCGGCAAACTCGGTGGGTGGACGGGACCGATAGGTGCTGAGGATGCGCTTGATCTTCTCGGCCCCCGTGGGCCCTTCGTAGTAGAGGTTGATGGTGCCTTCGGTGAAGTATCCATGTTGGCGATACAGGGCATCTAGGCGATCCAGCACGGTTTCCCCGCTGGCTTTCACGGCGGCGCAGAACTCCGCGAACATGAGGCAGGCAGCGTTGCCGTCCTTGTCGCGCACGAAGTCGTTGGGCAGGTAACCGTAGCTTTCCTCCGAACCGAACGCGTAGAACGTGCTGTGTTGTTGCAGGAGTTTGGCGCGGGCTTCGAACGGCGTGCCATCGTAGTCCAGGCCGATTCCCTCAGCGAGCATGGCGGCGGTGAGCTTCTCCTCGTAGCCCCGCATTTTCGCGGCAATCCATTTAAAACCCGTGAGGGTATTGATGACCTTTACCCCATGCGCACGGCCGATCGCATCCTGCAATGGGGTGCTGACAAAGGTTTTGACCAGGGCAACGCGGTCAGAGCCTTCAGCGGGAATCCAGCCCAATTCCTTGTATTTACCGAGGCGATAGTCGGCCAGCAGCGAACCGATCTGGTTGCCCGTCAACAGGTGCATCTTGCCATCCGTTCCCCGCACGGCGCAGCCCATGCGGTCACCATCGGGATCGGTGCCCATGATGACATCCAACCCCTTTTCATCCGCGAGCTGGATGGCGAGTTCCAGGGCTTCAGCGTTTTCGGGGTTGGGCGACTTTACGGTGGGAAAACGCGGATCAAACTCCGCCTGCGAGGGCACCTCGCACACCCGGCAACCAACGTGAGCCAGCAACGGCACCGAGGCCACGCCCCCCACCCCGTGAATATTGGTGAAGCCGACTCCGAGTTCGACCTTTTCGAATACCCTTTCATCGATGGCAGATTCAGCCGCCGCCGCGAGATAGGCATCGTCCGCCTGACGTCCCAAGGTCACCACTCGGTCGGGTGAAACCTGTAAAAAAGCGCTCAGTTCATTCAGCGGCACGGCATTGACCTGGTCTACGATCCCCGCGTCATGCGGCGGCACCACCTGCGCCCCGTCCTCGAAGTAAGCCTTGAAACCGTTGTCGTGCGGCGGGTTGTGACTGGCGGTAATCACGACGCCGCAATTGGCCCCGAGCCAACGCACGCTGAAGCTCAGTTGTGGCGTCGAACGGGGGCCGTCGAAAATGAAAGCATCGCCCCCCAGTCTCACCCAAGTCGACGCCGCGAGCTCGCAAAAGTGCCGGGAGAAGTGGCGCACGTCGTGAGCGATCACGATGGTCGGCACTTCCACCCGTTCCTGCGCCTTGAGGAAGCCACTGACGTAGCGGTAGAGCCCGATGGTTGCGCGCACGACGGTGAAGTCATTGAGGACATTACAACCGGCGGCGGCGTAAGCCGGAGTGCCCCAGGGGCCCGGCTCGCCTTGCTCGACGCGGGTCACCACCCTTCCAATAGTGCGCCCTCGCATTCCGCCGGTGCCAAAGGCGAGGTAGCGGTAAAACCGGTCATTGAGTTCGTCCCAAGCGCCCTGCTCCACCAGTTCGGCCACGCTCTGTTCCACCCATTCCGGCAAATCCGCCGCCAGCCAGGTGGTCATGTTTTCGACCGTGGATTCCAGGAGATCGCCGGCAGCCCCGGCAGAGGTTACTTTGTCAATGATGCTCATGAGTCTTTACTTAAACAGTGGAGAACGCGGAAGGCACGGATCTGAGGTCTTAAGTTCGGGTGAAAGTCCGAGAATTCAGGTCATTTGACCATCAGTTTTCCTGAAATCCTGCTTGTACTCTAATTTCTATGAATAAGTTAGGCAGGCATGAAGCCTTCCAAGC
>CAZCRA010000222.1:0-5900 GCA_964500945.1 uncultured Verrucomicrobiales bacterium | reverse complement strand
GACCAGACGTGAGGCGAAGCCGGGACGGAGATCCGCTGGGCCAGAGTTTGCCCGTCTTCGTTCGTGATCCCCAATTCCAAGGGGCCTGGGAGCTGCTCAAAGGCTTCCGAAGGGGCCAGGATCCGGACGCGCTGGCGGCCGGCGTCCGACAGCCGGATTCGGAACCAATCGCGGTCGCCAGACGGGTGAAGGGCGAAACGCTTTGGTTCGCCGGATTGCAGGTCGACGGCTTGAGCCGGGTCGTCATTGGGTTCGGTCGGGTCGGGACCGGGTGCCGCAGCATCGGCGAGCCAGATCAGACGAGCAAAAGGACGCGGATCACTCGGGAGCGCCCACGAGTTCGCCCCGGGAGCCGGGCGGAGCCAGAGCGATGCGGAGTCCGGGGACGGGGCGGTTCCTGCCCAAACGACGTCGTGGCGGCCGCGGCGAAAGTCCACGAGGGGCGGATCGCCCAAGGGAAAAACGGCACGAACTTCTCCCGGGCGCAAAGTTCCCCGGAGAGAGCGTGGAGGTGGGGGGACTTCGAGCAGTTGAAAAAAAACGGGTTCCGAAGTTTCGACGTCCGGCCAGCCCGCGGGGATCAGCCGGAAGGTCCCGGCTTTGAGGGAAAGCCGAGTTCCCTGGGCGAGCTCCCTTTGTCCCTGGAGCGTTCGCCAGTCGAGCCCTGTCGTTGCGGGTCGGCACAGGATGAGAAAATGGGCGGGCCGGTCGAGTTCGAGCAGGAAGCTGGGGCTCGAGACTCCTGGATCGAGCGCGGTCCATGCTCCTGGGACGACGCGCTCGTCCTGAGCGTCGGCGGCGGCCGTGACGAGCAGGGAGGCGATCAGGAAGCCGCCGATTTGGCGAAGCGAAAGGTTCATGGGAGGCGAACGGCGGTGGCGCGCGCGGTTTCGGAATCGATCGTTCCCGCGACCAGCACCAGCGAACGGTTCGGAGCACGCGCGTGCCGGTCGAGATGGTAGCGAGCGCGTTCGACCGCGACCGGGGAGAGGGCATCGGGCGCCAGGGGGGAAGAGCCGAGGAAGGTCGAGAGATCGTCCTCCGCCGGGGTGAAATCGTGAATGATTTCGAGGTAGGCCGGGTGCGGCTTTGCCACGGCGATCGCGATTTCGGCTCTGCGGGACCACGACTGGGCTCGAATCCAGGCGGCGAGGGAAGGTCCGGGGTCTTTTGTGTCGAAGCCATCGGCCAGGAGGACGAGGACGGCGTCGCTGGCCTGATCGCGGTCGAGACGGAGCGAGTGTGTGCGGTCGCGGCCGGGCTCATAGCGCGTCCACTGGGGTTCGGGCACGGCGGTGAAACCCATGGGACTGGCGGGATCGTCGAGCGCGAGATCCCGCTCATCGAAGGCCGCGACGGAGAGATTGGAACGGGTGAGGGAGGCCGGGGTGGTGACGGTTCCCGACCAAGTTCGATCGGGGGCAGAGGACGAACGGTCCGACGTGACGACGCGGCCGGCGAGGGTAACGGCTTCGACCGAAACGGGTTTGGTGAAGGTGAGCTCGACGACGTAATTGGTGGACGGGCGAAGCGGATGATCGCGGTGGCGGTCGAGGGAGCGTTGCCGGCGGTTGCGCCGCTCGCGGGCGAGGTCGATGAGGCCCTGGAGCATGTCCCGCCCGGCATGGCTCCAAGCCTGTGCGGCCTCCCAGCCGCTGCGGGTGACGGCTGCTCTTCGGGCGAGGACGAGGTGTTCTTCCCAGACGATTTTTCCCGGCGGAATGAGTGTTCGCCATTCGTTGGGCAGGGTCTCGGGGGCCAAACGATCGATCAGGCGCGTGAGCTGGGCGTCGCTGGTTTCGAGCTGGTTCACCTCCAGGCCGGCTTCGAGGCCGGGAACGGGCCAGCGTTCGGCCCAAAGCCGGCCGAGGGTGGTTTCGGGGCGTCCCTTCACCTCATCGAAGAAATCGTCCCGGATCCGGGGGCGAAGCGCGACCGGGAAGGCGCGATCGGTAGCGTGAGAGGCGAGGTGCGGCGTTCCCATGTGCCGCCAGGCGATCAGTCGGCCGGGGAGGAGTGGTTTGAGGTCGCGTTCGGTCCACATTTGCGCGACGACGCGGGCGGTGAAGGCTTTGGCGAGGGGGTCCAGATTTCGCCGCCATGAGGCGTCGATTTCCGAGGCGTGACGGCGTTGGTGATCGTCCAGGGCTGTCTGGGCGTCGAGATGCCGGTCCCCCCACATGCGACGCAGCGTTTCCAGGGCAGCGAGGTGTTCCCACTGAAGCCGGGCGACTTCCCGAAGAAGAGCGGCCGGGCCGGGTTCGGGATCCGTCCAGACGGCTTCGTAGGTCAGCCGTCCCCGCTTTGTCTCGATCCGAACCGCCTCGAGGCTGGGAGGGGCGGAGGGCCAGTCTTCGACGCGGAGTTGATCGCGGCGCTGAAGGGCTTCGGA
The DNA here is from genome assembly GCA_964500945.1 of uncultured Verrucomicrobiales bacterium. Lineage (GTDB taxonomy): Bacteria > Verrucomicrobiota > Verrucomicrobiia > Verrucomicrobiales > DEV007 > CAZCRA01. The sequence goes on along the minus strand of CAZCRA010000222.1, from coordinate 3,508 downwards.
TTCCATCCGGAGCATTCGGAGCTGGACCGACCAAGCCTGCTCCGCCAGAGGCAGCCAGGCGTCGAGGGCCTGGTCGAGACTTTCCCGTTGGGTCTCGAGGCGGGCGGCGAGGGCCCGGGCCCGCGCCTGCTCGGTTTGAGCGGCTGGCTGGTTGGGCTGAGCGCGGAGCCGTTTGAGTTCCTCCGATGCGGCCTCCATCTCCCGGCGAAGCGCGAGCATCTCCCGGTCATTGGCTCCCCTTCGGAAGGCGGTTTCAAAGCGGTCGCGGAGGTTGTCCAATCGCGATTCGGCGCGAGCCAGTGACTGGGGCTGGCCGCGGTTTTGCCAGGCGATGGCGGCTTCGAGTCGCTGCAGGTTCTCCCAGCCGTTCCAGATGTCGCGCCGCAGCGTTCCGATCTCGTCCCGGCGTGTTTCGACGGCACGGGTGGCGGTTTCCAGGACCCGGCGTGTTTCGGCGAGTTCCTGGTCGAGTTCGGTCAGCCAATCGCGATCGCTCTGTCCGAGGAGAGGGAGGGCTGGGATGCCGAGGGAGGCGGTCCAGACGACGAGGGGAAGGAGAGGAAGCCGGCGACTCATTCAAGGGCCGGGCGGCTGGGAATGCCCGTGGATGTAGAGAAAGGAGCCGGTGGGGAGAAGCTCCAGGACGCGGGGAAGCTGGGTGTGACATACCGCGGGGCAGCCCTGGCTGCGGCCGAGCCGGGCGCCGTAGCCTTCCGCGAGATTGAGTGCGACCACATCCTCGGCCGCATACCACGCTCCGTGGAGGACGATACGGCGTTCGTGGGCCTTGTCGTTGAGTCCGGGCTGGAGGCCGTGAAGCTCGACGCTTTTGCCCCACTGGCCGCGGTAAGTTTTCCCGACCCGGTAGAGGCCGAGGCTGGTTTGGAAGGAGCCGGGTCGATTTGAAAACGAGGTGGCGTAGATGTCTCCGGTGTTTTTCCCGTGAGCGCAGAGGAATCGTTCCGCGCGGCATCTCCCCGGGCGATGGATCTCGAGCCGTGGGAGGTAGGACGGCTTTGTGAAATCGACGATGCCCAGGGCCGTCACGTCGTCCGGCGAAACGCCCGTTCGTTTCAGCGCCTCGTGAGCTTCGGCCAGGGCCGCGTAGTTGGGAGCCTCGTGACTGCGGACGTGTTCCGCGAGGTGTCCATCCGCGTGGGCGAGCGCGAGGTAGAAGAAGAGGGCGGTATCGATGCCGAGAAACATGGGACGGGGAATGGGACGGTGAGCCGTCAGCGAAGCTTCACGGCGGTCCCGCAGACCGTGACCATCAGCATGCTGCCACTGTTTTCCTTGGCGCCGGTGATCGCTTCGTAATCGATATCGATGCCGATGACGGCATTGGCGCCGAGGCGTTCGGCGGCCTCCTCGGCCTCTTTGATGGCGATTTCTCGCGCACGGCTGAGTGCCTTCTCATAACCACCGGAGCGCCCTCCGACGATGTCGCGAATGCTGGCGAAGAAATCGCGGAAGACATTGACGCCGAGGATGGCCTCACCGGTGACGATGCCGAGGTATTCTTCGACCTCGCGGTTCTGGACGGTGTGAGTGGTGGTGGAGAGCATGGTGGTCGGGGGGGGGGCGGTGGCCGGTTAGAAATCGTGGGTGAGGATGGCTTTGGCGCGGCGGCAAAGTTCGCGGCCGTAGTCGGTCCAGACGCCTTCACCCCAGTAGCGGTAGCAACTGGTCTGACAGATGAGCAGGTAGAAAAGGGCGTTTCGGAATCGCGGTTCGGCCGGGGAAATGCTGCGGTCGAGGACTTTCTCGGCGAAGAGCGCGCTGGCCTCTTCCATGGGGCCGATGACGTGGTCGTAGCCCCGGACCCAGGAGATGTCGTTGGTCCAACTGCCGCCTTCCATGTGGAAATGATGATCTTCCCGGCGGCATTGTTCGATGGCCTCGGCCATTTTTTCGGGACCGGCTCCGTCGGCGAACCGGTTCCAGAGTTGGTGCTGTTTCACCGGTTGAACGGCGGGGAAATCGGCTTCGCCGAGCCCGAGGGTGGCGAGGTATTCGAGGAACTCCGTGACATTGACAGGGGCAACGTCGCTCCCCGACGCCTGGCGCATGACCTCGAGGTATTTCGGCGGGAACTCATTCATCATGACGCCACCGTTCTCGCCGTCAGCGATCTGGCTGACGATGGGGGGGAGGCTTTGACCTGCGAAGTCCTGGCGATCGAGGCTGCAGGCCTCAAAGTAGGGCTGCATCTGAGCCACCAGTTTGGTGTCGCTCCCCTGGGTCTTGACGATGGCGATGATGCTCGCGGTTTCACCCTGTGAATTCTTCGCGACGAGACGGTGCGGGAAATGGGGCCGCTCGATGGGGCCTCCGTCATCGACGCGTTCGATCGAGTGTTCCTGAACCAGCACCCACTGGAAACCGGAGTCTTTGAGGGTCTTGACGAACTCGTAACAGACGTCCGGATGGTTCGGCAGGGCCATCTCGGAGGGGGAAAAACCCCGGACACGGCTCAGCGCATCGAGGCCGAAGAGGGCGGCGAAGTGATGCTGGAAGGCTCGGACGTGAAGGCGGTAATCCTGGACGGGGGTGGAAGGGGCAACGGCGTGGCCCCAAGGCGTGCCGAGCCACTCGACGCAGCGCCGGGCGTCCGGTTCGGTCGTGATGTGCTGCAGGGCCTCGATCACGTCGTGGGCACCCATCTGGCGAAGGCCGTGGAAGAGCGTGCCGGAGTAGTCGAGCATGATCCGGGGCTGCTTGCCCTCGGCGAGCAAATCCGGAATGAATTCGCCCATGCGTTTGTAGCACCACTGGAAGACCGGAGCGTTGTGGTTATCCCCGATGCCCTGGTTCTCCATCATGTGCTGGAGATTGCCAATCACACCGGCGGTCTGGAGGTCGTCACCACCGGCCGGGATCAGGGGCTGGTGCATGTGCAGGGCGTTCGCGCAACCGGCGCGCAGCTGGCCGAAATCGATCCCGCTGTCGGGCAGGTAAAACGGCCCGGGACGGGCCATGGTTTTGGCGATGCGGTCCTCGAAACCGCTGATGTTCGGCAGATTATCGACGTATTCGGGTAACTCCTGGCTCATGAGCGGTCTGACGTGATTCTCGTCAAAGCAGCTCCCGATAGACCGATTCGGTCTGACCCGCAATGGCGTCCCAGCTGAATCCGTAGGCCGCTTTGACCCTGCCACGTTCGCCCATGGAGCGCGCCCGTTCAAAGTCGGAAAACATCGAATTCACCGCCCAGCAGATCGAGGGGTGATTATCGTGGGCGAAGAGCCCGTCTTCGCCGTGCGTCACGAAGTCTCGCGGACCTCCATTCGGCGTGACGATGACCGGTTTGCCCGCGGCCCAGGCTTCGAGAATGACGATGCCGAAGGGTTCGTTTCGGCTGGGGACGCAAACGACGTCGGCGGCCTTGAACAAATCCGTAATCTGGCTGGACGATCCCAGGGCACCCGTGAAACGGACCGCGTGGGCCACCCCGAGTTCGTGTGAGCGGCGCTCCAACTCGCTGCGCAGGTGACCGTCGCCGACGAAG
>CAZCRA010000221.1:0-5933 GCA_964500945.1 uncultured Verrucomicrobiales bacterium | reverse complement strand
GCCAGGTTAAACGCGGAATTCGTAAGAATTTCGTCCGAACCAACTCTTCCGGAAAAACCCGCCGAAATTCTTACGAATTCCGCTACACCAAACCTTCCACCGCGTAGCCTCCAGGCTCACCAACTCCTTCCTCCCAACTCCCTTTCGATAGGGGTAGGGACGGCGCATTGACTTTCGCCGCCCCTCCCTCCGAACCGGACGTGCGGCTCTCCCGCATCCGGCTTTCACAAGAGCTTCGGGGCTTGCCCCCGTTCACGGATTCCGCCGATCAGGCTTACAAGATTTACCAGTCCGAACTCGCCGTAGAGCCGGGTCTCAGGAAGTTCCCGCCACCCGCAGTTGCGCCAGCGCTTCCTGCGGTGCGACCAGATCCGCCGCACGACCCAGCGCGTGAGCCGGTTGAACAGTTTGCGCACATTGGCTTTGCGATAGTAGTTGCCCCATCCCCGCAGCACCGGATTGATCAGATCAATCAATTGCCTGGTGCTCAACCCGTTGTTGCGCCGGGTCATCCGTCGGATCTTCTCCTTGAATGAGTCCAGCGATTGTTGGGTTGGATACCGGTAGACGGCTCCTTTTCTCGCTCCGCTTTTGATACGCCCTTCTTCAAGTTCCAGCCTGCATACCCCGCGTTTGATCTTGAGGGGACCTCCAAAAACCAGCGTGAGTCGCGAGCCAAGTCCTGGGCGTCAGGGCGCGGAACGATGAACGAAGGAAGCTGCCTCCCTGAGCGAAGAGTGACAAAGCCCTGGCGCTCAGGGCGCAGGCTCCCGAAGGGCCGCCCCTCAAACCATCCGGCACCAGCCGCTGTCTGCAAACTTTCTGCGTATCACGGCGCGGCCGCGGGGGTTTTTGGAGGTCCCCATGAATCCCAGGAACTCAAGTCCCTGGTTGATAGGCACGATTCGCCTCCCCGAGTTACGCGTGCATCTTTCCCACCGTGCCGTCCGCACACACCTTGGTGCGACAGAGAGGAACCCAAGCGCCTTCGCCCCCATAGTGCGAGCTCGACCATTCTCTGTCTTCGGCCGACCGGTTCATCATGGGCTTGCGCCCCTCGATTACGGCCCGGCGGTTCTCCGCATGCCCTTCGGATTCCGCCTCGCGGCGGATTCATCCTCCCGCGGAGCGAACGTTGGCAGCCTTAATCCACATGGCACTCGCTTAAGCCGCCTGATCGAGAATCTCATTTGCACATAGCCGAACTCGCGAGAATGGGAGCCAAGCAGACACAGTCTGCCAAAGACAGAGCAACGCGTCCCATTCGGACCCTCCCTCTCCCGTGTCACCCACCCTCTCCAAAGTATCACCCTCGCAGCTGCTCCTTCAGCGCCTCCACGACGCCCATGTCCTCCAGGGTCGTGGTGTTGCCAGTGATATCACCCGTCGCGGCCAGCTCCTTCAACAACCTTCGCATGATCTTACCCGAGCGGGTCTTAGGCAGAGCCGGAGCCAAAACCACGTCGTCCGGCTTCGCGATGGCGCCGATGACCTCACCCACGTGATTCCGTAGCTCTTTCCGCAGGTCATCCGTGGCTTCGACTCCGCCCTTGAGGATGACGAATGCCACCACGCCTTGCCCTTTGATCTCGTCCGGACGGCCCACCACCGCCGATTCAGCCACCGCAGGGTGAGAAACGAGCGCACTCTCCACCTCGGCGGTCCCTAGGCGGTGCCCTGACACGTTGAGAACGTCGTCGAGACGCCCGACGATCCAAAAATAGCCATCCTCGTCAACCCTCGCCCCGTCTCCAGCCAGATAGGTGTCCGGATATTCATTCCAATAAACCTCTTTAAACCGCTCGTCGTCCCCCCAAAGCGTTCGCAACATCGAAGGCCAGGGTTTGCGAATCACGAGTTTCCCACCCTCGTTCGGTCCACAGGGATTTCCCTGCTCATCGTAGATCGCCGCATCGACGCCAAAAAACGGTAACGTCGCCGTGCCGGGCTTCGTCGGCGTCACCCCCGGCAGCGGCGAAATCATGATCGCCCCGGTTTCGGTCTGCCACCAGGTATCCACGATCGGGCAGCGCTCTCCCCCAATGACCTTGTGATACCACATCCACGCCTCCGGATTGATCGGTTCCCCAACCGTTCCGAGCAACCGCAGCGAGCTCAAGTCGTGCTGGTTCGGCAAATCGTCCCCGGCTTTGATGAACGCCCGAATGGCCGTGGGAGCCGTGTAGAAAATCGTGACCTCGTGATCCTGCACGATCTTCCAGAAACGGCTGAAATCCGGGTGGTTCGGGGCTCCTTCATACATCACCACCGTGGCGCCGTTCGCCAACGGGCCGTAGACGATGTAGCTGTGCCCGGTGATCCAGCCGACATCGGCCGTGCACCAGTAAACATCGTCCTCGCGCAGGTCGAAAACGTACTTCGACGTGAGATACGTCCCTAGCGCATAGCCCCCGGTGGTGTGAAAAATGCCCTTCGGTTTGCCCGTCGATCCCGACGTGTAGAGAATGAAAAGCGGGTCCTCCGAATCATGCCCCGGCGCCGGAAAATCCGCCGCCACCTGCGCGACCTCATCGTGCCACCAAACGTCGCGCCCCGGCTCCATGCGGACCTCGTTCTCGCATCGGCGCAACACGATGACACTCTCGATTTGGGGGAGACCCGTGATTGCCTTGTCGACGTTGTCCTTCAGCGGCACCACCGAACCCCGGCGCCATCCGCCATCCGCCGTCACCACCGCTTTGGCTCCGCTGTCCTCGATCCGGTCCTTGATCGATTCCGCCGAAAACCCGCCAAACACCACAGAGTGCACCGCGCCGAGGCGGGCACAGGCCAGCATCGCGATCGCCGCCTCCGGCACCATCGGCATGTAGATGATGACGCGGTCGCCCTTGGCAATCCCCTGACGACGCAAGACATTGGCAAACCGGCCCACTTCCCGGTGCAAATCCCGGTAGGTTAACTTCCGGACATCACCCGGCTCTCCTTCCCAGAGAATCGCCACCTTGTCGGCGCGCTCCGCCAAGTGCCGGTCCACGCAGTTCTCGCAAAGATTGATCTTCCCTCCGACAAACCATTTGGCGAACGGAGGATTCCAGTCCAAAACGCGATCCCACGCCTTCTGCCAGTGCAGTTCCTGCGCCTGACGCCCCCAAAATCCCTCCGGATCCTCGATCGATTCCCGGTGAAGGGCCCGGTATTCCTCCATCGACGAAAGCCGGGCTTTCGCTTTGAATTCATCGGACGGTGGAAAAACGCGGTTCTCGGCGAGGATGGATTCGATATTCTGACTCATTGAAACGGGTAGCCGGGTTTTGAGAATGAACGGATTCGATCTGGACCCCAGATCATGGGGAATCCTCGCCGAATCGCCAGGATTTTTTCTGGCACCAGCTTCATGACCCGCCAACCAACGCCGAGCCGAGGCAAAAGGCCCGCGACATCTGCAATGTGCGAGCCTTGACGAGCCTCACCGAACAGGTTCCAAACCCCAAACCCGTATACTGGATCGTTTCCGGAGGATGCACTAGCGATTCCGCCGAAGCAGGTCCCGCAAGGCGCCACGCGCCGGCCCTTCCTTTTCCTCCTCCTCATCCCCCTCCTCGCCGACGTCTTCCCTCGAACCCCCAAGAATCCCGTTCAATGGCGTGCCCAGCTTTTCTTCCAGCTTCTCGCGGACCTTCGATTTGCCGAGATCCAGCACGCCATCCTTCAATCCTCCGGCCAAGCTCCTCAAATCCGGCCGCAAGCGGGGGTTGTCCAAAGGCCCCTGCACCCGCAGCGTAAAGGGAACCTCCGGGGCCTTGATACTCCGCCCCCCAACCTCTAAGCGACTCTCCACTGCCATCACTTGGACCGGCACGTCGACGGCTCCTCCGCTGAGCGTGCCGGCAGCTTTTAAGTCGAAGTGCCCGCCTTCGAAGGGAAAGGAATCCTCCGATTTCATCCAGCCTTGGACCGTTTCCACGGGCAGGCCCGAGTAGTGAAAAGAAAGCGGTCCGCTATCGCGATCAAAGGTCAGCTCCAGCCCGATCCGGCCACTGGCGCTGTCGATTTTCAGGACCGACGTGCCTTCGACGAGGTGCGCTTCGGTCGACAAATCCTTCCCTCGCACCGAGAGAACCTCACCCGGGAGTTGCTCCACGGTCACTTTATCGATCACCAGCTCCCGCACGGTGAAGCGGGGCTTTTCCGCGATGCGATGCGTCGCGAACACCCGGTCGTGACCCAATTCCTCGGCCTGGCGGCGTAGCCGTTCCTCCAGCGTTTCCCCCGCCACCTCGCCGGCTGCTTCGTCCTCCGCCGAACCCGTGATCTTCCCCAGCCATTTCTTCACCTCCGCCAGCCTGGCCTTGAGCTGTTTCGCCTGCTTCATCACCCCGTCGATCGTGTAGCTGCGGTCCCCATCCCCTTCCTCTCCACCGGCTTCTCCGGGAACCGGAGCCGGCCTGGGGGGCGGACCCATCCGCCTTCCGGGTTCCTCCCGCGATTCACCCACCCGGGCCCCCGTGACTTCGAGCCGCGCCAACGCATACTTCCGGGCCAGCAAATCAAAACCACTCAAACTCGCCTCGAGCCGGTCCGCCTCAAAGGTATTGCGGCTCAGGTCGTTCGGATCGCAAAGCGCCAGCCCGCTCACCGCCAGACGCCCCCCGGCTGGATCCACGACCACTCCCGCCAAATCCACCGTGGCCCCGTTTAGCGGTTCGAGACGGGCTTTCACCATCCGCGCCAGCCAGGCCTCGTTCGCCACGTAGGGAAACGCGAACGCCCCACCCACCACCAGAACCGCCAACAGCACCCCGAGGATCCGCACCGGCTTGCCAAACTTCCGCTTCGCCAACACCTCCCAGTCCGGCTCACCCTTCACCTTCCCGAAAAACAGCCAGCCCGACGCTTTCACGAACGGGTTCGAAATCGCGTTCTCCACCTCGCCCGACGCACTCAGCTTGGCCATGCCGCGCCGGAAACGCTGAAGCAGCGCCACCACCACCGTGCCCACGATGATCCCGTAAATCGCACCCAAAACAACCCCTCCCGTCGCGACGTAATTTTCAAAGCCGAACCACGCCGTCACCGGAGCGTTGATCAAGGTGGTCATGACGTCCGAGGCCGGGCCATCGATCAAGAACCGCCCGATCTCGAAACTCAACGGCTGCAGCGCCAATCCCAGCAGCACGCCCAGGGCCCCCGTCAGACCGGCCACGAAAAGATTCGTATTCAAGATCAGCAGCAGAAGCGATGCCGCTAGGAAGAGACCCGGAGCCTCTTTGAATCCAGGCAGGAAAGCCAGAATCCCCGCCAGTTTCGTGGCGGAATAGATCTGAAACGGGGTCGATTTGCCCCGGAGAAAACCAAAGACGTCGCGGACGAAGGAAATCACGGTGATGAGCGTTTGCCCGACACTAATCCCGTCTCACCCCGGAGCCAAGCCCAGCCTCAATTCTCAAAACAGTCCTCGCCCGGATCCCCGCCGTGAAACCGGAACTCCGATTCCAGGAGAAGTCCAATGTTCTTCACCAGGTGATCCACGGCCACCGGCTTCGCCATCGTCAGCCGGCCCGATCTCAAGCCAAGCTCCACCGGCGTGTCCTCATCGACGAGCGACGTCAAGAGGATCACCGGAATGAACTTGGTCTTCGGATCACTCTTCAGCTGCTGATACACCTCTCCACCATTCATCCCCGGCATGATGTAATCGAGCAAGATGATGTCCGGCTGCCAATCCGCCGCTTTCTCCACCACGCCAATGCCCGTGTTCAGCGATTCCACCTCGAACTCGCCCCGCTTCTCCAGCAGCATCGTCGTGATCTTGGTGAAACTGGCGTCGTCATCCACCATGAGGACGCGCGGCCGGGCAGGGGTTCGGGCGAAGTTGACCATGACTACTGAGGAGCGAGGCTATCGATTCCCATCAATCTTGTCGATCCCATATTTATTCTCCCTCCTTCTCCCTTCTCCCTTCTTCCTTCTCC
>CAZCRA010000220.1:0-6060 GCA_964500945.1 uncultured Verrucomicrobiales bacterium | reverse complement strand
CCGCATCGCCTGCACCGTCTGCACGCACGCCTCCTGGACGTCGGCGGGGATGGTGCCGGGCCAGCGGAACATGGCCGGGACGCGCGGGCCGCCTTCGTAGGTATCGCTCTTGTGGCCGCGCAGTGGGCCGACGGAGCCGGCGTGCCAGAGTTCGTTCCCCTTCTGCTGCATGCGCGGGGGCATGTTGATCCACGGTCCGTTGTCTGAAGCGAAGAAGACCAAGGTGTTTTCGGAGAGCCCGCGGACTTCGAGTGCCTGGAGGATTTCTCCGGCGCTCCAATCGAGTTCCTCGATGACATCGCCGTAGAGGCCGGCGCGGGACTTACCCCGGAACCGGTCGGAGACCGCGAGGGGAAGGTGGGGCATGGCGTAAGCGACGTAGAGGAGGAAGGGCTGGTCATCCGCCTTTTGGATGAGGTCGACGGCCATCTCGGTGTAGCGCGTGGTGATTGGATCCTGATCGAAAGGATGCTCGACCATTTCCTCGCCGCGGTAGAGGCCCAACGGGACATCGGTTTGGACCCATGGCTTCATGTAATCGTTGGAGTAGGGCATGCCGAACCAGGTGTCGAAACCCTGATTGACGGGCAGGAAGCGTTTCTCGCGGTAGCCGAGGTGCCATTTGCCGAGCATGTGGGTGCGGTAGCCGGCGTCTTTCAGAGCTTCGGCGAGCGTCCATTCGGAGTCGGGCAAGCCGCCGTTCCCGGCGGGACCGGTGGACCCGTTGAACTTGACGCGGGGCATGTAGCGGCCGGTGATGAGCTGGGTGCGGGAAGGGACGCACCAGGCGGCCGTCACAAAGGAGGTCAGCCGCATGCCGTCCGCGGCGAGTTGGTCGAGATTCGGGGTTCGGATGCTGGGATGTCCGTAGCATCCGAGATCGCCATAGCCCATGTCGTCGGTGAAAAGGATGACGACGTTCGGTTTCGGCGCTGCCGCATTCGCCACGAGGGGACTGAGTGCGGGCATCAGGGGAGTAACGAGGAAAGCGAGGAGGGGGAGAAGACCGGTGGTTTTGACTGTCATGGTTGGCTGGAATGGGAGACTGACGCAGTAAGCCCTTATCACGGCTCAGAGGAATTGGGAAAGCGAAATTCGAAAGGGCGAGGGGTGCCGGCCGGGTTGGGTGAGCACGATCATCAGAGAGGGGATCGCCATTGAAAGGCGGCGGGGCGTAGGGTAAGTGTATGTAAACGGGATCAGGCGCTCTTGTGCCGGCCCTTCGATTTCATGCGATTGCCCTCATGCGAAGTTTTGCCATCGTTCTCTCCTCGTCCGTTTTGTTGAGCGGGCTTGTTTCGGCTGATTCCGTCCAATTCAACCGCGATATCCGGCCGATTCTGGCGGATGCGTGTTTCCACTGTCACGGTCCGGATCCGGGGACGCGGAAAGCGGGGCTGCGGCTGGATACGGAGGCGGGCTTCTTCGATCCCGAGAGCGGGCCGACGGTGGTGCCGGGAGATCCCCTGGCGAGTCCTCTCTACGATCGGATCACGACGGACATCGAGGACGACGTGATGCCTCCGCCGGAATCGCACAAGGAGCTGGACGCGGAGCAGATCGCCATGATCCGTCGCTGGATCGAGGATGGGGCGGAATGGGAACCGCACTGGAGTTTTCTCGCTCCGGAGCGTTCGGCGTTGCCGGAGGTGGAGCGCGAGGAGTGGGTTCGGAATCCGATCGACCACTTTGTTTTGGCGAAGCTGGAGGAGGCGGGGCTGGAGCCGGCACCGGAAGGGAGCCGGTATGTGCTGGCACGGCGATTGGCTCTGGATTTGACGGGTTTACCGCCGACGCCGGGGATGGTGGAACGGTTTGTGGCGGACGAACGACCGGACTACTACGAGCGCTATGTGGGGTCGCTGCTGGACAGCGCGCATTGGGGAGAGCACCGGGGCCGGTATTGGCTGGACGCAGCCCGGTATGGGGACACGCACGGGATGCACTTCGACAACTACCGCGAGATCTGGCCCTATCGAGACTGGGTGATCGAAGCCTTCAACCGGAATCTGGCGTTCGACCGGTTCACGATCGAGCAGATCGCCGGAGATCTGCTGCCGGACCCGACGCGAGAGCAGTTGATCGCGACCGGGTTTCAACGGTGCAACATCACGACGAGCGAGGGCGGAACGATCGATGAAGAGAATCTGGCCCACTACGCGGCCGACCGGGTGCAGACGATGGGCTGGGTTTACCTGGGCCTGACGATGAACTGTGCTCAGTGCCACGATCACAAGTTCGATCCGGTGAGCATGAAGGATTACTACGCCATGGCGGCGTTTTTCCGGAACACGACGCAGCGGGCGAAGGACGGGAACGCGAAAGACGGGCGTGGGCCATCGCTGATCGTGGTGTCGGACGAGGATCTGCCGCGTTGGACGGCGCTTCTGGGGGAAATCGCCGAGGCGCAGTCGGATTTGGCCGTTCGCCGGGAGAAGGCCCGGCCGGGTTTCGAAAGCTGGCTGGCAGCGGCGCAGCCGGAGGTGCTGGATGCGGATTTGCCTCAGGAACAGCTGGTGGTTCATCTTCCGCTGGACGACGGGGCCGGCAACCGGGTGGACGGCTTTTGTGGGAGCGGGATTCCGATTCGACCGACGGGAGAGCTGACTTGGGTGGCGGATGGAAAGCTTGGTCCAGCGCCGGTGATGAAGCCGGGAGGAACGTTTGATCTGGGTGCCGCAGGGGATTTCGAGCGCGACGAGGCTTTTAGCTATGGTGCCTGGGTCCGGGCGGGCCGGGACGGATTGAGCGGTGGCATCATTGCCCGGATGGATGAAGCGGATCGCTACCGGGGCTGGGATTTGTATCAGCAGGACCGGAAACTGGCGGTCCACCTGGTTCACGCCTGGCCGGACGATGCGATCAAAGTCAGCACGCGTCGCGACGTGTTGAAGCCTGGGACCTGGCAGCACGTGTTCGTGACCTACGACGGTTCTGGCCGGCCCGGCGGGATTCAGATCTACGTGGACGGCAAGCCCGAGGGGCTGAGAACCGAGAAGGAGAACCTTGGGGAGGAAAGTACGATTCGGACCGAGACACCGCTTCGGATTGGGCAGCGGAGCGATGTCCAGGTGTTCGATGATGGGGCGGTCCAGGATGTGCGGATTTACGGGCGACAGCTGAAACCCTGGGAAGTCCGGCGAATCAAGGAGGTGGGGCCGATGAAGGTGGCGCTGGCCGCGCGAAACGCCGATCGCACGCCCGAGCAGGTGAAGGCGCTCTACGACCATTATCTGGTGACGCGAGATGAGGATTTTCAGCGGCTGAGCGACATCGCCCGGAAACTGGAATCGGAGAAGTCGTCCATCGCCGCCCGCAGTCCGCTGACGCACATTCAGGAGGAACGGACCGACCAGGAACCGATGGCGCATCTGTTGATGCGCGGTCAGTATGATCAGAAGGGCGACGCGGTGAAGGCAGCTCCGCTGGAGGTGCTGCATCCGCTGCCGGAGGGGGCGCCAGGCAACCGGCTGGGATTGGCCCAGTGGTTGGTGGATTCGCGGAACCCGCTGACGGCGAGGGTGACGGTGAACCGGTTCTGGCAGCAGTTGTTTGGGACGGGGATCGTCGCGACACCGGACGATTTCGGCATCATGGGGGCGGCTCCGAGCCACCCGGAACTGCTCGACTGGCTGTCGCTGGAATTTCAGGAGAACGGTTGGGACGTGAAAGTGTTCTTCCGGATGCTGGTGACGTCGGCGACGTATCGCCAAGCGGCGACGATCACGCCAGAGAAGCTGGAGCGTGACCGGGACAACCGGCTCCTCAGCCGGGGACCGCGTTTCCGGATGGATGCGGAGATGATTCGGGACTACGCGCTGGCTGCCACGGGGACGCTGAGCGTGAAAATGGGCGGGCCGGGAACGAAGCCCTATCAACCGATCGGTATTTGGGACGTGGTGGGTTTGCCCGAAGGCAACACGCGGATTTACGAGCAGGACGAGGGTGAGAATCTCTATCGAAGGACGGTCTACAACTTCTGGAAGCGGATGGCGCCGTCGCCGAACATGGAGATTTTCAACGCGCCCAGCCGTGAGATGTCGTGCGTGCACCGGGAAAGGACGAACACGCCGCTGCAGGCGTTGGTGACGCTGAATGATCCGCAATTCGTGGAGGCAGCGCGTCGGCTCGCGGAGGAATTGGCCCGGGAACACGGGACGGACGTGGAGGCCGGGTTGGATGAACTGGCGATGCGAGTGCTCTGCCGGCCACTTCGAAGTGAGGAACGCGAGGTTTTCGCGGCGTCGTGGGCGGATTTGAACGAGGCCTACGCGGCGGCTCCGGCGGAGGCCGAAGCGCTCTTGAGTGTGGGCGACGCGGAACCGGATCGCGCACTGGATGCGGTGCAGGTGGCGGCGTGGACGATGATTTGCAGCAAAGCCCTGAACCTGGACGAGGTCTTGAACAAATGAATCCTTTTGACGAACAGCGGCAGTTGATGACACGGCGGCTCTTCTGTAGCCGGGGAAAGAACGTGCTGGGATCGGCGGCGTTGGCGTCGCTGCTTGGGCGAGCGATGGGTGCCGGGGATCACGGGATTGGTCCGCATTTCGCGCCGAAAGCCAAGCGGGTGATCTATCTTCACATGGTCGGCGGGCCTTCTCAGATGGACCTGTTCGATTACAAGCCGGAGATGGAGAAGTGGTATGACAAGGATCTGCCCGAGAGCGTGCGACAGGGGCAACGGCTGACGACGATGACCAGCGGCCAGGACCGGCTTCCGATCGCCCCGAGCCGATACCGGTTCGCGCCAAAAGGGGAGTGCGGTCTTTGGATGAACGACGAGTTGCTTCCCTGGATGGGGCAGGTGACGGATGATATCTGCTGGATGCGGTCGCTTCACACGGAGGCGATCAATCACGAGCCGGCGATCACGGCCATGCAGACGGGTAACCAGGTCACAGGCCGGCCCTGTCTGGGATCGTGGGCTTCCTACGGTTTGGGGTCGATGAACGAAAACCTGCCGACGTTCGTCGTTTTGGTGGCGACCCCGACGAATCGCGAGCAGGAGCAAGCGATCTCCGCGCGTCTGTGGTCGAGCGGTTATCTGCCAGGCGAGCACGCCGGGGTGTCGTTTCGCAGCAAAGGCGATCCGATTCTCTATATTCAAAATCCATCTGGGGTATCCGATTCGATTCGGCGGCGGATGTTGACGGGGCTGAACCGGTTGAATGAGATGCACTATCATGAAGTGGGCGATCCGCAGACGCACACCCGGATTCAGCAGTATGAGATGGCATTCCGCATGCAGGCGAGCGTGCCGGAGCTGACGGATCTTTCATCCGAGCCCGAGCACGTCTTTGATCTGTATGGGCCGGACTCACGCAAGCCCGGGAGCTTCGCAAACTCGGCCCTGATGGCGCGGCGGCTCGTGGAGCGCGGGGTGCGCTTCGTCCAACTCTATCACAACAACTGGGATCACCACAGCAACGTGGGCGGGCGAATGCCGGATCAGTGCCGGGACATCGATCAGCCGTGTTATGGTTTGATCAAGGACCTCAAGCAACGGGGGCTGTTCGATGATACGCTGATCATCTGGGGAGGAGAATTCGGGCGCACGATCTATTCCCAGGGCCGTCTTTCACGGACGAATTATGGCCGGGATCATCACCCCAGGTGTTTCACGATGTGGATGGCGGGGGGCGGTGCCCACGGCGGCACGATCTACGGTGAGACGGACGATTTCAGCTACAATATCGTGAAGGATCCGCTGCACATCAGCGATTTTCACGCGACGATTCTCCATCTATTGGGTTTCGATCACGAGCGGTTCACGTTCAAGTTTCAGGGTCTCGACGGACGTTTGACCGGGGTGGAGCCAGCTAAGGTGGTGCCGGATTTGATTGGGTGAAGGAGGTAGGAGGTAGGAGGTAGGAGCTTACGCGGCGGAAGGGGGCGGCGCGTGCTTAGGGGTTGGCCCGGGCTTGGGATGGCGGCGTCGGCCCTGCCCGACGCCGCTACGTGGAGGCGAGAACCGGACGGCTCGGAGTTTTGTTCCTACCTGCTGAGGTGGGCGTCAGACGGTGGCGAGATTTTCGAGGGTGGCGAGTTCCGGGTGGA
>CAZCRA010000219.1:0-6108 GCA_964500945.1 uncultured Verrucomicrobiales bacterium | reverse complement strand
GGGTGATTCTTTGGCTCAACGGGTTAAGGATGCGCCGGATGAGATTACCGACATTCGGTTCGCTGAATACCTCCCGGAATAGCGGCGATGGGACTCGAACCCATACTCCCGAGGGAACGCGATTTTGAATCGCGCGCGTCTACCATTCCGCCACGCCGCCGCTGAGCCAGAGATCCAAATTAGATTTCCTTCAAACGGACGCAACCCCTTTCACAATGTGTCGTCCTCGGACGCGATCGCGTCCTCGTAATCGGACACCGGAACGACATCCCGATCTCTCCAGCGGAAGGAGAGTCGCCACGTGTAACCGGACTCGTGAGGGCCGCGATGGGGGCGGCGCAGCGAATCCAGAAGTTTCTCCACTTCCTTTCGGAATGGCGCGTGGGCCGGATCTTCGTTCAAAACGACATAGAGGAATCCCACGGCCCGGCTCGTGCAGAGATAAAGCTGTCTGCGAGCCGTCCAGAGATCGACCGGGTCTGCCGTGGCGTCGATCCCGGCGTGGGTGCCTTCGATCACGACGATCGGGAACTCGAGCCCTTTGATGTTCCGGTCGATGAACTCTGACGCATGCTGCGTATCGATCTGATAAAATTCAAAGTCTCGCCCGAGGGTGAGGCTCGGGAGGTCCGGATCCTGCTGGCTGAAGCGCAGCCACAGGACATCGCATTTCCTCACGTCCTGGGCGATCAACATGCGCCTGAGCGCGCCCGCGCTCGAGAAGAGATCCACCGTCTGCCGCCAGTTGTTCCCGGGATGAGAATCGTTCCGCATGGAGATGCGGCACTCGCCGGAATGAAGGCCCCGGCTCACCTCAAATCCGACGCCTCCCTTGAACGTCGGGACTTTCGAACTTTGAAGCGGCAGTTCCGCCCGTTCCGGACGAATCATGGGGCCCGAGGCGCTGAACCAGCGGTAGAGGAGGGCGAGTCCAGTGATGGTGACGGGAAACGGCTGCCGGTAACCGCGGCGCATTTGGAGGGTTTTACCCCGGAAATTCAGGCCCTCGACGATTCGCGCCCGCGCTCCTGAAGCGCGCAGCTGCTGCTGCCGGTCCAGGGCCACCGCCAGAAAACCGCCGCCGCCCGCTTCATGAAACCAGGAGGCGACGCATCGCTGGTCCGTTTCGTTCAAGTCCTGAGCCTCATCGATGAGGAGCACGTTACAGTCCGGCGGGATTTCCCCGCTCCAGCGAAGAAACTCGACGCGCGCCATGGCTGGTTCGCCACCGGCGTGCGTGGCGGCGTAAATGCGTTTGAAGCTCAGATGGAAATCCCGCAGTGCCTCCACCTGAAAAGCTGTCATGGCGAAACAACAGATCTTCCGCCGGTCAGGCGGTGGCAGCGCCGGTGGTAGAGATCCCGGGCGGTGCGAAAGTCGCATGCTGCCGTCCCCGCCGAGCTCGATGAGAAGATCGGAGGCCAGCACGCAAAGCAGATAGGCCAGGAAGACGCTCTTACCTGACCCGGCGGCGCCGGTCACGGCGATCTGATTCCGGGTGGGGTTCGGTTTGAAGTGCCCATACACATGAGAATCCAGCGTCTGGGAGGCGTGATGGATGTAACGCAGCGCATCCCGCAGGGGTGGATGTGCCTGCCCCGGCGCACATTGGCCGCGCGACAGTTCGATGAGCCAGGGCGAAGCGTGAACGGGAACGGATTCGCAGGTGGCGCTCAGATCGCTCACGATGTTCCGGAAATCTCCGAGCCGGAAAGCGCGGCCGAGGAGATTCGGAGCGAGTTCTTCCACGATCGGAGCCGTCCCGCGCGTCTCGTGAACCAGCCATGCCTCGATGTCGGGTTCGCTGTCCGTGGCCGCCCGCAGAAACTGCCGCAGCGCACGCGCCTGATTCAGGAGCTGTTTCTTGACGTCTTTCGCCTGCGAACCGTAGTGGACCCACCAACCGCGCCCCGGCTCGGGGGGGCCGGAACGCGGAAGCCAGCTCCGGGTCATGGCCAGGCCTTTGCACTCGATGATCACCAGAAGATCCCGTCCTCCCCGGCGCAGGTGCAGCAGGTGATCGAGCTGATTCGCAAACAGGTGGTTTTCGGGGGTGTCGCTGCGGAAGAGCGGCACGTCGGAGAGGAATGAGAACTCGAAGGCCCTGCGCAAAATGGCGCCCACGCGCTGCTCCATGACCATCGACCTCGGTCAAGACTGCCCCGGACTCAAGCCGAAAAAAGGATCTCCTGGCGACTCGTGCCCTGGTCCTCGTCAGGAGCCGGCGTTCGTCAGCACCGACCAGTCGGCCAGGGAGAGATACAGCGTCACCACAAAGATGACGATGCCGGCCCCGACGGGTTTTGCGTATTTCCACGGCGTCAAATCGACGTCGCCCGAGTGCCGGTGTTCCCAGGGCTGAGGCAGTGGCTGGAGCTTGCTCATGACGAACTGGAAGAGCATCAGGGCGGCGAAGGTCATTCCGAGGAAGTGGAAGTTTCCGAGAGGATCGGCGGTCCAGGACGAAAACGGCGGCACGAAGTATCCCAGCAGCAGAATGGCGCAGCCGGCGATCAGGGCGATGTTGGCCATGGACCCGTTCGCTCGCGGGAAAACCAAACCTGCGAGAACCACCGAAAAAATCGGGATAAAATAGAGGCCGTTCATCTTCTGGAGATAGCCGAAGATGCTCTCCTGCCCTGCGAGCAGCGGCGCGGTCGTCATGGCGAGAACGGCCACGATCAAACCGACCAGTTTTCCGTTGGCGATGACCTTTGCCTCATCGACGGCGTCGTGTTTCATGAGGTGTTGGTAGACGCCGAGTGAAAACAGTGTGGCCGTGGCATTGAGAGCGGAGTTGAAGGAACTGAGAATGGCGCCCACCATGACCGCTGCGAAGAAACCCGCCATCCAGCCCGGCAAAACGCTTCTCACCAGGGTGCCATAGGCCTCGTCCGGGCGAATGCCGTCCTCGGCATAGAGGTGGAAAGCGATGATGCCCGGCAACACCAGGATCAGCGGAGCGAGCACTTTGAAGACGCCCGCGATCAGAACGCCTTTCTGCCCTTCCGCGAGGCTGCTGGCGCCGAAGGTTCGCTGAATGATCTGCTGGTTGGTGGTCCAGTAGAAGAGGTTCAAGAGGAGCACTCCGGTGAACAGGGTGGAGAAGGGGACGGAGGATTCCGGACCGCCGAGCGAGTTGAATTTGTCTGGGTGGGTTTCCCTGATCTCGGCCAGGCCCTGAAAGACGCCGCCGTCGTTCACGGCGTTGAGCCCGAAAAAAGTGATCGCCACGCCGCCCACGAGCAGGCCGAAACCGTTGAGCGTGTCCGAAACCGCCACGGTTCGCAGTCCGCCGAAAATGGCGTAGATGGACCCGACGATCCCGATGAACCACACGGTGAGCCAGAGGAGCGCGGTTTTGCTTTCGATCCCGGTCAATGCCGGTAAATCCAAAATCCCCATCAGTCCCATGGCGCCGGTGTAAAGAATGATCGGCATGAGAATGCCGGCATAGGCCAGAATGAAGATGAAACTCGTGAGGGTGCGCGTCGTCCCGTTGAACCGCTCCTCGAGAAACTGGGGGATCGTGGCGATACCGCTCCGCAGATACTTCGGCAGGAAATAAAGCGCCATCAGCACCAGCGACGCGCCGGCGATGACTTCCCAGGCCATGACCGCCACGCCATCGCCAAAGGCCGCACCGTTCAACCCCACGAGTTGTTCAGTGGACAGATTCGTTAGCAGCAACGAACCGGCGATGAATCCGCCAGTCAACGTTCGCCCGGCCAGGAAATAACCGGTGGAGGTTCCGTGGTCGTCGCCACGCGTCATTCGCCAGGTGATGAATCCGACGAGAGCGGTGAAGAAGAGAAAGGTCGCGATGGTCATGGGTTTTCAGCGGCTGGATCTCAGCTCGGCGAGGCGCCAATGCGCTCCGGGTCCAGGAGGTTGGCGGAATTCGTCAGAAATGACAACCCCGAGATGCGGCTTTAGGTGAAAGCGGCGTGGTGCGCGCTCACGAAAAAACGGCGTCCAAATCGACCTCGATGCCGCTGGCGGGTCCGGTGACGATGCCGGTGTGGTGCACACTCTCCTTGCCGCCGGGTTCGAGGATCTTCACGGTGCGTCGCAAACGATACGCCCGCAGCCGTTAGCACCGGCACGAGCCGGGATGCAGGCAGTCAACACCAAGCCAAAGAAGTCGCTAACCCGGGACGGAAAAAAAAGAGAGCTGCAACGTGTTCGTGTATTGCTGTCACTCGCGGTTCCTGAAGGTTCCCGAGGGAAAATGCCCTGTCCATTAACAGCCTCTTCATTCCACCAGCGACAGCTCCGCCTCCCGCAGCCGCTCCGCGATCCAGTGCGCGTCTTCGTCGTTTGGAGGCGGGGACAGGGGTGCGGTGTAGTCCAGCTTCCAATAGCGACCGGTTTCGTAGCAGCGATTGACGAGGCGCTGGATGTCAAGGGGGACGTCGAGGTCAGGATAGCGCAAGGGGATGTGGATGCAGGGAAGCGGCTCTCGCAAGGGACAGGCATAGACTTCCAGGCGATCCGGGTCGAAGGAGCGAGTTGCCGAGATGAAATAGGTTTCCTCCGCTGGCCCGAACTCGGCGTGGAGTTGTTCATCGCTCATGTCGAGCAAGCGTTTCCCGCCGCGGAGAAGATCGATCTCCACCACGTTGACGTCGGCGGCCAAGTAATCCGCGCGTTTGGTGAGATACTCCAGCCGCCGGGAGCCGCGATTGGCGGGACTGACGATCTCGATGACGGTGACGAGGCGGCCATCGTCGTGACGGATTTCCACCCAACGCTCTTTGGGAAGCTCCCGCCGCACGATCCGCGGCATCTGCACCGGAGCCCTGGTGCCCCCGGCCCAGGTCGGTGAGCCGCTGGAGGATTCCGATTCGGATGCCCCGGCTTGCTCGGGCGTCCACACCGAGGGAATGCCGTGCCGCCAGGACTCCTCAATGACCGCGACGTCTGGGTAATACCCTTTGGCGCCGCTGCCTTCCACGCTGATGTGTTCCTGGCCGATGGCGCTGTAGGCTTCCGGCAGGGTCAATCCCAACTCTTCCAGAGAACCGGAGATCATGCGAAGATGCGCATCGGACCAGCGCTGTTCCATGAACGGATTCATGCCTGGAAACGGATTCTGGTTGCGGTGAGAAGCCATCGGTGATGATGAGACTACCATCGCGGGGGGAAAGCTGCAATGGGGTGGAAGGTCGTTGGCCGTCGTGGCGGGAGGGCATGGCGGAAATAATTACGAAAAGTCGGACCGGAGGTCCAACCTACGGCGGGTTATAATTATGCCCTTCATTCCACCAGCGACAGCCCCGCCTCCCGCAGCCGCTCCGCGATCCAGTGCGCGTCTTCGTCGTTTGGAGGCGGGGACAGGGGTGCGGTGTAGTCCAGCTTCCAATAGCGACCGGTTTCGTAGCAGCGATTGACGAGGCGCTGGATGTCAAGGGGGACGTCGAGGTCAGGATAGCGCAAGGGGATGTGGATGCAGGGAAGCGGCTCTCGCAAGGGACAGGCATAGACTTCCAGGCGATCCGGGTCGAAGGAGCGAGTTGCCGAGATGAAATAGGTTTCCTCCGCTGGCCCGAACTCGGCGTGGAGTTGTTCATCGCTCATGTCGAGCAAGCGTTTCCCGCCGCGGAGAAGATCGATCTCCACCACGTTGACGTCGGCGGCCAAGTAATCCGCGCGTTTGGTGAGATACTCCAGCCGCCGGGAGCCGCGATTGGCGGGACTGACGATCTCGATGACGGTGACGAGGCGGCCATCGTCGTGACGGATTTCCACCCAACGCTCTTTGGGAAGCTCCCGCCGCACGATCCGCGGCATCTGCACCGGAGCCCTGGTGCCCCCGGCCCAGGTCGGTGAGCCGCTGGAGGATTCCGATTCGGATGCCCCGGCTTGCTCGGGCGTCCACACCGAGGGAATGCCGTGCCGCCAGGACTCCTCAATGACCGCGACGTCTGGGTAATACCCTTTGGCGCCGCTGCCTTCCACGCTGATGTGTTCCTGGCCGATGGCGCTGTAGGCTTCCGGCAGGGTCAATCCCAACTCTTCCAGAGAACCGGAGATCATGCGAAGATGCGCATCGGACCAGCGCTGTTCCATGAACGGATTCATGCCTGGAAACGGATTCTGGTTTCG
>CAZCRA010000218.1:0-6159 GCA_964500945.1 uncultured Verrucomicrobiales bacterium | reverse complement strand
GGGACTGGGACTGGTTCCCCCGGTTCATTCGTCTGTTGCTTCAGGGAGTAGGTGAAGTGGTGACGCTTCAGAGCGGGAGGGTGACGCGGGAAAGGGAAGGGGTCCGAATTGGACGCGTTGGGTTGCCTTTGGGAGCTTATGAGCGCTTCGCTCCCATTCTTATGAACTCGGTTAAAACTCACCAGGATTCTCGACCAAGCAGCTGAACAGGCTGTTGAAAAACCCTGCACCGCGCCGAAGAGACTCGTTTGATTCAGATGAAGTCAGGCTGCGCAGGGTGGCAAGAATCTCTTCCCTGGCGGGCGCAAGTCTCTGAATTCCGGGGCGGCGTTGCTCGTCGCTCGCTGGGCTTAACCGACTGCCCCTCCTGTTGGTGAGGTTTCCGTCTGGTTCCTAACATTCCCTCCAGAAGAGTGCTTGATCTTCCCGAAGGTTTGGGTGATAAGACATTTAGTGGATCTTAATCAACTGAGAGATTTCCTGGCTCAGTCGCCGGCGATGCGCCTGCTGCGGGCTGGGAACGGAGGTTACATCCTGCATTTCCTCCACAATGAGTTCAAAAGGGAGCAGCAGATCGCGGTGGGGCACGAGCAGCTCCAGGCCGATTTGGCGGAGTTTCAGGAAGCGATCCGGGTGGAGGATCCCGAGGCGCTGCCTGGGGAGGCGGGAGACTATCTGAATGCGTGGTGCAAGAGCGAGGTGCGGTTTCTGCAGCGTTATTTCCCCGGGGGGAGCGATGAGCCGGTGTATCAACTGACCTCGCACACTGAGGCGGCGCTGCGGTTTGTTCGTGAAACGCTCCCGTCGGAAGGTCAGGCGATCGGGGCGGAGAGCCGGATGCAAACGATCGTCGAGAGCCTGCGGGAGCTTTCGGTTTTCGGGCGGGACGACGTGGATGGGCAAGTCGAGTTACTGGAGCGCGAACGAGACCGGATTCAGGCGCGGATCGACCGGATTCGGCAGCGAGGTGAGGTGGAACGGCCCGATCCGGCGCTGGTTCGGGAGAAGTTTCATTTTGTCTTGGACCTGCTTCAGCGGGTGATGGGGGATTTCAGGCGGGTGGAGGATCAATTCAAGGAGATAACGCGGGAGGTCCAGGACCGGCAGATGGCGGGGGATCACAAGGGCGGTCTGCTGGAGTTTGTCCTCGATGCGGAGTCGATCCTGAAGGAGTCGGATGCGGGGAAGAGCTTTTACGGTTTCGTGAATTTGATTCTCTCGCCGGGCCGGCAGGAGACGCTGCGACGGATGGTGGATGCGGTGCACGAGGTCGATGCGCTGGAGGGGGAAACGGAGAACCTCAGTCTGCTGCGCTTCATGATGCCGGCGCTGACGGCGGAGGCGGAGCAGGTGATGCAGACGAACCAGCGGTTGTCGGCTTCGATCGCGCGATTTCTGGATGGGCGCGTGGCGGACGAACGCCGGAAGGTGGCCATGACGATGGACGAGATCTTCCGGTACGCGCGGCAGAACCGGCAATCGCCTCCGGAGAATGTGGAATTGGCGGTGGATGCCCCGATCCGGGTGTTTCCCACGTTCAGCCGGCCGTTTTGGTCGCCCTCAGCGGAGGTGGCGGCGATGGAATTGAACGTGGACGCGACGAGTGGCGGGGACTTGGAGGACAGCTTCGATTTGTTCGTGGAGATGGTGAGGTTGGATTGGAAAGGGATGCGGGAGCGGATTGCGGAGGCGGTGAAGCGGGAGGCCTCGGTGAGTCTGCCGGGGCTTCTGGAGCGTCATCCGCCGAGGAACGGCGTGGTGGAGATACTGGCGTATGTGCAGTTAGCGGAGGAAGGTGGGCATCTCGTGGAGGCGGACGAGAGCGACGAGGTGAGTTTCGAGGGGAAAGAAGGCGGGGGAGCGATGCGACGGCTCGAGGTGCCCCGGGTGGTGTTCCGGCGGGGATGAAGCCGTGGCTCGGCGGCGGTGCCGGGCAGGATGATGATCAAGGATTGGGTTTCGAGTTGATTGGAATGTTAGCACGACGAAGAGCATGAGTTATTTTCCGGAGTTTCACGATTCGAGCATTGCGGCGGTGCGGCTGCTGCAGGGGGCGGTGTATGTCGACGATCGCAAGATTTGGGACGTGGTCTTGGCGCACCGGGGGCGATTGGAGAATTACTTCGCGCGGATTGGCCTGGTGCTGGTGATCGATGAGCCGGAGGGATTTGCGTATCTTCGACAAACCGAGGAGGAAGAGCTTCCGGAAGGTTATGACCGGATGCCGAAGCTCATCCGGAAAAGCCGGTTGGGTTATGAGCTGACCCTGTTTTGTGTGCTGCTCCGTGATGCGCTGAGGCGGTTCGACGAACAACAACTGGAGGAGGGGCGGTGTCTTGCGGATTTGGATGAGATTCAGTCGCGCCTGGGCGAATTGATCGCGGATGGGCAGGACCCGGTGCGATTGCGGAAGAAGTTCGAGCATCTGCTGGGCCGGGCGCAGGACTTGGGATTCGTCCGGAAACTGCCGACGACCCCGCCGGCCTACGAGATTCGCCCGATCTTGAAGGCGCGAATCACGGCGGAGCGATTGGAAGAACTCAAGAGTCAACTCGAAGCGGCGTCGCCCGTGGCGCAGCAGGCTGAAGTCAAGCAGGACGTTCAACTTCCTGGATAAGATCATGATGGACGAGATGATAGCGGGAGCGCTTCCCGGATACCGGCTGAACAAGGTTCAGGTGATGAACTGGGGGACGCTGGATTCGACCCGGGGCCAGGTTCACACGGTCCGGCCTGAGGGGCGGACGTCGCTCTTGATCGGGCAGAACGGCAGTGGCAAATCGACGATGGTCGACAGCATCCTGACGCTGTTGGTCCGGCCTGGGGTGAGGAACTACAACGTGGCGGCCGGTTCGACTGGCCGGAAGCGCGAGAGGGACGAGCGATCGTATTATCTGGGCGCTTACGGTCACGCCAGCTCAACGGGCGACAACAAGGCATCGACGCTCTATCTAAGGAAGGAAGGGAAGCACCTCAGTATCCTCTTAGCGTATTTTCATAACGCTGGGAATGGGAAGGGTTTCACGATCGCGCAGGTGCTGTATGGCGGGATCGAAGGAAAGGTCGAGAAGATCTATTGCTTCGCAAGAGGTGAGAAGGACATTGCGGAGCACTTCTCGAAGATCAAATCGGTGGATCAGATCGGGTCGCGCCTGTCCGATCAGGGCATCAAGACGACCAAGACGTTTCTTCAGTATCAGAAGTGGATCCTGAGCGAAACGAACATGCGTCCCAAGGCGATGGACGTGTTTAATCAGACGGTAGCGGTCAAGGACATCCGCAGTCTGACTGAGTTCATCCGGGCGCACATGTTGGAGTCGACCGATTGGCGGGAGCGGATCGACGATATCTTGAATCACTTCCAGCAGCTCTCGGACGCTCACCGGTTGCTGGTCGATTCACGGGAACAGTATGAAGCGCTTCAACCGATCGTGGCTTCGGGGGCGGACTATCAGAGTCTGCGGACGGAGCTGGAAAAGCGCGAGCGGATCGAGCGGTCTTGCGACTGCTTTTTCCGTGTGCGGACGATCGAGTTATTCGGGACGTTGAAGACGGAGCGGGAAGCGGAATTTGGCCGGCTGACCGGGGAGGTGGAAAAGCTGGGGCGGCAGGTGGACGAGGCGGACGACGAGTTGCGCCGGATCAAGAACGACATGGAGAATGCCGGGGGCGAACGGCTTCGGACGCTGCCATTCTTGATCCAGCGGAAGGAAGAGGAATCGCAGAAGCGACGGGCGCATTGCGAACGCTACCGGAAGGCGCTGGCGCAGGGTGGGATCGATTCGGCGTTGGATTCGGAAGAGGCTTTTGCCGAAGCGCAACGTGCCCTTGACGACGCGCGTGGCCGGGTCGAAGCGGAGTTGAACGGTTTGGGCGAACGAAAGCTGGACCAAGCGGTGCGCAGTCACGAGCTGGATCGCAAGCGGCAGGACCTGGAGAAGGAATTGGAAGCGCTCACGCAGCGCTCTTCGAATCTCCCCGAGCCCTTGCTGGAGATGCGTCGCCGGCTTTGCCAGACCTTGGGTTTGGAACACGACGTTCTGCCTTTCGCGGCGGAGTTGATGGCCGTGAAGGATGATGCGGTGGAGTGGCAAAGTGCAGCCGAGATGGTGCTACGTCCGTTTGGATTGAGTTTGCTGGTGCCGGCAGATTCCTACCGCGAGGTGAGCCGGTATCTGGACGAGACGCCACTGATGGATCTCGGCGGCCGGGGGCTGCGCCTGGTTTATTACCGGGTAGGAACTCCGGTCGAAGAGGCGCTGGCGGGGTGGAGCGATGTCGGGGAGCGATCGCTGCTGATGAAGCTTCGTCTGCGCGAGGACAATCCGCTGACGCCATGGCTGAAGGCGGAGTTGGTCCAGCGGTTCGATTTTCGCTGTTGTGAGGACATCGAAGCGTTTCAGGAACAACGCGCGATGGCGCTGACCAAGGATCGTCACGTCCGATTCAATCCGTCACGGCATGAGAAGGACGACCGGGCGAGCGTGGCGGATCCAAGGCGCTTCATTCTGGGATGGGACAACGCCGTGAAGATCGAGATGCTGCGCGAGGATCTGGCGGGGGTGGCGATGAGGCTTCAGCAGGCGGTGCTGGAGGCCGGCGAACTGGAGGAGCGGGAAGGATCGTTGCGCCGGGTGCTGGACGCGATGGGCAAGGCGCTCGACGTCCAGAGCTTCGTCGAGATCGATCACGGTGCGGTGGACCGCGAGGTGTCCGATTTGCTGCGGGAAAAGCAATCGCTGGAGAGTTCGGACCAGGCCGTGTCAGCGATGGCGTCCGGGTTCAAGGCGGCGCAGGAGCGGAAAGAGGCGCTGAAGCGGGCGGAGGCCGAGGCCATCAAGCGTGTCGGCGTGTTGGAGAGTGAGATCGCGCAGGCGAGCGAATGGATCCAGGCGGCGGAGGAGCGTCTCTCGGCCGTTCGGGCGGCGGGGGAGATGGAGGCGCATGAAGCCTATTTCCCGGTGATCGTCGAGGATTTGCAACGGCAGGGCCTGGAGGTGTCGGCCGAAGCGTTGTTCGAGCAGGAAAATGCCTACCTGGGACGGTTGCGATCGGAGATTCAGCAGGTTCGACGGAAACTGGAGCCGGTCGAAAAGGCGCTGCACCAGTCGATGGGCCGGTTTTTGCGGAAGTTCCGGCATATGGAGCACGAGCTTCAGGATGACCCGGCTTACCTGGGGGATTTCATCCGGTTACACGACCGTCTTGAGCAGGAGGACTTGCCGCGTCACGAGGATCGGTTCAAGGAGCGGCTGAACGAAAAGGTGACGACGGAGCTGGGGCTGCTCAACAACCAGCTCAATAACGAGCGGGAAGAGATTTTGAACCGGATCGAGACGCTGAACAAGTGCCTGGAAACGATCGATTACGATCCCGTTCACGCTTCGTTCATGCAACTCGAGCCGAAGGTGGTGAAGGACAAGGAGATCGAGGAGTTCCAGTCGATCATGAAGGAATGCCTTTCCGATGTCTTCGACGGGCGCTCTTTCGAAGCGGACGAGGCGCGATTCAAGCGGATCGAATCGATGATCGCCCGGCTTCGGGACGAGCCTCGCTGGCGGGAGAAAGTGACCGACGTGCGCCGCTGGTTTGATTTCGGGGCGCGCGAGACGGTGAGGGCTACAGGCGAGGAGCGCGGTTATTACTCCGACAGCATGGGGCAATCCGGTGGCGAAAAGGCGAAGCTGGCGTTCACGATTCTGGTGGCGGCGGTGGTTTACCAATTCGATATCGATCCAGAAGCGGAAGTGAGCGACCGCTTTCACTTCGTGGTGGTGGACGAGATGTTCTCTAAGATCGACGATCACTATGCGGAATACGCGATGCGGTTATTCCAGAAGTTCGGTCTCCAGCTCCTGATCGTGGCGCCGTTCGATGCCAAGGCGAAGGTGACCGAGCCTTTCGTGGACTATTACATGCACGTGGTGAAGAAGAACAACCGGTCGCGGGTGTTGACGATGACTTCCCGGGAATTCCACGAGCGCAGTCAGGGTCGCGGGGGAACCGCGGAAGAGGGCGAGGAAGCCGGGACGCCGCGGGAGGCAACGGTGGTTGCTTCGGCAACAACGCCGCCGCCTCCTCCTCCGCCTGTTCCAGGTGGTTTACGACGGCCAGGTGATGCGGCGTCGTTGAGTTCGTGAGGGGGGAGCTAGGAGATAG
>CAZCRA010000217.1:0-6182 GCA_964500945.1 uncultured Verrucomicrobiales bacterium | reverse complement strand
TCGCCAGACTTTCGTCCCCATTCCGCCCCGACGAAGTTCTGGCGAACTCCGCTACCTCCCACGCCTCCCCCCGTAGCGGAAGTCGCCAGACTTTCGTCCTCTCTCCCGTCCCCAAACTTTTACTGAGGCCAGCAGAGATCCCTCTCAGTTGGTCATCCCCAATTTCCGAGCCTTGACCGAGATGACACCGTCAGCATTTTGCTTAGGCCAACCGAGATGCTTCTGGAACAGCTCGGACGTCTCGTCGAAACCGTGGCTTTCGAGAAGCTCACCCGCCAGGACTTGCGTGGCATCCTGGCGAAGATCGAGGTTTTTGATGCCGAGCACTAGTTCAAAAGCTCCTTCGACGCCTTGTGACTGTTCGGCTTGACGAACCGCTTCCGTCAGGATGGCTTCGGTGGCCTCAAACCCTAATCCCTCCAGAATCTCTTCGACGGAACCTCCGGGAGTCGCCGACGAACTGGCGGTCTCGTTTTCTCCAGAGCCCGAGGAACTGGAAATCACCCCGGATGAAATCGCTTCGTTCATCGCCACAAGCGCCCGCGCAGCCTTTTCAATGTCCTCCTGTTCAAGAACAATCACTTCCTCCCCCGTTTCCGGATCGATCGTGCCTTTCTCGAAGATGCCCTCGCTGAGATAGGATTTCGCGGTTTGTAACTGCTCGCCAGCAGACGCACCATTGAACGAACGACTTGGCCCACCCGAAGATGGCCCGCTGCCACCTCCACGAGTCGCCGGCGAAAGGAAGGAAGGAAGCGCGCCTGCCGATGGCGAAGCCGCGGATGAATCCGGAACCGGTCCCCTCAGCGCCGGTTCCATTTCACCTCCCAGCGTCTTCGCGACTTCCGCTGGAGACTCCGGCGGAGTTCCGGCGCCGTTTTCGTTCCGATTTAAGGAAACCACGCCAATCACGGCCAATCCAGCCATGACGACACCTACAACGCCGCCAAAAATCAACAAACCCCGGGCTTTCGAATTATTTTTCTCCATTTTTCCTCCTCTTGCTCCTTGCGACGGCACACAAGTGACGAATTTGTTTCATACCACTGCGGCCTGCATGATCGAGTGGTCGGCCTTATCGACCATCACCATTCTCCCGAAATCGAGAGGCTGAATGACGTTCCCTCATCCAGAATACTGTAGGGTAAAAGTCCGTTCTGATAGACTCGTTCCACGGGCGAATTCAGCAGGTTGGACGCCTTAAATCCGAGCTTGAAGCGATCGTTCAGCTTTTTGGACAGCGTAAAATCCAAACTTGTGAACGGCTGCTGCAAAATGTCGTCGGAGACATCTTGACCGTCGTTCGCTCCAACGAGGTAAAGCAGCTGTCCTGTCACGTTCAACAGCAGGCTGCCCGTAACACCGTGCTCCTCCGAACTGTAGGAGAGATCAAAGTTCATCGTGTAGTTCGGTTGACCCTGAAGCGGGCGGTCCGTCGATAGCCCCACATTGCCACGATTCGTGATCGAGTTCTCGGTGAGTTCAGTTTGCGACGTGATGTTTGCGTAGTTGAAACCGATTGAGATGGGCTCCAACTCGGGAGCTAGGCTGCCAAAACCTTTCCGGGCTTCGAGTTCGAACCCGTAAAGCACCGCACTGACTTCGTTTCCGAACTGCCGCACCGACCCCGAGGTGAAAACTTCAATGGGGTTTCGGATGTCCTTTGTGAACGCGCTCACGGCAAAGAGATCTCCGCGTTCCGGAAACCACTCCCACCTCAAGTCGACGTTCGTGATGTCGGACATCCTTAGATTCGGGTTTCCGGCCACGAAATCACTCGATCCAGGATCGCGCGTATTGACCGGTGCCACCTCTTTGAAAGTCGGCCTCGCCACGGTTTTCGTGGCCGAAAAACGCAGCTTCATGTCGTCGGACAAATCGTAGTTGATCCCTGCGGCAGGCAGCACATCCGTCTGCGTGATCCGGGGATTGTTGAGTTCGTCGAGGGTAAAGC
Organism: uncultured Verrucomicrobiales bacterium; assembly: GCA_964500945.1. Classification (GTDB taxonomy): domain Bacteria; phylum Verrucomicrobiota; class Verrucomicrobiia; order Verrucomicrobiales; family DEV007; genus CAZCRA01. The sequence continues at coordinate 4,228 of CAZCRA010000217.1, read as the reverse complement.
GCTCGCCAGTCGCCAGATCGACGATCAGGGCGCCGCTGGAGATGGCTTGGTTCAGCGATGCAGCATTGATCCCCGTCTGGATATCGATGTCGGTGGACTCAAACCTTGCGCCAAACAGCAGCTCGAGATTCTTGGTGAGATCAAAACGCACCTGGCCAAAGGCGCCGAAGATATTTTGAGTGGCCGTGTAACTTTCTGCGGGTGCTGGAAACGACGGGCGCGTGATGAAGGTCTGATCGGTGATGATTTGAGAACCCGTTCCTCCGATATCCTGCACAAGCGTATCGACTAAGTCGACCGAAGGTAAAACATCGCCAGGCGTCAATCCCGCCGAGTCGGAGGGAACCGGCGTCGCGCTGTTCGGCCATTCGGGCACCTGATCCGTGTTGAACGCATAAGCAAAGTTCTCCGAAGCGAAGTCCCTCGTCGAGTGGTCGAACGCCCCGCCAAAGGAAGCCACCGCCTTTCTGGTCCCCTTCCCGTCACTGAACAGAGGCACATCGATCTTTGCATCGAGGTTGTAATTCGTGTCGTCGAGCCGTCGCCACAGGCGCTCGAACGGTGGGCCGGAAAAATCCGCTCCCAAACTGCTCCACTCCCCAGTTGAACGCGTGAAACTATGGTTGGAAAATCGCTGGTCCGGCTCGTTTTGAGACGACATGCTGTAAGCTGCCGTCCAATCGAGCGAACCGCCGCCGACATCCCCCAGCAAATGATCCCCCGCTAGTTGAAACGTGGAGAGCCGCCTCTCCACGTAGACCAGCCCCTCTTTGATCAGCAGCTCGTTCTCATCATCCAGTTTCGTTCGATCATTTGGGTTACTGCCTACGCTGCCATCTTCTCCAATCTGAAAAATGGCCGAGTCAGACGCGGCCACGTTGGTAAAAAACGTGACGGCCAACGTGCTATTTTCGTTCAGCTGATAACCGGCGCCCAAAAGCAGCCCGGCTAACAGTTCCTCCTCCCCTTCGGAATATTCTAAGAGCTGGGTGAGCTGGTTATTTCCACTACCGAGATTCGCCTTGCCGCGCACCCCCGACTTGAGCCTGTAATCTTTTGAGTAAGTGACCGCAGCCAACAGCCCTAGCGGACGGCCGGCAAACTCGATCCGGGTTCCCGCCGAAGCGTCAAAGCTGAAATCGAACGGCGCCTCGCCCGTCGTCACTCCCATGGTCGTCCCCCGAAAAAAATCGGCCGCATCGGCGCGCAACTGCCTCGATTGGAGATTGTTCGCGTTGACCGCACCAATCGGAGGTTCGGTGATCGAAAAACTTGTCGTGGGCAAAGATCCGGAAACGCGGTTCGTTCCCACCAGGAACTGAGGCAGTGGACGGCTTTCCGCACTCCCAAAGATCCCAGTTCCCCCACCGCGATACTGCAGAAAGTTAGGGTTACCCGTCGAGGCGGTGTTGTAACCCAGACTATGGCTCATGGAAAAAAAGGGCTCGGTGGGAATCGATTTCGTGACGATGTCGATGTATCCCCCGGTCGCTTCACCGGGAAACTCGGGAATGAACGTCTTCGAGGTGACGAGAGTCTCCACCAAATCGGTCGGGAAGATGTCGACGTTCACCGCGCGCTTGTCCGGATCTGAGCTGGGAATGCGCGCCCCGTTCAGAACCACCACGTTGTAGCGATCACCTAAACCGCGAACCACCACGTAACGGCTGTCCACCACGGACGTCCCCGCCACCTTCGTCAATGCACCTCCCACGTCCGAGCTGCCGGCCCGTGAAAAAAAGTCGGAATCCAGCACATCGGCAAAGCTGTCCAAAGACTGCCGGATCTCCAGCATGGCGACCGCGCCGGACTCTTCCTCGAAGTCGCTCCCACGCACCACGAACTCATCCAAAGTCACCACCTCGGCCGTCAGCGCCAGAGTTCGTTCGCTCATCTGACCGGCATTCACCCGAACATTACTCAGGGTCTCCCCGACAAACCCCTGTAAATCCCCTCGAAGCGTGTAGGTCCCGGCCTTTAAATCCCTAAAAAAGAAGTTCCCACTCTCATCCGTCTTGGCCGTCGCCCCGCTTTCGAGAAGGCGCACCACGGCCCCTTCCAGCGGAAAGGCCAGTTCGGCGTCCACCACGCTTCCGCGCAGTCCCCCCGTTTCCTGACCCTGCGCCACCAAGAGCCCTGCCAGCATCCACCCCAGGACCTGCCATCCACTCCACCCTTTTCCGCCGCCGGACCCGGCCAGCAGGGAAGATCGCATGGCACGGGAACCCGGAAACCGTCTGCCGCGAGGGTCTCCCCCGGCAAGTGGGAGTGGGCACTTTGATACCACGGCCATAGCTCACGGGTAATCCTTCAAAACCTCCGTGTAAGATTCCGACGGCGTGAACCCAGCCTCCGCCATCAAAAGCGCGGCTCGAAAAGCCCCCAACCGTCCCGCATTCGGGTTCGGACACTCCACGGCGTATTCCATCGCACGATCGAAGGCCGCGCGCGCCTCCTCGCGCATCCCTAACGACATTCGCGCCAGGCCAATCTGCGCCATCGCTTCCGCTTTCAAATGGTCCGCCAACACCTCCACCCGCGCCGGAGCTTCTTCCACCAAGCGCAGCGCGACATCCCGTCGCCCAGCTTGATCCGCCATCGCCGACAACCTGGCGAGCACCTCATAATACTCCAGGAGATATGGACTGATCGCCGTGAAATGCTTGAATCCCCTGGTCACCATCTCCTCCATCATCTCCGGCTCGCCGTGCTCTTGGTAAACCTCGGCCAGCTTCAGATAAAAAAGCGCCGCGTTCCCACGCGTGTTGTCCGCATAATCCGCTAACCTCGCCCCAAATCCAATCGCCGCCTCGCGCGCCTCGGCTTCCTCTCGTCCGAGCAGATTTCCCACCACGCCCACTAACCGCTCCGCCGCGCGCAGATACTCCGGAGAAAACCCTTTTGGAACCCCGATATCGTCGACCTTCACCGACATCGCCACATCCTGCCCACCTCCCAGCGTCTCCACCGTCACCACGGCCTGCGCATACTCCCGGCGGGCATCGTCCACAATCGACGAAACCAAATCGAACGCCTCGTCGGACCGTCCCGCACCGGCCAGCGCCACGGCCACCTCGGTGTCGATCCAGTCCCGCCAGACGCCGCCATAGGCCGAGCTTCCCGCCTTCACCACCTCGATCAGGGCGTTTGCCGCTTCCCGGTCACCATTCACGGCCTGGTAACGCGCGACCTTTGCCAGCGCCGTCCAGCGCTCAAATTTCGGAAGGGTTTCAGCCAGCTCCCGCGCCAGCTCGACACGACCCTCCTCCAAATACAGCGCGACCAGCTCCTTTAAACACTCCGTCGCCTGCGCGGACGACCGTCCCGTCCGTCCCGACTGTCGAAATGGCTCCGCCAGATGGAGCGCCAGTTCCCGGGCGGACCGCGCCTCTTCTGACGGCTCGCTGACCGCCTGCCCCGGTGCATGTTCTACCCCTGAGCCATGTGATGCAGCCGCATTCTCGGCCGATCCAGCCTCATCCTGCTCCTGCTCCTGCTCCTGTCCTGATGCGCAAATCGAAGAACTAAAAAACAAAACGAGCCAAGCCATCCGTGCGCCAGCCTCAAGCGTGAGTTGAAACGTCGTTTTCATCGTCACTTTTTTCATCGTCCCATTTTTCACCCCAATAAAATCCGGATCTCGGGCCACGGACAGATTTTTGGCAGTCCACGGACTTCACGGAATTGGGAGCTTTTCTTCCCCCCAAGTCATCTCAGCATGGTGAAATTTCTTCTCTAACTCCAAACGAAAGAGCGGGACGACACCCGAGGATGCCGTCCCGCAAAGTTGAGTCAAATCTGATGCGTATTCAGCACCTCGTTGACTTGCCTTACAGACCCATCACACGGTAGTAAACCGGAGTTCCGGAAACCAGCGTGGTGGAGGTGTCGGTGTGATCGAGGGTAGAACCTGTCCCCGTCACCGGCGCTCCGCCGTTCACCACGGTCCAGGACTTCTGGTCCGCCGACTTCTCGATCAGGTAGAGTACATCGAGCACGCTGTCGAAGCTCACTACCGGGTTCGAGCCGCTGAGGGTGATGGACACTTCCGGACGCGCCAGGTTGGTCGCCGGCAGCACCTCGAGGAAGTCCAACTGGGACCAGCCGTTGAGGAAGGTGTTGTCACGCTGGAAACCAGCATAGTTCACCTGAGCCAGACCAGCCGGAGGCAGCGGACCGTCGCTCACCTTGGCTGTCGCCGAGGTCAGACGCGGGTCCACACCGTTCT
>CAZCRA010000216.1:0-6192 GCA_964500945.1 uncultured Verrucomicrobiales bacterium | reverse complement strand
GTCGACCGGCCCGCAGACCACCCGGCCCGTCCGAAAGGCTACCGTCCGCTGGACGAATTCTGGACCCGCATGGGTTACCGGCGACGCCCGGATCTCCGCTGCCAGTTCAGCTGGAAAGAGATCGGAGAAGCGGAGGAGAGCCCCAAATTTCTGACCTTTTGGCTGAAAGCGTGCTAGTGTAGAAATCATCAACGAATCGTGGTCTCCACGATCGTGACGGTAAACGCTACAATGTCAGGGATCGGTCTTGCGCTCATCAGAGCCACTCTCCGCAGACTCACCTTCCCCATCCTCCGTCCCTTCTTGCGAGAGCGCGTGGATCTCGTCTTCCTGACCATAGACCGTCACCACGTCACCCGCCTGAATCACGTCGATCGCCGTGGGCGTCCCCCGGTATCTCCCCTCGCGATCCGTGATGCCCAACAGCACCAGGCCGCGCTCGGCTGGACGCGACTCCTTCAGGCTCTTCCCAGCGAGCGAGTTTCCAGGAAGAATCTCCACTTCGGACACGCAGTAGCCGGATTCGACCCGAAGCAGCAGCTCGTAATCCATCGCCCGGACCATGCCGCCGCGCTCCAGGGTGAAATGCAAAAACCGGTCCAGTAAGCGGCGCAAGAGTCCAACGCGCCAGACGATCCAAAGAAAGGCCACGCCCCCGAGGAGGAGCCCGATCATCTGAAGCACGCCCTGGGTGGACTGCTCCTGGACGAACGTCACCACCAGCGTCGCGAACGCCGAGGTCAGCCCGATGTTCCCCGCCAAAATCAAATCGCGAATGATCCGGCGACGAATCGGGTAATTCACCACCAATTCGGCCTCGCGCGTCGTGAATCCGACCCCGAAGAACGCCGAATAGGATTGGAAACTGGCAGCGTCGAAGCCGAGCCCGGTCATCATCAGCGCCAACGTCCCCATGCGGACCACCACCCGGGAGATGGCCACGATGATGAGTAAGGCGAGAAGGGAGTATACGCTCAAGAATGATCCACCGGCGCGGAAATGACCGCGCGCCGATTGGTGTTGTCTCGCCTAAATCTCTGACATCCGGAGCATCAGCGCTCCCCCTGGAAACCGAAAGCGTTCTCGGGAGCCGCAGGTTCGGGCAAAGCATTTTCCCCCTCCCCAGCGAGTGGGGTGGCGCGCAACGGCGCCACTGAAGCCCCAGGCGCCGCTCTTCTCCCGCCAGTCTTGGAATAGGCGTCCAACTTCTCGATCAGCTCTTGCCCGGATCGAGTCAGCTTGCCACGACCTTCGAATAAGACCTGCTCCATCGTCTTCCCGTAATAGATCGCGTTGGCCTTCTTCTGCGGCACGATACCACCGCCTTCAAAAGCCGCTCCGGCATAGAGCCCTCCCGTCTGCCCGTAGAGCAGAACTGGCTCGCTGATCGAATTGACGTTGATCTCACCTCCCCCACTCACCGGGCCCGCCGTAGCGCGCAGATTGACGCCGAACTCGACACCCCCTTCGCGCAGCAGTTGCATCCCAAGATCGTCCATGAGGAGCATGACCGTGTCGCTTTTCTGCCCTCCGATCTGAAAACCGTAGCTTCCCTCGGCACTCGCCACAAAGGCGGGCGGGCTCCACTTGCCCGTCTTCCCGTCCCGAACCAACGCCACCCCACCGCCGGCTTCGGCCCCAATCCCTAGCCCCACTTTGATTTCCCGCATGATGATGACGCCACGCGCCCGGCTCAAGATCTCCGGCGGAATCCGTGTCGTCGGTTCAGCCTGAATCGCTTCGAGGAACGCCGTGTATTTTTGAATCCGGGCATCCAGCTTCTGAGGCGTCTTCTTGAAAGGCCCGGCTTCCGTCCCGACCGGCAGCGCCACGGTCATCACCGCCAGCAGCAGTGCCCATCCAAAACTTCGTCTTGCGTTCATACTTCCACTATCTGACGTCCCAAGACGCTTGGCCAGCGCCGAATTTGCGTCCCGAGCCCCGCCCCACCCTTCTCTCGTCCCGGCCAAACCTCCTTCCGCTCCTTCCGGACCCGTTCACGGACCTCGCACCACCACGGCCACGCGGGTTTCCGAACGCCCCCTGCAAATTTGCCTTGCTTCCCTGGCTCCCCCCGCTTGGCTGTCCGCTGATGATTCGAAACCCCTTCCTCACCCTCCTCATCGCTTCGGTCTCCACCGTCGCTTCCCTTTCCGTCCTCCGCGCGGAACCGCCCCAGCCCTTCGGACCGGATTGGGCAAAACTCGATGACCTGGCCACCGGCGAGTGGTGGACCCGCGCCATCGCTCCGGAGGATGGGAAACCCGACTCCGGCCGGCTCAAGGCGGTGAACGTCGCACGCTCCGAGGTCATCGCCTTCGGCCTCTACACCCACGACGCCGGACAGTTGAAACTCACGGCCCAACTTTACCCTCTGAAAAATGATGAACCCCGGACCGTCCGCCTGGAACTCCAAATGGAGGGTGAATGGAGCGAGGTCGCTCGCCAGAACGTCGTCTATCCGGGGTGGACCGCCCACTTTCGCATCCGTGACTGGGACTCATCGAAAGACGTCCCCTACCGGCTTCGCCATGGCGACGAGGCCATGTTCGAGGGCCTCATCCGCAAGGATCCGGTCGACAAAAACGAGATCGTCATTGCGTCGATGTCCTGCAACTCCACCCGGACCCAAGGTCCCCGGCCGAACATCATCGAAAACCTGCAGTTCATCGATCCCGACGTCCTCTTCTTCGCTGGCGACCAGACCTACGACCACAATCAACATACCGCCGGCTGGATTCAGTTCGGCATCCAGTTTCGTGACGTTCTCCGGGATCGCCCCGTCATCAGCATCCCGGACGACCATGATGTGGGCCACCCCAACCTCTGGGGTGAAGGCGGGAAGAAGTCCGAGACCCGCATCGGCCACGACGGCGGCTACACTCGTCCAGCCGACTACGTCAAAATGGTCGAACGTCAGCAAACCTGGCACCTGCCCGACGCGTGGGATCCCACCCCCATCCAGCAGGGGATCGGCGTCTACTACACCCGGCTCCGGATCGGAGGCGTGGATTTTGCCATCCTCGAAGACCGGAAGTTCAAAAGTGGGCCAATGGGTAAAATCCCGCAGATGGGTCCCCGGCCCGATCACATCAATGATCCCGCTTACGATCGTTCCTCCGTCGATGTGCCCGGCCTGAAACTCCTGGGCGACCGCCAACTGACGTTCCTCGATGAATGGGGCCAGGATTGGACCGGCGCGGAAATGAAAGCGGTTCTCTCCCAGACCGCCTTTTGCGGCGCTGTCCACCTCCATGGGCAGCCAGACAACCCGCTGCTGGCCGATCTCGACTGCAACGGCTGGCCCCAAACCGGCCGCAACAAGGCCCTCAGCGCCATCCGCCGCGCCTGGGCACCCCACCTCTGCGGCGACCAGCACCTCACGGTGGTCGTTCAGCACGGCATCGACGCCCACCGCGACGGACCCTTCGGCTTCACCAATCCCGCCATCGTCAACACGATCTACGGTCGCTGGTGGCATCCCGAAGACGAACAGCCCGGCCCCAATCCCGTCCCGGACAGCCCGCTCCCGTGGACCGGCGACTACGAAGATGGTCTGGGGAACAAAATCACCATGCTCGCTTACGCCAACCCGGAGGACCGGACCGACGAGTTGAAGCGCGCCGATGGCTTCGGCGTGGCCCGATTCCGCAAAAACGACCGCTCCATCGTCTTCGAAGCCTGGCATCGCTTTGCCGACATCGAAGCTGGCGATCCCCAGATGACGGGATGGCCGGTGAATCTCGAGATGGAAGACAACGACGGTCGCGAAATCGCTGGCTGGCTGCCGACCCTCGAGTTCGATGCCGCAAATCCCGTCGTTCAGGTCGCGAACGAGGCCACCGGTGAAATCCTCTATACCGTGCGGATCAACGGCCGCCAGTTCCATCCGAAGGTCTATGCGCCCAGCTCCTACACCATCGCCTACGGCGCGGACCGGCCCGAAATCGAAAGGACGGGAATCGCCGCCGCGGCGGAGAAAGGGTCCTCGACCCTCGATCTCAGCCTCTCCGGTGACCGTTGAATCCGCCTCGTTTGCATTTTCAAGGCGGGCCTTCCCGTCAGTCGACCTCAGCGGGCGGATTTTGGGTCACCAGATCCAGGCCGTCCCGCTCCAGTTCGACGAATTCCCCCGGCTTCAAGTCCGGCGCCACGAGCTGCCCGATGCGGACGCGTGTCAGCTCTTTCACCTTGTAATCGAACTTGGCGAACATCAGGCGGATCTGCCGCTTGAGACCTTGCTTCAATACCAGCGACGTCCAGTTCCGCCCCAGGCTTTCCACCCGTTCCGCCCGGGCCAGGCCTTCGCTGGTGTGAACGCCCCGGATGAACTTGGTGGCGTCTTCGCGATCCAGCGGCCGGTTCGTCAGGACGTGATACTCCTTCTCGATCTCATGACTCGGATGCGTCAGAGCATGGGCGAGATCCCCGTCCGAAGTGAGCAAAAGTAGCCCCTCGCTCTCTTTATCGAGCCGTCCCACATACGCCAGGTGACGGTACCGGTTGGGCAGCAAATCGTAGATCGTCCGGCGGTCGTGCGTGTCCCGACGCGTGCAAAGGTAGCCTCGCGGCTTGTAAAAGAGCAGGGTGACCTCCTCCAGGGGATGGACCCGCCGTCCGTCGACCTTCACCGAATCGCCCGGCAGGACCTTGGCACCGAGTTGAGTGACGACCTTGCCGTTGATCGTCACGCGCCCTTCAGCCACGAGCTGCTCAGAGGAACGGCGAGACCCCTGACCCGTGTTGGCCAGAAAGCGATTGATGCGAACACCCGGACGGTCGGACATGGCGAAGGAAAGGAAACAGTTTCCCCTCTGCCGGGCCGCGGGTGCATGGGGGAATCACGGTTCGCCCCACCCGGGAGCGACCCGAATCAACCCTCGCCCTTGGTCTTCGGCAGACCGATCGGGCTCTGTCCCTCCTTCCACTGGCCGCGCTGCTTCATCAGCTTGACGCGCTCGAAACGCTTCAAGACGTTTCGCTTCTGGCCTGTGCCGGCGGCACCTTTGAGGCTGTTGTGCTGAGACATCGTTCGTTCCAGGTTGGAAATTCGAAACCCTATCGACAGAGGGCCGGAATCTACCCAACCGCCCGCCGTGCGCAACCAATTATTCCCCACTCTGCTTTAATGCCACTTCCCGGACCGGCTTCAGCTCCTGATACCTTGCTCGCAAATCGGCGATTTGCCGCGTCTGCCGCTCAATCGCATCCCGCTGGCGCCTCTCCGCTTCCAAACCCTCCCGGATCGCCGCCTCGCACCTCGCCATTGCTTCCGCGTGTGCTTCCAGCATCGCCGGCCCCGCCGAAACCGTCGCCGTGGCCGCGCTCAGCGTCGCCTGAACTCCTTCGGCCTCTTCTTTCGCGGCCCTGAAAGCACGCTCGGTCTGCTCCCGTAACGCAGCGTCCGGTTCCCCACCCCTTTCCAGGGCCAAACTCATCGCCATCACCTCGAGCCCTCGCTCGGTCAACACATCCGCCAGGCCCTCCAGCTTCTGCAGGCTTTGCGCCGCCGTTTCGCTCGCAGCTTCCAGCTTCTGGCGCGCTTCCCCGAGCGCCGCTTCCGCCTCGGCCTTCGCTTCCCTACCCTTCCCCGTCTCGTGTTCCAACCGGGCCAATTCGCTCTCGAAACGCCGCAACGCCTCGGTTTCCTCCCGCAAAATGAGGTTCACCTCCGCGGCGTCCCATTTACCCACGAAATATTCCGCCATGCGCAGCTCACTTTCCAGAGGTGCCAGCGCACCCTGCGCCGCCTCGACCGCCTTGATCGCCGCCTTCTCCGCTTCTTCCAGCTCCGTCACTCGTGCGTTCCGGGCCTCCAGCACCTCCTGCTTCTGCTCCAGCTCGCGTCGCGACCGGTCCCACTCCTTGCGCGCCCCCTGCCAGGCACGTCGCGCCTCTTCCAATTCGGGCCGGAGCTCGTCCATCTTCGATTTCGAGGGCTCCAAACCCTCGCGATACTCGGCAACCAAGCGTTCCGCCGCCTTGTGAGCCACTTCCGACTCGGCCGACTCCCGCTCGCGCTTGGCGAACTCCTCGCGCGCCGCTTCAAACGCCGTCACCGCCTGCTTCAAAGCCTCATCGGCCTGTCGTGCCGCAGCCTGAGCCTCCTCCAGCCCGGCTTCAGCTTCCGCCAGCGAGGTTTTCAAATCCGCGTTGTCCGGAAGTTGCTCCACCTGGCGCCGCCAGTTCGCG
>CAZCRA010000215.1:0-6250 GCA_964500945.1 uncultured Verrucomicrobiales bacterium | reverse complement strand
CTGAACGCGTCCCATTGCGCCCCAAGATAGCCGCCTCGCGCCGCGAACCGCCCGGGCAGAATCGACACGTGCGCCGGCACCTCCAACCCCTCCACCCCCAGCTCGTGGCAAATCACCGCGCCGATCGACGGATGCACCAGCGCCGGATTGATCCGGTATCCCGTCTTCAAATGGTAAGTGGCCCGCTGGTGATCGCCCTCCAGGCTGCGCACCGACCGGATCAACGTCGCGCGATTCAGGACCGCCGCCGTTCGCTCCAGCCCGGCCGCTACTCGAACGCCGGAAATCGCCGTGTCGATCACCTTGGCGCCGCCATCCACCGGACTCCCGGGGTGCGGATCGAAGGTCTCCAACTGACTCGCTCCACCCTGCAGCCATAGCAGGATCACGGACTTCGGACGCCCGCCCCGCCGCTCCGCCTGCGTCGCCAGAAGCTGACTCAGCGGCGTCAGCCATCCCAGCGCTCCCCAGCCCACTCCCTTCAGCAGCGTCCGCCGCTGCCAGTGACTCGCGCGCCCACACCCCAGCCCTCGTGTGTTCAGTGGTTCCATGAGAATTCCGTCGAATTGATCAGCGCCCAAAACAAATCCGCCATCGCCCGCGAACGCGCCTCGCCCTTGTGCCCCTCCAGTCGCGTCCGAAAATGTGCCAGCTCCCGCTCCGAAGGAAGCCGCGTCAGCACGGTTAAATACGCCGTCCTCACCGCCTCAGCATCGCCACCGGCCAACGCCCCGATCCGCGTGGCCGCGTTCATAAGAAAATTCGGCTCCGTTCGCTCATCCACCATCTCTCCATTCATCATCAGTAGCCGCTGCGTGATGGTCCCGGCCCACTCCTCGAACTCGCCCTCACCCGGATCACCGAAGGCCTCCACGAATTCCTGGCTCTCCAGCAGGCGCCCCAGCCGGCGCAGCAAGTGCGCGTCCCGGTCGAGTGTCTGCACCGATGACGCCTGGATCACACTGTGCGCCACCTGATGCGGCCGGAGCCGGGTCATGGGAAAAGCCTGAGGCCCGCTCCCGCCCGCCGCCCGGAAGGCCTCGCTTTTCGCGATCACCCGGATCAGGTCGTACAAATCGTAGCCCGACGCCGTGAACGCCTCCGCCAGCGCGGTCAACGCCCCCGGCCAGGGCCCCTCCAGCGGCAGGTCATCCACCGGTTCGACCAGCGGTTCGCCAAACATCACCGCCCAAATCCGGTTCACCGTTGCCCGGCTGAAGGCGCCGTTCTCCGGATGCGTCACCCAGCCTGCCAAACGCTCCCGCCGCGTCCCCTCGGCCGGTAACAGCTCCGGCAGGAACGGTACCAGCGCCGGCACACGTTCCTCGTCCCGTTTCCCCGGATACCGAAAGGCATACTCCCGTTCAGCGTCTTCCCGGATCCCCGTCAACCCCAGCTCCGCCTCGCCGAAAAACGCCGCCAGTTGATGGAAGTCCGTCTGCTCCCAACGATCGCCCAACAAATCGTCGTGGCACTGCACGCAATCCAGCCGCAGCCCCAGAAAGGCCCGCGAAAAGCGCGTCGTCAGCTTCACCGGATCCACCTGCGCCGGCTTTGCTTCGCCATCCACCGTGAAGGTCAGAAAGTTCACCGGCGGATGCGTCGTCCACACCCCTTCTGCCGCGATCATCCCTCGCACCACCTCGTCGTAGGCCCGTCCCGCCAAAATTTCATCGCTCAGCCAGTTCACGAACCGGCCTCGTCGGTACAGAAGGAACGGCCCATCCTCCGTTCCCACCAGCGCCCGCGCCAGCCGTTCCGCCAGGTGATCACTGAAGCGCCGATCCCTCAAAACCTGCTCCAGCCACCAATCGAGCCGCACCTCGGGAGATTCCGCTTCAAAGGCCCGGATCTCTTCCAGCGAGGGAATCGTCCCCAGCAACGCCAGACCCATCCGCCGCATCACCGCCAGGTCACTCGCCAAACCAGGCGGATCCGGCAACGCCTCGTTCAACTCGGTAACCGCCTCCATCACCTCGACGTCGGTCCCTACAAAATCCGGCGTCGATTGCACTTCATCGACCCGCCACAACCACGCTACAAGCCCTCCAAACACCAGAGCGCTCAGCCCCCAAAACTGCCAGTCCTTCCAATGTCGCCCGCGCTTCATTCCCTTCCGAACCCTCCCTATCCTACAACGCCGCCCCCGCCCGGCGGTTACAAAACCTTCAGCGGTTTCTCCCTGCTCCTCCGCCAGACCGGCGGCGTCCTCCAGCGCCTTGCCGGCCTACCTTCCATCCTGCTTCTCCTCGCCCTCAGCGCTTCCATCCCCGTCCTCAACCTACTCGCCCTCGGATACCTTCTCGAATCCAGTGGCCGCGTCGCCAAATCCGGTCAGCTCCGGCACGGCCTCCCCGGTTGGAGGGAAGCCTCCATCATCGGTCTCTTGGCCGGCTTTGCCTCGTTCCTCTTCCTGCCGGCCCGCTTCATGGCCAGCGCACGCCGCGATGCCCTCCTTATCGATCCCGGCGCCGCCCCGGCTCGCATCACCCAGGTCCTCCTCGCCCTCTGCATGGCCGGCGCGGTCATTTGCCTGGTGCTGGCCCTGCTCTTCCTCGCCGCCCTCGGAGCCCCGGGACGCGGCCTCGGCTATTCCAGCGTCCGCGACGGCGTCCTGGCCTTCATCGGCCGCCTGCGCCTTCTCCGGCTCCTGCGCACCGGCTTCTTTGCCCTGCTCGGCGGTATCCTTTGGCTGCTCCCACCTTTCCTCTTTCTTTCCATCTCGACCTCCCTGCCCGCCGATGGGAAAGGCGGTGGCGGCGGCATGTTCGCCATCGCGGGATGCCTTGCCCTCGGTGTCGGCGCTTCCATCCTGCCACATCTCCAAACTCAGTTCGCCATCGAGCGCGACTTCCGCGTTTTCCTTCGGCCGAACCTTGCCCGCCAGGCCTTCGTTCACGCGCCCATCTCGCACACCGTCGCTCTGCTCATTACCCTTGGTCTTGCCGCTCCCCTTTTCCTTCTGAAGATCGCCTGCCCTTCGCCGGAACTGGCCTGGCTCCCGGCTCTGCCCTTCGTCACCGCTGCTTTGCTGTCGAGAATCGCCCTCGGCTGGGCCGCTTCCCGCGCCCGCCATACCACGCGCCCGGCTCACCCGGTCTTGAACTGGACCATGCGCGGCCTGGTTCTTCCCATCTGCACCGGTTATGTGCTCATGGCTTACCTCTCCCAGTTCATCATCTGGACAGGCGTCGAAAGCCTGCTCGAACAACACGCCTTCCTCATCCCGGCGCCCATCCTGCGTTGACCACGATTCAGAAATCGATCACAAACCCGCCCGGATTCGTCACCGCTCGCGCAATGTCCACGTGCACCCAACGCAGCGCGTAACCCGGACCCCAGGAATCACTCACCGCCACTTCCCTCGTTCGCTCGTTGTACCCTATGATCAGGCAGATGTGGTGATTCGTCATCGATGTCGCAAAACCCGGCGCCACCTCGTCCGCTTCCGTCTGGATCTCCCGCGCCCACGCGCCAAAATCCGTCGCCGCCTCCCGCTCCCGAGTCCGGCGATTCACCAAACGGTTGAACGGATCGAGGCTTCGCATCGCCCACAGCACCGGCACCCCTTCATCGATGTAATCCTTCAATTCGTCGATCTCAAAATCCTCTTCCAACTCCAACTCCCGGATCCGGCGCGCCTTGCTGCGGACAATCTTCTTGCAATCCTCCGACAGCTTCCGGGTGTTCGTGCCACCGCCCACGTCCGTCGCCGACGTCGCCAGTAGATACATGTCGGCCGGCACGTTCATGTACCGCATCGCTCGTTCGAAGGTCGCCGGTGCGCAGTAACCCTTCGGCCCCTGATCCACCATCGGAATGTTCTTGATCAGCACGTCCCCACGAGCTTCCCGAATCACGTTCCTCACCTGCATCTTCCGGAAATCGGAATCCGTGATGAAATCCACTTTCCCCTCGTTGTCCGCATTCGCCGCAGGCACGATCAGCAAACTCGTATACTCGCCCTCCAAAGTCGAAAGGAGAAGCGCATGCTCGCCCAAGTCCCATCGCTGCACCGCCCTCCGGTCGTCGCGCTCGCCGTAATATTGTTTCTCCGGCTCACCCAACCCCTGCGTCAGACGCTCGCCGATCAACTCCGCATCCGCCTCGATCGCTTCCTCCAGATCCCCCGGAGGTTCGCGGTCCGGATGCGCCTCCCGGAAGTGTTCCGGACCGAATCCCAGCCTGCTGCCGAAGTCGCCCTTGTTGGCGTACACCAACGAAATCCGCTCGGTTTTGTCCCCTGGCCCGCCGTAAATCGTCGTACAATAAGGGTGCGCATTCAGAAACTGATAGTCGATGGCCGTATAACTGCGATAACTGCTCGAACGATCCGTGCGGCTCTCCATCCGCCAGCCCAGTCGCTTCGCCACTTCCCCGGCCTCTTCGTCCCAAAGGTTCTTCTCGCCAAAAAATGGATGCCCGATCAGCTCGTTCAATCTTGCAAACAAGGCCACGTCTCCCGACGGCGCCGCCGCCTTTGCCTCCAGATAAGCGCGAACCCGGGCGACGCTATCGTCCGTCAGTTCACTCAGCGGTCGCTCATACCGCTCGCCATTCGAAGCGCGGAACGTTAATCGACCATTCGATACCTTCTCGACGATGACGGGGAGGGTGATGTTGCTGGATTTCTGCGTGATCTCGACCGTCTCAGCCGCGGTGACAAGGGAGGTCAGCGAAAGCGCAACCGCTAATAGAAAGACCATGAAGCTGGGTGAGGAAGGCATTACTCGAGAATCAACCGTTCTCCCCTCACCTACCACATCATGGCTCTCTGGGCAATGCGCCGTCCTGCTAAAATTGCCCCCTATCCCGAGAACCGCCCGGCCCGGTCCGCACCCTCACGTTCTTCCGGCCCAGGGCGCCGCTGTTCCAACTCCATCGCTTTCGCCCGCTCCACGATGATATCCTGAAGCTGGTTCGGCTCCTCCACCGGAAAATGGCCGAACGGGATCAGCACGCCTCGCCGCTGCAGCTTGGCCAACTCATCCCGCGCCTCAATGTGTCGCCCCATCCCAAACGCGTTCACGATGTGTTCGGTCCGCCGGTAGAAATCGTCCGGATACCGGTCGAAATGCGCTCGCGCCTTGGAAACGTAGAACTCCCAAAACCGGGCATCTTCCGGACGCCGCGGAAGGCCCCGGAGCGCCACCGACACCGCCTGAATCGATGGCCAGAGCGATCCGTCCTCCGCCTTTGCACGCTCCAGCACCCCCGCCGCGGCTTCCCGAAGCGCTTGTCCCTGACCGTCGCCGTGGTGAAGCGGGTGATGATAGAGCAGCCAGAGGAGATCCAGGAACCGGTCCGCCGGTCGCTGCGCTTTCCCCCGCTCATACCACGACGCCGCCATCCCGTCGTCGCCCAAGGCCATCGCCATGTGCACCGCCAGAAAACAGATCGAAGGGTTTCGCACCCCTTGATCCCACGTCGCATCGAGGAGCGCCTTCGCCTCCAGCGCTTCCACCAACGCCTCGTGATCCAGCGCCCCCGCCGGTTTCTCCAGCGGATTCGCTCCCTCCCATACCGTGAAGGCGCGCACCGTGGCTTCGATCACCGTCGCGACGCGTGCATCGTCGTGATTCGAAAACCGTTCGATCCATGCATCCCGGGGAACACGGTAGTTCCCGGTTAGGTTCACGTCCGATTTGAATGCCCTCTCGAGCGTGGCGAAAGCCCGCGCCCCCAGTGCCGTATCCTCCACCAACTCAGGCGCCAGCGATTCCACGGCAGCAAACCACTCCCTTCCCCAAATCCTCAGCTTCTCGCGCACCTCGGGCAGATACTCCGCCTGCTCCTTCAAATCTTCGAACGCGCCCTGGTAGAAGAGCGATCTCAGGTAAGGGTGCACCTCCGGATCCAGGTTGCCGAGCAGATGCTCCCACCGTTCCTGCCCCTGCAAACTCTGTCCCCGTGGCGGCAGAATCACCCGGATGCTCCTGTCCCGGAGATGCTGCGTCACGTAAGCGAGAATCGGGTTGTCCGGATCGTGCCGCTGCACCCGCTGAATCGCCAGGACCGGATCATCCGCCCTTCCCAACACCGCCCCGGGCGCCGTGCGAACCTGCGCAAACCACCGCAACACGTCCTCCGCCATCGGTTCGACCGGTGACCCCTCCACCCGGCAAAGCCGGTGCGCGTCCAGCAACATGTCGCGGAACGTCGCGTGCCACGCCACTTCCTCCGCGGTCAAATACGGAATCTCCCGCACGTCCCGAAGCTCGGGCACCCCCTCGATCAACCTAACGCTCCC
>CAZCRA010000214.1:0-6326 GCA_964500945.1 uncultured Verrucomicrobiales bacterium | reverse complement strand
CCTCCAGCCTCCAGCCTCCAGCCTCCAGCCTCCAGCCTCCAGCCTCCAGCCTCCTCACTCCTAAAAAAATGCATTGCCATCGTTTCCAGCCCCGTTATTCCCGGCGCGATTTTCTCACCCAAACCTCCCTCGGCCTCGGTGCCGCCGCTTTCAGCGATCTCCTCGCCGCGGGATCCACCTCCATGCCCGGCGGCTTCCACAACCCGCCGAAGGCCAAGCGCGTCATTTACCTGTTCCAATCCGGTGGGCCCTCCCAAATCGAGACCTTCGACCACAAACCCGTCCTTCGCGCGCAAAACGGCGAGGAGCTTCCGGACTCCGTCCGCAAAGGCCAACGCATCACCGGCATGACCGCCGGCCAGGCCTCTCTCCCCATAGCCGGTTCCTTTGTCGATTTCCAGCGCCACGGCCAGTCCGGCGCCGAGATCAGCGATCTCCTCCCGTGGACCGCCAAAATCGCCGACGACATCTGCATCGTCCGCAGCCTCTTCACCGAGGCCATCAACCACGACCCGGCCATCACGTTCTTCCAAACCGGTCACCAGCTCCCCGGCCGGCCCTCCATCGGCTCCTGGCTCAGCTACGGCCTCGGCAGCATGAACGAGGATCTCCCATCCTTCGTCGTCCTGCTCACCAAGGGCCGCGACGGCCAACCGCTCTACTCCCGCCTCTGGGGGAACGGGTTCCTCCCCTCCCAGCATCAGGGCGTCCAATTCCGCTCAGGCAAAGACGCCGTCCTCTACCTCACCAATCCCGAGGGCGTCAGCCGTGAGGCGCGCTCCAACCAGCTCGATCACCTCGCCCGCCTCCAGGCCGACCAGTTCGATGCCTTTGGCGATCCCGAGATTCAGGCCCGGCTCGCTCAGTACGAAATGGCCTTCCGCATGCAGGCCTCCGTCCCGGAAGTCACCGATTTCAGCGACGAACCCGACTCGACCTTTGAACTCTACGGGGAAGACGCCCGCGAGCCTGGCACCTACGCCGCAAACTGCCTCCTCGCCCGCCGTTTGGCCGAACGCGATGTCCGCTTCATCCAGCTCTACCACCAGGGCTGGGATCAGCACGGCCGTTTGCCGAAGCGCATCACCGAGCAGTGCCAGGCCACCGACCGCGGGTCGGCCGCCCTCGTCATGGACCTCAAACAAAGGGGTCTCCTCGACGACACCCTCGTCGTGTGGGGCGGTGAATTCGGTCGAACCACCTACTCGCAGGGTGCCCTCACCGAAGACAACTACGGCCGGGATCATCACCCCCGCTGCTTCTCCATGTGGATGGCCGGCGGCGGCGTCAAACCCGGCATCACCTACGGCGCCACCGACGATTTCTCCTACAACCTGGCGGAAAACCCCGTCCACGTTCACGATTTCCAGGCCACTCTCCTCCACCTCCTAGGCATCGATCACGAGCGCCTGACCTACAAATTCCAGGGCCGCCGCTTCCGCCTCACCGACGTCCACGGCCACATCGTCAAAGACATCCTCGCCTAGCCGCTCCAACCTCCATCTCACCCCAATCCAACCTCAAAAATCAAAACTCGTCACTCGTCACTCGTCATTCGTCACTCGTCACTCGTCAATCAACCCACCCCCTACCGAACCCGTCCGTAGCCGGACTGGTAACCGTTCGGCCATTTCCCCCTAAAATCACCCGCTGCGTCTCCACCTCCCTCCTCGGACTGCGAACAGCGACAACGTCCCAGACGGGTCCCGCCTCAGCCACGAAACTCCGACCTCACCCCACCATCCGCCTTCCATCCCCGCTCACTGCGACGCCTGCGCCGGAAACTCCTCCTGCAGCGAGATCGTCGCGGGCATCGACGCCGGATCCAGCGTCTGCTCGTCCGGAAACATCACTTTGATCTCCGTAAACTGCTCCGGCTTCCATTGATCTTCCGACAAGAGCCAGTTCTTCACAAACATCCCCAGCGAGTGCCTGCACACTTCGCGGACCGACTCCTTCATATCCTGGCTCTGCGCCCTCGCCTCCAGTTTCGGCGTCAAACGGCCGTGCAGCACTTCCATGTTCGACCGGTTCCGCAGCGGGCTGAAAATCCCACCCGCCGACGACACATCCATCTTCGACGTGTCGAACGCCACCGGCAACGTCGCCTCCACTGCGGGCGCCACCACGATCACCGTGCCCCCCTCCGTCCAGAGATTCCACGAGCCGTCCAGCTTGATGTGAAACCGGTAGGTGGCCGGCACCCGCATCACCACGTTGCTCCCCGTCCCCGGAAGCTGCCAGCCCATCATCGTCGCCACGCTCTCGCGCCGGAATTCCTCGATCGATTCGTGCGTCGCCACCTCCAGGATGTTTCCGTTCGTGCTCGCAATGCGTTGCGTCTCGGCCAAAAACGATTCCTCGATGCGCTCCGACAAAAAACTCTCCGAAAACCGCCGCAACCCGTCCTGACCCAGGTAATACAGCGCAAAGGCGCCCGCCGCCATGATCACCATGATCAAGGCCATCGCCTGCAGGCACCCCAGCACCGGGTTCCGTTTCCGGTTCGACCCAGGCGCCGCACCGGGCGGGGAAGAAGCTTCCGTCGCGTTCATTTCGTGAAATACCCTCGTTGTTTCTCGGAGATCGGCATGCCCAATCTCTCCATCACTTCCAGCATGTCTTCCCAGACCTTCCTTTTCTCGCTCAAAGCCGGGTTCCGCAGAAGGTAGGACGGGTGATAGGTCACTTTGACGGGCACGCCTTTCACCTCCCGCATCCCGCGGCGCAATTGCCCCACCGGATCCGTCAGCTCCAGCAAGCCCTGTGCCGCCGTCCCCCCCAAAGCCACGATCACCTTCGGTTCCACCACGTCGATCTCTGCCAAAACAAAATCCACGCACGCCGCCATCTCCCGCTCCGACGGCTGACGGTTCCCCGACCCCTGATTCGCCATCGCCGGCCGGAACTTCACGATGTTCGAGATGTACACGTCCGTACGCGTGAAGCCCATCGCCTTGAGGATCTGATCCAGCTTCTGTCCCGCCGGCCCCACGAAGGGTTCACCCTCCCGTTCCTCCTCCGCACCCGGCGCCTCGCCCACCAGCATCAGCTCCGCATCCGGATTCCCCACCGCAAACACCATCGTCTCCCGCAGCGAATCCAACGCCTCCGCGGGCGGCCACGCCTTCGCCTTCTCGCGGAGCCAGTCCAGCCGCTCCCGCTTCGACCCGCCCGGCGGATTCAGCGGAGGCTTCGCCCGCGCAACCGGTTCCGCCACCGGCTTTTTTCCGTCCTCGGGCTCTGCTCGGGGCTCCGGCCGTCCCTCCTTCTTCGTCACCCTCACCCTGGACTTCGACCGCGCGCCTTCGGCTTCTCGCTCCTCTCGAACCGGCATGGAACCGGAGCCACTCCCCTGGTGCCACGCTCCGAACTTCCGCCGAATGGCCGGCGCCAATGCTTCGAGTTGCTCCACCGTCCCTTCGCGAAGCCGCACGTGCGTCACGCCACGTCCTGCCTGAGCCGCCAGCATCCCGCGAAGAGCCACCAACCCGTGGGCAAGCCGCTCGCCATCGATCGATCCCGTCCATTCTGTTTCGGGCCCACTCACAGAGGAAAAACCCTAAGGGCTGGCGCAGCAATTAGCTAGGATAAAGGCGGGCCGGGATTCCGTTCCACATCGAGCCGGAATCGGGCGGAGCCTGGTGAACCAGGTGAGCTGGATCCCAACGCCGAGCCAGCACGGACAAAGCTCAAAGCACGAAGCCCCATTCCAACCCAGTTGACGCCATCCCCTCATCACTTAAGGTCTCCTGACAAAATACTCTCCTTTACCATGGACATCACCGTTTCCGACTACGAGAAGCTGGGGAAATTCTACCTCGGCCGCACCTACGACACCGCCACCAAGGAACTCGACGACGAGCTGGTGATGTACGATTCCAAAGACCTCGTCACCCATGGCGTCGTCCTCGGCATGACCGGCTCGGGTAAAACCGGCCTCTGCATCGCCCTCCTCGAAGAGGCCGCCATGGACAACATCCCGGCCATCGTCATCGATCCAAAAGGCGATATCTCGAACCTTCTCCTCCAGTTCCCCGAACTCCGCGGCTCCGATTTCCGCCCCTGGATCAACGAAGACGACGCACGCAAAAAAAACCTCACCCCGGACGAATTCGCCGATCGCCAGGCCGAGACTTGGCGGAACGGCCTCGAGAGCTGGGGCCAGGGCAGCGACCGCATCGCCCGCTTCGCCGATAAGGTCGACGTGAACGTCTTCACCCCGGGCTCCAGCGCCGGCATCCCCGTCTCCATCCTCAGCTCCCTCGACGTGCCCGAGTTCGAGATCCTCGACGATCCCGAAATGCTCGCTGAACGCATCGAATCCACCGTGTCCAGCCTGCTCTCCCTCATGGGACTCGACGCCGATCCCATCCAGGACCCGGAACACATCCTGCTCTCGAACATTTTCCACACCTGCTGGACCAACGACGAAAGTCTCACCCTCCAGTCCCTCATCGGATACATCCAAAGTCCGCCCTTCTCCTCCGTCGGCGTCATCAGCATCGACGAGTTCTATAACGAGAAAAAGCGTCGGGACCTGGCCATGCGCCTGAACAACCTCCTGGCCTCCCCAGGATTCTCCGTCTGGCTCAAGGGCGTGCCGCTCGACATCCAATCCATGCTCACCGCCCCGGATGGCCGAAACCGTATCTCCATCTTCTCCATCGCTCACCTCAGCGATAGCGAACGGATGTTCTTCGTCTCCCTCCTCCTGAACCAGATGCTCGGCTGGATGCGGGCCCAGTCCGGCACCACCTCCCTCCGGGCGTTGCTCTACATGGACGAAATCTTCGGTTACCTGCCGCCCACGGCCAACCCGCCGTCGAAAAAGCCGATGATGACCATGCTCAAACAGGCGCGTGCCTTTGGGCTGGGTGTTCTGCTCGCCACCCAAAACCCCGTCGATCTCGACTACAAAGCCCTCTCGAACATCGGCACCTGGTTCCTGGGCCGTCTCCAAACCGAACGCGACAAAGCCCGCGTCCTCGAAGGCCTCGAAGGCGCCGCCGCTTCCCAGGACAGCCAGTTCGACCGCCAGCGCATCGAGGAAATCCTCGCCGGCCTCGGCAGCCGCGTCTTCCTCCTCAACAACGTTCACGACGATGGCCTCAAAACCTTTCACGTCCGCTGGGTCATGTCCTACCTCCGCGGCCCCCTCGCCCGCGGCCAAATCAAGGAACTCATGGACCCAAAGCGCGACCGGTTCGAAGTCGTCGAACACAAGCCCAAGGGCGCTTCCGAGCGCATGACCGCCGCGGCCCAGAAAGCCGAGAGCAACAAACCCGTCGTCTCCAGTCGCATCGACGAGTTCTTCCTGCCCGTCATGCCCGAGTTCCTGAATGAAGAACTCGTCTACCTCCCGGCCATCCTCCGCGCCGGCTCGGTGCGCTTCGACGACAACAAGATCGACGTCCACGGCACCAAGGACATCCATTTCCTCACCCAGGTCGACGAACGGGATTCCCATCCCGAGTGGAGCGAAACCCAGCCGCTGCCACCCACGATGGACCTCACTCATCTCCAGCGTCAGCCCCACAACGCACGCGAATTCGGCGCCCTGCCCGCCTTTGCCTTGGAGTCCGAGAATTACACCCAGTGGAAGGACGAGTTCGTCGACCACATCTACCACGAACAGAAACTCACCGTCATGAAGGCTCCGGCCTTCGAGATGTACTCCCAGCCCGGCGAATCCGAGGTCGATTTCCGTGCCCGGCTCCGCCACAAAGCCCGCGAACTCCGCGACGAAGCCAAAAAGGCCCTGGAAGACGCTTATCAACAAAAGATCGAGGACATCGAGGACGACATGCAAAAGGCCATGGATAAGGTCCAGGAACAGGCCGCCCAAGCCAACGCCGCCCGCGTCTCCGCCGCCATGTCCATCGGTGGCTCCATCCTCTCCGCCATCCTCGGCGGCCGCTCACGCGGCGTCTCCGCCACCCGCGCTCGGACCGGTGCCAATAGCGCCTCCCGTGCCTGGAAAGAAGGCCGCGACGTCGAACGCGCGAAGGAACAGGTCGCTGAACTCGAGGACGAACTCCAGGTGCTGGAGAAAGATCACGAACAAGCCGTCGACCAGCTCGACGACCAATTCGATCCCGACACCACCCCGCTCGAGCCTCACCACATCGATCCCTTCAAAAAGAACATCCGCATCAAAACCTGCGGCCTCGTCTGGATGCCCTTCATCCAAAACGGCAAATACGGCCTCGAAGAAGCCTGGACCTAGTTGTGCATCAATGCCGATTTGCTGCCTGACCAAACGAGTGATCGTAGTCGAGTAGACCGGGGCCTCCCGTGCTGCCGAAAGCAACGCAGTTGGTCCC
>CAZCRA010000213.1:0-6327 GCA_964500945.1 uncultured Verrucomicrobiales bacterium | reverse complement strand
CCTGCAAGACCCGGGGTTTTTGCCCCAGTTGCCACCAGCGCAAGGTGAAGCAGACTGGCCACTGGATCGCCAACGACGTCTGTTTCGACGTCCCCCACCGCCAGTTCGTCTTCACCATGCCCAAGCCGTTGCGCGGCATTTTCCGGAAGCGGCGCAAGCTGCTCTCGATCCTTTTTCAGGAGGCCACTGGTTGCCTGCGCGACTGGTTCCGCGCCCGGCTTAAGCTCCCCGGGGGTGAATTGGCGGCCATCGCGGGGGTCCAGACCTTCGGCGATTACCTCGTCTTCCATCCGCACCTTCACATCTTGGCCGCCGCCGGGTTGATCGACAAGGACGGCACGTTCCACGAAATGCCGATCGAAAGCATCGAGCCCCTGGAAGAACTCTTCCGACACCGCTTCCTGGCTGCCCTGCGCCGGGAAAAGCTCATCAGCGAAAAGAAACTGCGCCAGCTCCTGGGCTGGACCCACAGCGGCTTCAACCTCGATGCCGGAGAAGAGCCTATCGGTTCCCACGACGTCCACGGCCGCGAGCGTTTGGCCGAGTATTTGCTCCGGGCACCCTTCTCCCTTGAGAAGATGACGTGGAACGCCACCACCGGCCAGATCATCTACCGCTCCAGCCGGAGCTGGCACACCAAGTGCAACTTCCAAATTTTCACCGCGAGCGACTTCCTGGCCGCCGCTGTGGAACACATCCCGCCGAAGAGCCAGCAATGCCCGCCGCGGCAGCGGCATGTGATTTTGCGAAGCCTAACTCGCATGGACGGAGTGAAACGAAGTCAAACGGTTCGCTACTACGGGCTCTACTCGAACAAGCGACGCGGAATGGATGCCAAGGCGAGAAAGCGCCGCCCAGAATCGCCGCCTCCTCCACCGCGCACGCCGAAATCCACGCTGCCACCACCTCCAGCGGAAAGCGCCCGGGCCCTGCGACCACTCTGGCGGGAGTTGATCCGGCGAACCTGGGGAGCCGATCCGATGGAATGTCCCTGCTGCCACGCCACCATGAAGAACAAGGGCAAGCTGATGCGCCCGGAGGAGGTCCGGTTCTTCCTCATGCTTCATGGGTTGTGGGAAGGCGTCATCGCCTTGCCGCCCCCGCCGGATCGGCCCTACGACGTCGAGACGATTGAGCCGCTGGACGTCCCACCGGTCTCGGTCTGGGCTGGGGACTACCCCTAGCGGCAGCGGTCAAGAATTGCCCGCAGGGTAACTGGTAGAGCCGGAGCGCTGCGGAGGATAAACGAAGTTGCCACCGGATATCTGGTGGGACTGCGGGCAGCGAAAGCGGTCCTCACTTTCCGAAGGACATTCTGCAGAGCCTGAGCGGAGCGAAGGATCATGCGGTGCCCCGGTGAGACCCGAGCCGAAGCCACCTGAGCTGGAATTGGACGACGGAAGGGTCCTGGTTCTCGACGGCGACCCAGGCCCGGGGGAGGAGTGGCCGGTGTTTTCGGCGAATTGACCCCTCCCGAAGTGGCCAAGGGACGCACGGATTTCCCCGTTCAACAACGGGGCTGCGAACCGTCGTGTCCGGATTTGGTCTGAAACCGTGGAACTCGCGCTTCAAAGTGCCCGACATCCCGGAAAATGCTTGAGCAGGTTGCCCGTGTCGGCTCAATTAGGCTCAAGAAGGCGAGAAAACACCCCTTCTTCCCCCTGCACCCCCTTCATCCCCAGGCCAACGGTGACCCGGGTGCTGGAGGGCCGGAAAGCAAATTCTTATCAGTTAAAAGAGCTTCCAACGGAAATCCGCAAGTGGGAGACGATGAAGCATTGATCCCAAGAGATTATTTGGCATTGGTTCCCTGACCCCGTTTCTGGGGAATCGTTGGCAACAGAGGTGAGGTGGCTGGCCGACCGGTGCCAGTCGGGGCGAACTTTTGTTTAGATCTCGGACAGGACGTTTAGTTTTATACGGTGGTTAGCTTGCGTCAAGTTTCTATGCGGCCTTGCTCGAAATTTTCGCGCTTGAGGCCGAGGCCGAAAGCGCGAAAATTTCGATCGACCCTTCCTTCTCCAGCATGTCGCGCTCAAGTTCAGGGGGAACGCCCCGGTAGGCTTGCCACGGCGTCTGCTCGTCGTTTGCGGTGTGGGGGCGCCACCGGTTATATCGTTCGATCCACTCGGCGAGGAGCTTCTCCAACTCCGGCAGGATGTTGTATTCATGGAGAAGCACCCATTCGTGCTTGATGCTGCGCCACAACCGCTCGATGAGCACGTTGTCCTGCCAACGGCCTTTACCGTCCATGCTGACCTTGGTTCCTGGACCCTCGACCGCGCTAAGCCACTCCACCCCGGTGAACTGGCTTCCCTGATCGGTATTGAGGATCTCCGGCCAGGCTGATGGTCGCCATTTTTTCGATCAGTTTGTTCACGCTGATGCCGCGATGCTTCGCAAGTTGGCGAAGCCGGGCATGCTTTTCGTCCGGCAGGCGAATGGTGAGAGTGCTCATGGATTCAACAAGTTGGATTGGAGGAATTCGGAGGGTGTGAGGATTTGGAGAGGTGGAAACGGAGATGGCATATACGCCATCAAAGTTCAACTCCTAGCGGCGGAAACCAGGTTAGCGATGCATTTTCTCCGAATTTCCCAAGGCTTCACTTCCCCCGAAACGCATCTCCAATTCCGACAGCGAAATGGCCCGCGAAATCCGCGTGTTTCCGGATTCATCGCGGATTTCCAGGTTCGCGGCGCCGGTCTCCCAATCCAGGTCGATCCGTCCGTAGTTGGGCAGGTGATAGGTGGTTTGGGGAGGCTCGATCGCCCGGTAGCGGTTGTCCGTCGGCGTCCCGCGCGGATGCACCTGGTTCAGGGCGCTCGACGTCAGGTCGAACAGCGGATACGGCGCGTCTTCCGCCTGCACCGACAGATCCGCCCAATGCCTGTCACCGCTGACGAAGATCACACCGTTCGCGTGCGTTTTCGCGATCAAATCGATCCGCCCTCCGACGCTATTCTGCCGGTTCAAACGCCTGATCGAGCTTGTCGAGCAACGCCAGGCCCTCTTCGGCCGATCCCCGCGCGGCGAGGGTTCGAAAGCGGGTTTCAGCGTCGAACTCGGCCAGGCTGATGGTCGCCAGTACCTCGATCAATTTGTTCACGCTGATGCCGCGATGCTTCGCAAGTTGGCGAAGCCGGGAATGCTTTTCATCGGGCAAGCGAATGGTGAGAGTACTCATGGTTTTAACAGGTTGGCAATCAAACCGGTTCCGCATCCCCGGCCAAGTGAACCGACCATGTTCCCGGTTGATCCGAAACTTTGGATCGCAGCCGGACTTGGCCAAAACGATGCGGTATCCGCTGAATCTCCGTTGCAGCTTCCTTCATGGTCTTCTCTACGGTTCGATTGGGGTGGCGAAACCTGCCGGTGGTTGGAGGTGCCGTCAGCCAAGCGTGCTTCGTCCGGATGCGAATTCTCTTGCGGTCGGAATGGGTGGGAAGCTTGGTTCTGCCTCCCACGAACGACGCGACGACGCTGTGAGCGTCTTTCACAAGAAGCTGTTGCCAGATCTCGTCGTGATCGGCGTTTGCTGACCCGTGATGGGGGATCTTGAAAACTTCGTATCGTGCTCTTTCGAATTCTTTGTGGGAATCGACGATTGCCAGCCAGCCGAAGTCCCGGTCGGCCCTGACCTGCAAGTCAGCACCCAACAGAATTCGCCGATCATCGACACGAATTGAAAACACGACCGAAGCGTGGTTTTCTTCAATCCTTGGTAAGCGGTGTTTGAAGTGACTGCGCGGAATATCCGAGAGTCTCGTCAGAGTGGCCAGAATGGCTGGGTCGGAAGGGGAGAGGGCGAGCATTTGGCATTGGCTGGAGCCAATCGTTTGGTCGATGATCAGTTTGTTTTCCGCGCCTAACACTGGTTTGGGAACCAAGCCCCGGACTTTCCGCAGTTCCTCGACACCGCTGGGCAGGGCCGCTGACGGTTCTGCGAACCAGGGAGAGATTACCTCGCGAAACTCGGGATTTGAGAACGCGCCGGACAAGACAAATTTCGCATTTGGCGCTGCCCCCACGACAGACGCCAAGCCGTGGATGTGATCATCGTGCCAATGGGTGGCGGCTACCGCGCAAATTGCCTCGTCGGGTGCGAGGCCAAGCGATTCCAGGTAGTGAAGCGCGACGGGGTAGCCGCTTTCAGGGTGCAAGCACGAATCAACGACCACCCAGCGGCCGTGACCAAGATGGACCACCACGCATTCGCCGAATCCTGGGCCGAACAGTGAGACTTCGATTTCATCCGCGGACGGAGAAAGTTCATTCGCTGCCTTCGATCCACTCATCTAAAGATTCTCGCGCGGCGTCGATCTCTGGTTTGTCAGGTGCGGCGATGCGCCTGAGGTAAAGGATAGAGGTTCGGCGGATTCCGCCTTTGCGGCGTTCGCGAATGATTGACCACACGAGCGGCATTCCCACGGCAAGAATCGCCTGGTCGCCTTCGCTCAACTCGTCAAACTCAAATGCCACTTCGTGCTTGGGATAGTCGCCGTGATTGGCCGACATTCGGGCTCGAAAGCCGTCGTTGTGGACTTCGGTCACAAAGCCTTCCCATTTTTCCAGGAGCGTGGATTCTTCATCATGCCGGGGGCCAAAGCGTTGGACTTGTGGTGACTGTACGTCTACTCCGGCCATGGTGTGGAGGGCGGAAGCGTGGTCGGAATCAGGATGCGTTATAGCAATGCGGTCTACAAACCGGGGCCACGTCGCCGTCAGTTGAGGAAGCTCCGTTGCCTGTGGCGAGTCGCTGCTCCATTCAAAAAGCTTAGCATCCAAGGTTTGGCTGGCGGTCATGGTAATTTCTCAAAGATCATTCGCCCAAGGGTTCGGGCTCGGCCAATGGATTCTTTCCATTCCGTTTGCAAAAAATCGCGGACCAACTGCGTTGCTTCAACCTCGGAGTTGCGGGCATGAAGTTCCACCTTGAAGTGAGTGTTGGCTCTGACAACGATAGCGGGGTGAAGCGCATCTGTGTTGCTTAACGGCTCGACGTAGAAGTTGACTTCGCCTGGGAAAATCGATTCAGGCGCGGGGCACTGGATGGCCAGGGATTTCATTCCTGGCTTCTCGCAAAGTTTGTTCCAGAGAAAATCCTTTGGCGCGAGGGTGTCCCCGATGAGGTGCCACTGTTTTTCGGAATCGGCCTTGAAGACCGCTTGGCAATTGATCCCACAGGCCTCCAGTGGCGTGTGGGGCAATTTGGCGAGCACCCCGACCGCCAAATCCTGCATCGCCTCGGCGTAAGCCATGTTTGAAATTTGGAACACCAAGCGGTTTTCCACACAGGTGAGGTGGATGTTTCCCAAATGGATTTCCGAGGCAGCCCTGCTGACCACGTTGACTTTATCCGAATCGGATTGATCCGCCAATCCTTGCCGGAAAAACCATTCCGGATGGAAGATGGCCGGATTGAAGGCGCCTAACATCACGATGTCGGCTTCCTCAATTTTCGGGTCTTTGGTTTTCGCGGCCATTCAGCGCGATCATTGCGTTGAGTGAGGGCTTTGTCCAGTTTGGAAATTGGGGGAGAGGAATGTGACGTGCCGGAAGCGAATCCGCGGGACCGCTCCAGTAATAGGGTAAACGAAATAATAGACAAATACGGCCCACCCAGTTGACGGCAGGTGTTCTTGCGGTCCCAGATTGTCATCGAGAGCGAGAATTCCGACAGCCCAACTGTTTGACTGACAATTTTCGGCCTTATGGTGTTTGATTGAGTCGGCAAAATCAACGCATTTCCAACTCCGACAACGAAACGGCCCGCGAAATCCGCGTGTTTCCGGATTCATCGCGGATTTCCAGGTTCGCGGCGCCAGCCTCCCAATCCAGGTCGATCCGTCCGTAGTTGAGCAGGTGATAGGTGGTTTGGGGTGGCTCGATCGCGCGATAGCGGTTGTCCGTCGGCGTCCCGCGCGGATGCACCTGGTTGAGCGCGCTCGACGTCAGGTCGAAGAGCGGGTGGGCGCGCTTTCCGACTGCACCGACAGATCGGCCCAATGCCTAGGAAAAATTAGGGACAGTGTTTTTATGCATTGACAATCAATTTTCCCTCGCTTGAATCGACTCATGAGAACGGCCAGGGTGTGAGCAGGCAGCAGAGGCGAACTTCTACCATGTGATGAGCCGGGCCATCGAGGGACGGATGATCTTCGATGACGTGGCCAAGGAACGGTTTCGCGCCTTGCTCGATGCGCAGCTCGCTTTCTCGGGATTGCGCCTGGTCACATTCTGCCTGATGGGCAACCACTTGATCCCGGCCTGGCGGCCGCGCTCTGCGAAGTGCGCTTCGCGCATCGGGAGCGCCTGAGGCGCGAGCA
>CAZCRA010000212.1:2372-6332 GCA_964500945.1 uncultured Verrucomicrobiales bacterium | reverse complement strand
GCGCCCGAACTGGGTGCGCACGAGCGGGCTCAGCACCACCGCGTCCACAGCAGGGAGGCGCTGAAGGACTTGTTGCAGTGGCTTGTTCCAGTTGGACGACCAGCCCGGGAAGAAGAATTCCACCTTGAGGGACGGGTGATCGGACGCCAGGCGCTCGCGGATGACGGCCTCGTAGCCCTGCTGGGTCTCGTTGCCCCCGACGTAGAGGATGCGGGCGGCGATGGCCGGCCCGGGTTGCCCGTCCGTTCCCTCCCCGTCCCCGCCGGGGGCCGGGATGCGCGCGCGCAGACTGTCCGTGTCGATGCCGTCGACCTTGAGGGACTCGATATGGTCGACGACTCGTCCCAGGTACACCGGGTTGCTCCATTCGCGGTCGAGGTCCTCGTGGAAGTGCTTCTGCAGGAGGGTGGCTGCTTCGGCCGCCTTGCCGGACATTTCGTGCAGCTGGACGAGCCGGGCCTCCGCCTCCCGCTCGGTCCAGGCGGGCGTGTAGGCGTCCTCGTCGGAAAGGAGCTCGACGAAACGCTTCCGGGAAGTGCTGCTTTCCAGCGCCATGCCCTCCAGCGCGTCGAGGATGTCCGCGGCCTCGCCGACGTGGTTCGAGGCCAGGGCGATGCCGAGGAGATTGTGGAACCGGTCCCAGCGCGTCCGCACGGGAGCCTGTTGTGCGACCAGCCAGTCGAAGTAGTGCCGGATCAGGTCCGGGTGCCTTTCGAGGATCTCCGTGCGCGCGACCACGGCCATCGCGGCGTCGGAATCACGCCTTTTGAAAAGGTGCGTGCAGATGTCGCGGCCCAACTCCTCGTCATCGAACATGCCGGCGGCGTTGAGCGCCCGCTCCCAGAGCCAGAGGGGGTAAGCGGTTTCGTGCTCCATGGCCTGGCGCACGCGGTCGGCCGCACCTTTGATTTCCCCGGCCTCGGCGCTTTCCAGCAGCGCGATCCCGAGCAGGAATCGGTTCCATTCGTTGAGCCGGCCAACCGCGTAGAGGTCCTCCTTCGCCGTCATGCCGGCCGCCGCCGCCTTCAAATGATCCGCGGATCGGGCGGCATGCCCGGGACCTTTCAACGTGAAGTACACCCCGAGGGCGAAGTGCGCGTTGACCGCGTCGTTTTCGTGCCGCTTGACCGCGTCCTCGAGGAGGGGTGCGGACTTGCCCAGGCTGTCGGAAACGGAATTCCGGTTCTCGCCCGGAAGGATGCTGGCGAGGGTGCGGAAGCCGCCCTTGATGAGGGCGAGGTCGGTGGTGGCGTTGCCCTTGCGGTCGAACTCCTCCTCGCGCGTGATCCGCTCGAGGATCTGCTCGGCCGCGCTGAAGCTGCCCTGGCTCTGGAGCGCCTGGGCGATTTTGCGGTCGTTGAGGGGGGAGAAGTTGCGGAGGAACGCGGCGGGCAAATTGCGGACCGCCTGCAGCAGGTCCTTGACGAACTGGAGTATGGCGAGGGCTTCGGAGGACTGGCCCTTGCGCAGGAGAACGGCCGCATGCTCGTGCAGTTCCTCGAGGTAACCCATCGCCTCCCAGGGCTTCCAGTTGGCATGTTGGGCCCCGATCCACTTCTGCAGCAGGCTCCAGCGTCCGGAATCGAGCAGGGGCTCGCGGAGCTGCCGCAGCAGCATCATCCCGCAGGGCAGGTCCGTCCTCCCGTAGGCCGACATGGTGAGCTTCTTCTCGGCGTCCAGCAGCTTGAGG
The DNA here is from genome assembly GCA_964500945.1 of uncultured Verrucomicrobiales bacterium. Lineage (GTDB taxonomy): Bacteria > Verrucomicrobiota > Verrucomicrobiia > Verrucomicrobiales > DEV007 > CAZCRA01. Next base: position 4,642 of record CAZCRA010000212.1, on the reverse strand, counting down.
CATTCCTCCGTTCGCGCCTTCCTGAGCAGGCCCAGCAGCGCACCGGTGAAGTACCAGATGCGACGCTCCTCGTTCTCCCCGGGGAAATGGAAGCCGAGTTCCTTGTCGAAGAGGGCGTGCAGGAAACCGCGGTGGAAAAGGCTGCGGAGTCGGCTCGCATTCAGTTCGACGACTTCCTCGATGAGGTCCTCCAACTGGTCCGGGCTCAGGGCACCCTCCTGGCCAAAGGCGGTGTCGACCGCGCAGCGGATGAGAAGTTTGTCGAGGGTGGTGATCGATGGGGCGTCTTCGACCAGCGAGCCTTGCGCTTCGTGTCCCGGCTCCGGCTCCGGGCCCTTGTCCACCCCGCGGGGCTTTAGCGCCTCGCCCGGATCGAAGTCCCTCGACTTGCGGACGGCCTCGGCCAGGTGGGGCCAGTTCTCCTTTTCGTAAAGCAGCAGGTAACCGATATACAGCGCCCCGTCCCGTTGGAGCTCCGCTTGGGAGACCGAGGCGACGGCCCGCAGGCAGGCATCCACACCCGCCGGTTCCTGTTCCTCGTCGGAAGTAACGAAACCGTCGTTGTGCGCCACTCCGGCAGCGTCGAGGAAGCAGCACATTACCCGCCGACAGCGTCCGACCAGCCAGGCGGCGATCAGATCGTCCCAGAAATCCGCCAGGTCCGGGCTGTTCATCCGCTGCGCGAGCAACCGCGCCTTTTTTTGGGCGGTCTGGCCCTTGATGAACTTTTCCCGGAAACGGTTGACCGCGGCCAGGCGGGCAATGACCGGGCCGGTCTTGGACTGGAGAAAGGACTCCTCGGAGGTGAAGAGGCACACGCAGGCAGTCCTTTTCTCCTCGGGAGCCAGGGCCTCCCACATCTTCTTCAGGCTGGGCAAGTCGGCGTCGGGCATGGGGGCGGACAAAACGGTTGTGTTCGAACGTCAAGGTTTCGTTAGGGCTTCGACGTGCGTCTGGCAAAACTATTGTTACCGGGGTGTCCTTTTGGCCGTCGGGCGCACCCGTTTCTACAGTGTTACCGTCAGGTAGGTCGAGGGCTGGCCGGAATGGGCCGGGAGGTGGAGGCGGACGGTCGAGGCGTCCACTTTCTCCACCGAGACAACGAGGGCCTCCGGGCCCGGCTCCACCGGCAGCGAGTGCGACCATTCAAGCAGACGGTTGAGCAGCTTACGGTGGAAGATGAGGCGCCCCTCGTACTGGTCGGGCAGGACAGCGGGGGCCTCGAAGGCGTAGGCGCGGCGGATGTCGCCGTCTTGGGGAGCGATGCGTTCGGCCCCGAGCCGGTATTCGCCGTTGCGCTCCCAGAGGAAGGCCGGGGCCAACCCCGAGGCGGGGTCTTCCATCCAGCGGAAGCGCAGATTCTTCGGCAGGTTGCCCTGAATTGCATCGTCCGCGCCCGCCTCGCGCGCCTCGCCGGTGTGGAGGATTTCGGAGACGCTCACCCGAAGGGGGAGGGAGCGTGTGGGTAGCGCCGGGGGTTGCGGGCCGGTTGTGCCGGGATGGGCGTTTTTCTGTTCCTTGAGAGCGGCTTCCCGGACCGCAGGCAAGTGCGGTGGTGGCATCGGACCGTATCCGAGCCAGAGCCCGAAAACAGCACCGACAACGACCCCCGAGACGAGATTAATCAGCGTCTTCATTTCTCCTGAGAGCGCTCGCAACGCAGAAGGTAGCTGGTCTCGCGAACGAGCTCGAGGAAACAGGCGCCGGCCACCGCAAAGATGATCCAGCCGAGAGTCTGATAGACCGGGGCAATCCCGGCCGCCGCCGTAAAATCCTCGACGAGGATGCGGGGCAGCTTGGCCGCGACCAAGGCCAGGGCCACTGAAAACCCGGTGGACTTGAAGAGTGAGAGCAGACGGGCGGTCGACATGCCCCGGCGTCGCGCGGCCGATGAGATGAGCGCGAAGCAGGCGAAAAAGGCTGCGCCGGCGAGAGCCAGCAGCGGATCGTGGGCGAGTCCGAAGCGGACGAAGGCAAGCAGGTCCGTGATCAGGGGGGACTGCCGGAGAAGCGTCGGGATCGCGTCGCCCGCGCTGGTGCCCGCTGCAAAATAAAGTACGGTCGCCAGACCGGCGACGGCCCCGGCGGGGAAGGCTAGCTGACCGAGGACGGAACGCGGGCGGGCGGTTGATTGGAGAGGTGGGTTCATGGTGATCGTTCGATGAGGAATTGAACCATTTCGAGGGGGAAGCCTTCGGGCACGGCGATAATGACGGGAGTGTCCCCGGGGGCCGGGTCGCCCTCCAGGCGGTGGGTGGGGAACGGCGTGC
>CAZCRA010000212.1:0-2362 GCA_964500945.1 uncultured Verrucomicrobiales bacterium | reverse complement strand
GTTGCTGACCCCTCATCGGCGGGTCCCTGCTTCGCAGGAACGGAATCGAGACGGACGATCTCGACTGAGGGTGCGTCTGGTCCGTCCGGCGTTTCCGGGGCTGCCGGAGCGGCACCGGTCGCCAGAGCGATGAGGGCAACGACGAGGAGAAAGTTGATTTCGGACAAGCCGATCAACTCGCTTTGGTCCTCGTCATGGCCCGGGTCGTGCCGGATGTGCGTGTTCATGGCCGGGGTCGGGTGAGGTCCAGAAGCTCGTCGAGGTAGGAGCGGGTCGAGGATTCGCGGGCCAGGGTCTGGGGCGCTTTCGCGCCGCCCACCACCACCTCCGCCGGTGCTTCGGGGATGGCTTTCGGGGACGTCGGCTGATCCCCGGTAGAAACGTCTGTACCGTTGCCGGGCGCCTCCGTCGTGACGCCGCCGACCGTTTGCAGGAGCAGCAGGGACTCAATTCCCGCCATCCGTGCCTCCAGGCCGGAAAGCCGCTCGTACCCGACGAAACCAATCAGGCCGACGGCGGCCGCGATGATGAGGGTGGTGATCGTGTTCATTGCGGTGTCCTTCCCAGACGGAGCTTGTAGATGCCCGGGTAGTCGAAGCGGTAGTTCGGGTCCTCGAGGATCTGGATGAGGACGGCACCTCCAATGTTAGGCTTTTCCGTGACGCGCAGGCGCGGACGGAAAACGTAACCACGGGTCTCGGCGAAGCCGACCAGCATGGAAAGCGAGCGGTAACTGTGGTCGCCTACGGCGCCCGTGCGCAGGTACTCGTCGATGCAGTGGGCCCGCACTTCGAGGTAGTCCTCCTTGAAGCGGAGCGCGTCCTCCTCGCTGGTGCCAGGCCCGGTGGGCCGCAGTTCCAGGGCGAAGGCACCCGTCGCCAGCAAGGCGAGAGCGGTCAATACGATGGCGATTGATTTCATATTCAGTTTGGGTTGGGGGTGGAGGTGGGAAGGGCGATCTTGAGACGTTCACCCCGGCTGATGACTTCCTCGGTGGAGCGCGGGCGGCCTCCGGTGGCCCCTTCGAGGGCACGACGTTTGACGATGACGGGGAACTTCTCCCAGAGGAGGGCGTTCATACGGGAGATCCGCGCGTAGTAGGCGTACTGGAGCGACTCGAGCTGCGATGCCATGGCGATCTCGACCAGTTGGTTGGGATCCCATTCGTCGGATAACTCCGGTCCTAGTTCCGGAAGGTACGCGAGCAGCATCTGGCCGTAGGCGTTGACGTCGTTGTTGAGGCCTTCCATGCGCTCGCGAAGCCGTTCCACGTCGGCGGACGGGGCCGGTCCGGCTCCCTCCGGGAATTGGGTCAGTTCGGTCATACGGTTGTCCTCGTCGACCTGCGGGCGCTGGCCGAGGTGGCGAATGGCCCGGGAGGAGTCGCCGGCGGCTGCCTCGACCTGCTCCTCGAAAAAACTGGCTTGGTTCGCGAAGAGCCGGTCGTAGCCTTTTTCCTTGCCTTCGAGGATCATGCGCGAGGCCTGCTCGAGGTCGTCTTCGAGGATGGCCTTAAGTACCTGCGAGGTCTGGTTGTTGGCTTGCATGAAGGGACCGCCCTCATCGAGGCTTTCGGCCACCTCCTGCTCGCGCTGGAGGGACTGTTCCTCGATCTGGTCGATGACCACCCGCGGATCTTCAAGGCGTCCGGTCGACGTGGTGCCGCCGGCCGTCAGGACTGCCGAGAGGGCCCCGAGGGCCGTGGTGATGATGGCTTTCTTGTTCATTTTGGTGTCAGGGGTTGAGCGTGTTCACGACGGCGGGATGGGCCTGGGCGACGAGACCGGGGTAGGGCGTGCGACCGGTCAGGCGGCAGCCCACCAGGTAGGTCTCGATCTCGCCCTCGTAGGCGATGCGGTTAAGCTCCATGTAGGCCTCTTCCCAGTTGGACGCGCCCACGTCGAGGGCTTCGTTCTCACGGGCCAGGGTGGCGTGCTGCAGGCACATCACCGACAGGCGCATGCGCTCCTCGCTGTCCAGGTATTCGCCGCGCTCCAGCGCGGAGGCGAGCGAGCGGGAGGCGATCCGGTAGTCGGCCCGGGAGCCGCGTTGGGTCCAAGTCCAGTTGGCCAGCGCCACTGCGTCCTGCGCGGAGAGGTCCCTGCGGTTGAGGCGCTCGGGTCGCCGGGTCTCTTCGAAGTCGAGAGGGAGAAGCTGGGTGGGCTCCTCCACTCGCTGGGTCAGCGGTACGCTCTCGCAGGCAGTGAGGCCCAGCAGAAGCGCGACCGCGATCAGTGTCTGTATTATTCTTTTTTTCATGAGGTGGTTTGTTTTCCACCCCATAAGAATCAAACATTTGTTCGAATCACCTCAGGCCCGAATATCTCGACCTCGGGACAGGAAACCACCAGAGTAGCGACAG
>CAZCRA010000211.1:0-6395 GCA_964500945.1 uncultured Verrucomicrobiales bacterium | reverse complement strand
TGTTTCTTTTCTCTCTTGGTCATGGCTCATTGCCAGGTTAAACGCGGAATTCGTAGGAATTTCGAATTTTGTGCTCGGAAGGGTTAGCCCGGACGAAGTTCTCACGAACTCCGCTACGCAGGAAAACGGTAGCAAGAGGATGCATGGCGGAATTCGTGAGAATGGAAGCGCAGCGGACATAGGCTGCCGCAGGCAGAGCGAAGCGTCCAAATTCGTCCGCCCACCCTCTGAAGGGTCACTACGTCAGCTACGCCTAGAAGAGAGTGCCACTCCGTCCCACGAGAGACGATGCAGCCACTCAAACCGGGTGCCGTCCACACTTACCAGCGGCCCCCTTGAATCGAGCGCTGGCCGTGGGGCCTTTGCGAGCCATCAAGGGGTTTTGGTGGAGTTTATGATTCGTTTCCTTATCCTTTGGTCCAAATGAAGCGTCCGGCTCGGGTTCATGTGATCATCAATCCTGCTTCAGGACGCCCTCAACCCCTCCTCCACCTGCTGAACGAACATTGCCGGGAAATCGAGTGGGACGTTTCCGTGACCAGTGCTCGCCAGGGGAGCGGAGCGCAGCTTGCCAAAAAGGCTTTGGCTGCGGGCACGGAGGCAATCGCCGTCTGCGGAGGCGACGGAACGGTCGTCGACGTGGCCGGCGCGATGCTCGACCAAGATCGACCGCTTCTGATCCTCCCTGGAGGAACCGGGAACCTCGTTGCCGGGGAACTGGGTACCGACCCAGACCTCAGCACGGCCGTCAAAATTTTCGAACGCGAAGAGTGGACGGTCCGGCGGGTCGACGTTGGAATCAGGGATGGGAAACATCCCTTCCTCCTGCGATGTGGTTGTGGGCTCGAGGCGCTGGCACTCGAGAAAACCGATCGCGAAGCAAAGGCCGCAAATGGACACCCTTCGTCCGTCCTGGTCTTGACTTGACCTGCCACTCGCCGCATTTCACTCCCTCCCATCACCGGGCGTGACCAGCCATCACGGGAATTCCTCACGCTTTCCCGCCAGACCGCGCGGGTTGTCTTGTCACTCAAAATTGATTAGGAAGCAGCTGTGACGCGCCTGAAACAGCTTCACCTCTGGGTTTTCGCAGGATGCGCGGCGCTTTGGATCGGTTGGGTAGCGACCCGCCCTCCCGAGTTTCACCGCCCCCGGGCCGGGATCTCACCCGCTTCGAAGGCACCGGGCTGGATCCGCGCCCGCATCACCCATCCACCCGTGGTGACCAGCCCCCAACAGGTCATCGACCGTTTGGAGGACGATCCCGGCTACCAGAACCGGGACGCCCACCGCGGAGCAGCCGGGTTGAGCTTTCACTTCCTGATTCCCACGCCCAAGCCGGACCGATTCGACGCCATTCGCCGCTTTGATCCCAGTTCGCGGGCCGTGACGCTTCCAGGCGGGCAGGAAACTCGGCTAACCCGAATGGTTGTCGCGTATGCGATCGGAAAGGACGATCTCATCCGCCTCCGCTTCGATCCTCACGGACGCCCTGACCCCGCGGAGATTGGAACCTCACCTGGAATTCAGGTGAGACCCGGCCAGTTTTCCCTCACCTTCGTGTTCGCCTTGCCGGATGGGGTGACCGTGCCGGACGGGGCGATCGCCTACAATCCGGAAACCTGTCGCGCGTGGTCGACGGACGTCCATTCCCTGCCAGGTCCGGAGGTCGCCATCACCTGCCGCAGCTACGCCTGGTCCGACACGCCCCTGACCTTGGCTTTCGATCTCAACTACGGTCAACTCGAACAACGCGAAATCCCTTTCCGGACCGGGGCCCGGGCCATCTTCCGCGGCCTGGATTTTGGAATCCTGGCGATCGAATCCGGATCGTGGACCATGGCTTACCCCGCGCAAACCATCCTCGAATGCCGCAAGACCGGCGGCCAGGGATCTCTGCTGCGGCTGAGGGTGACTTCGCGACAAACCTGGAATCCTAAGTTCCAAACCGAGTTTCTCGATCCGAATGGCGCCGTCCTGGACTTCGGCACCTTTGCCCGGGCTGGTTTTGAGCTGCAAAACCGGTTCTACGCGCTCCCGGCGGGGGCCTCATCGATTTCCGCCATCCGGGTCAGCGCACCACCATCGATCCGGGACCGCGTCATCCTCCAAATCCCGCGCCTGCCCGGGATCCCCGAACCGAACCGGGGAGTCGACAACTGGTTCGATTGCCGCATCCCCTACCTCGAAATTGAGAACGAGGAACACTTCTGCCAGATCTTGAGCGATGCCGCCCAGGTGGATCTCGTGCCCTCGGATGTCGCCTACCCCTTCAAGCAGCCCAGCTTCCCACGGATGCATGACGAGGTGTCGATCCACGAACTTCTCGCCGAATGGAATCGCCAAACCTCTGGACCAAGACTTTCCGTCCATCCCGAACTCCATCTTCTTCACGAACGCCCTCCATGGAGTTTCCAGGAGACCTGGAAACAATGGCGACGTCGTCTGGGCTGGCTCCCCTGAGCTCAAGCCGGAGCTCCCAGCTTCCTCCTCACTTGTCCTTCCTCCGTCAGGACCTGCGGTTACGCTTCGCCCGCATGAGGCGCATGCGCGCCGGCAGTCTCACTCCTCACTCCTCACTCCTCACTCCTCGCTCCTCGCTTCTCGCTCCTACCTTCTCGCTCCTCCCCAACCCTTCATGCGCCGGCGCCTGGAAGCGATGAGCGCCAAGGCCCCAGACAGCACCACGATCAGACCGGATGGTTCCGGAATCGCCGTGGCCGTGAGCTCAAAGTAGTCGAGGTGATTGACTCCGTTTCCGCTGGTCGACGCATTCCCGATGCGCAACGCGCCGAACCCTTCCGGAATAAGGAAATCGGCGCTGGGAGCCGACTCGGTGAAGGTGCCACCCCATCCACCGCCGAACTGCGCCGGGACGATAATCGTGCTCAACAACATGGCATCCCCGTTGTTCCCATCAATCCAGCTGATCTCGTAGGTCCCATCGCCAAGACCGAAGCTGTCCAGCACCGCGTAGCGATAGTCGTTGGCGCCGAAAGAAACATGTCGCATCCGGTAGGAAGACGCCGTTCCCAACAGGTTTGAAAACGTGCCGTCGGCATCGAAAAACTCGACCTGAAACTGTTGCGGAAGGGTCCGGTTCGTCCGGCTCTCCACGGCGAGAAAGGCGTTCGCCGGGGAGGTCCCCGAAATCGTCACGCCTTCCCAACGAACCCAATTCCCCGAGGTGAAAAAATCAGCGAACGTCGACGTCGGCGAGGGCTTGGCCGCGAACCCGCCGGAGCTGTCGTCCCAGACCCCGGCGTTGGCGATTTCCACATACGTGTTCGGCGAGCGCCCGACGCCCATGTTGTAAACCGTCGCGGCGTGCGAGCTCGAACTCAGCAGAAGAAGCAGCGTCGCCAGACGGGAAACCTGCAAAAGCGAGCGCGACCGAAAACCCGAAGGCGACCCCATAACATTCCGAAGTGCGTGCATCATGAAATTCCAGTTTCTTGGCAGCAACCCTATTCCACCCTCCTCCCCAAACTCACACACTCCTCCAACAGGGCGGGACCTGCAGCCAGGCTTAGCCATCATGAGGCGCATGCGCACCAGCAGTCTACCTCCTAACTCCTAACTCCTAGCTCCTACCTCCTAGCTCCTCACTCCTAACCCCACCACCCATCTCGACGCTTGGCCGGGATTTTTCGTCGACATTGTGCGGGACGAGCGTCAGGCTGTGGCTTCGCGCCGGTGGTCCGGGTGCGTGCGCCGGGACCCGTCGCCGCTGAGTCGCTGCACTTGGCTTGGCGCGGGAAAACGATCGATGAATTTATCGAACCACTCATGACCCCAGGGCACCGATTTCGACAGGTGTTGGAACAGGAAAATCCGCTCCAGTGCGTGGGTGCGGTCAACGCCTACGCAGCGCTTCTCGCCGAGTCCGCCGGATACCGGTCGCTCTATCTCTCCGGATCGGGAGTGGCGGCCTCTTCCTGCGGCATGCCGGACCTCGGGATCACCACGATGGACGATGTGCTGGTGGATCTGCGCAGAATCACGGACATCACCGAATTGCCCGTGCTGGTGGATATCGATACCGGTTGGGGAGGCGCTTTCAACATCGCTCGAACGATTCGCTCGATGGAAAAGGCGGGAGCGGCGGCGGTGCACATCGAAGATCAGGTGGCGGAGAAGCGCTGCGGTCACCGGCCCGGCAAAGCGATCGTTTCCCAACAGGAAATGGTCGACCGAATCAAGGCGGCGACCGATGCCCGGCGGGACGATGGATTCGCGATCATGGCGCGAACGGATGCCTTGGCCGTCGAGGGGATGGAGTCGGCTGTGGACCGTGCCTGTGCCTGTGTCGAAGCCGGCGCAGACATGATTTTCCCGGAAGCCATGGTCGAGCTGGATCAATACCGGACCTTCGTGGAAGCCGTGCCCGTGCCGGTCCTCGCCAATCTTACGGAGTTCGGAGCGACGCCTTACTTTACGCTGGATCAATTGGCCGCGGTGGGTGTTCGGATCGCGTTGTATCCTCTCTCCGCCTTTCGAGCCGCCAGCAAAGCCGCCCTCAACGTATATGAATCGATTCGAAGCAAGGGCAGCCAAGCCGAGGTGATCGCGGAAATGCAGACGCGCGAAGAGCTTTACCGGCATCTCGGCTATCACGCCGCGGAGGAAAAGCTGGACCGGTTATTCAAACAAAAGACCCCACCTGGAACCCCAAATGAGTGAACCCAATCCTGACGCCCGTAAACCTAAGAAGTCCGTTGCCCTATCGGGAGTGGAGGCGGGAAACACGGCCATTTGCACCGTCGGTCGCACCGGAAACGATCTTCACTATCGCGGATACGACATCCTCGACTTCGCCGACAGGGCCGAATTCGAGGAGGTCGCTCATCTCTTGATCCACGGAACGCTCCCCACCGAGGCTGAACTCGCCGCTTACCGATCCAAGCTGGCAGGTCTGCGAGGGCTTCCGGACCCGGTCAAGCAAACGCTGGAAGCGCTTCCCGCCAGCGCTCATCCGATGGACGTGCTGCGGTCCGGTTGTTCGGTCTTGGGCGCCTGCGAACCGGAATCCAGCGCGCCTACCGGAGAAGAGACTCGGGATTTGATCGACCGGCTCATGGTCAGCAGCGTTTCCATGCTCTTGTATTGGTATCATTTCAGCCGGCGTGGAGAGCGGATCGAAGTCGAATCGGATGCCGGTTCCGTGGGCGAACACTTCCTGACATTGCTCCACGGGGAGGCGCCCCGGGACTCATGGATCCGGGCCATGCACACCTCGCTCATTCTCTATGCGGAGCACGAATTCAACGCTTCCACCTTCACGGCGCGCGTGATTGCCGGCACGGGATCGGATTTTCATTCGTGTATCACGGGCGCCATCGGGGCGTTGCGCGGTCCCAAGCATGGCGGGGCCAACGAGGTCGCCTTCGAGATTCAAAACCGCTACGCGACGGCGGACGAAGCAGAAGCCGATATCCGGGAACGGGTGGCTCGAAAGGAGATCGTCATTGGATTCGGGCATCCCGTCTACACGACTGGCGATCCCCGGAACGCCGTGATCAAGGCGGTGGCTCGACGCTTATCGGAGGAGGATGACGATCTGATGCTGTACGAGATCGCGGAACGCTTGGAATCGGTGATGTGGGAGCTGAAGAAGATGTTTCCCAATCTCGATTGGTTTTCGGCGGTGTCCTACCACAGGATGAAGATTCCGACGGCAATGTTCACGCCGCTCTTCGTGATTGCACGGATGACGGGATGGGGGGCGCATGTGATCGAACAACGGGAGGATGGAAAGATCATCCGGCCGAGCGCTCGTTATACAGGGCCGGAAAATCGCTCCTGGGTTCCCTTGAATAAACGCTGACCGCCGGCTTTATCGATGAGCACTCAACTCGATCCCTCTGCCGTTCGCCCCGGCTTCGATCCGGTAATCCAAGAAATCGCGGATTATGCTTTACGCCCGGATCTCGACCAGGCCGTGGAAGCGCTGGAAACGGCGCGTCATTGCTGGATGGATACCATTGGTTGTGGTCTCTACGCATTGCAATTCCCGGCTTGCACCAAGCTCCTAGGACCAATTGTTCCCGGAGCGGAGCTACCCGGCCAAGGCGCTCGGGTCCCGGGCTGCCCCTATCAACTCGATCCGGTTCGCGCGGCTTGGAACATTGGAGCGATGATTCGCTGGCTGGACTACAACGACACGTGGCTGGCGGCGGAATGGGGGCATCCTTCGGATAACCTCGGTGCCATTCTAGCCCTGGCGGACTATCAATCCCGGGCGGAAGGCCGGCTGCTCCGGATGAAGGACGTGCTGATGGCCATGATCAAAGCGCACGAAATCCAGGGTGTATTGGCTTTGGAGAATGCGTTCAATCGCGTGGGGCTCGATCATGTGATGCTGGTTCGCATCGCTTCGACGGCGGTGACGGCGC
>CAZCRA010000210.1:0-6454 GCA_964500945.1 uncultured Verrucomicrobiales bacterium | reverse complement strand
AGGTCGACGGACAGGTCGGCGGACAGGTCGGCGGACAGGCGCGCCTTGCTTTGGCCTCCAGGTCCTTTGCGTGGCGCGGCAGCGGGTTTTTCAACAGCCTCTTATGAAAACGCGGATGTGACATTTATGGAAATTTCGTCGAGTTCGTTTTCGTCCATGTCTTTCCCCGGCCCCGACCGGGAGGGGAGCTGCTAAGGCGCGGGGCACGCGCAACGGTCGCATGGCATAACCGCAGCGATCCAGAAGTTGGCGCATCCTTCGACGAGGGGACCGATTGGATGGCGTGATCCTAACGAAACGCCAAACTCAGCTGAACGATCCTGGCTGGGCCAGAGTTTAATGCAAAAGTTTCCGCCTGGAAAGAAGGGGAAAGAAGACGCGGGGGCCGGATTTGAACCGACGACCTTCAGGTTATGAGCCTGACGAGCTACCGGGCTGCTCCACCCCGCAGAATGATTCGAGCCCACAACATCGGCGGAACCGGCGCAGATGCAACCGGATTTCGAAATTCCATGGCGGGCTTCGGTCGATTGGCGTTGCGGACACGGGCGGAGAGTGCTTGGAATGGGGCATGAGAATCCCGATCTTCGTCTTGGCCCTTCTCCTGGGCGGGGTCGCCGCGGTGAGTGCGGCGAAAGGCCCCAACATCGTTTTCATCTTTACGGATGACCATTGTCAGCAGGCGCTTAGCGCCTACGACGCCACTCGGATGAGCACGCCGAACATGGACCGGATCGCCAAGGCCGGCATGCGTTTCGACCTGTGCTACGTCACCAACGCGATTTGCGGGCCGAGCCGCGCGGTGATCCAAACCGGGAAACACAGTCACATCAACGGTTTCATGGTGAACGGCCAGCGTTTCGATGGCGATCAGCAGACCTTTCCGAAACTTCTTCAGAAGGCTGGTTACCAAACGGCGATCATCGGCAAGTGGCACCTTGGAACCGACCCTCAGGGGTATGACTATTTCGATGTGCTTCTCGGGCAGGGGCCCTACTACAATCCGCCGATGAAAACGAACGCCACTGGTGACGGTTCCGCGACAGTGGTCAAGCACACGGGCTACACGACGGAGATCATCACGGAAAAGACGCTGGAGTGGCTTCGAAACGGGCGGGCCTCCGACCGTCCTTTCATGCTGATGTATCAACACAAAGCGCCTCACCGGGACTGGGCGCCGGCACCCAAGTATCTGACCTGGCTCGACGACGTGGAGATTCCGGAACCGGAAACGTTGTTCGACGACTACGCCAACCGTGCATCGCCAGCCGCAGAGCAGACGATGACCATCGCCCGGCATTTGACCGACCGCGACTTGAAGCTGAGGCCCCCGCAGAACCTGACGCCGGCGCAACTCGAAGCCTGGAATGCTGCCTACGAACCCAAGAACGAAGCCTATCTGGCCGCCCGGGATTCGATGAGCGAGAAGGAGATCATCCAGTGGAAATATCAGCGATATGTGAAGGACTACCTCCGCTGCGTGAAATCCGTCGACGACGGAATAGGCGAAGTGTTAGATTATTTGGAAGAGAGCGGTTTGGCGAAGAACACCGTGGTCATCTACAGCTCGGATCAGGGTTGGTATCTTGGCGAGCATGGATGGTATGACAAGCGCTGGATGTATGAAGAATCCCTGAAGATGCCTCTGCTGGTGCAATGGCCGGGGGTGATCAAGCCCGGGAGCGTGAGTAAGGATATCGTGTCGAACCTGGATTTCGCCTCGACGTTTTTGGACCTGGCCGGGGCACCAGTTCCCGATGACCTGCAGGGGCGGAGTCTGGTGCCTTTGTTCCGGGGTGAGACACCGGATGATTGGCGGCAGACGTTCTATTATCACTACTACGAGTTCCCGGCGGTGCACATGGTCAACCGCCACTACGGTGTCACGGACGGGCGGTTCAAGCTGATCCACTACTACGAGAAGGAGGAGTGGGAGCTTTTCGATCTGGAAAAGGATCCCAACGAATTGATGAGTGAGTATGCCAACCCCGAGTATGCGCCGAAGGTGGCCGAATTGAAGGCTGAGTTGGGGCGGTTGCGGGAGAAATACCAAGTTCCGGAACAGGATCCGCCCTCGTCCTACCGGAAGCGGCGTAGGTAGGGAAGTCGGCTTTGGTTCTTCCAGTTGCACCCGCCACGAGGTGGGCTACTTTAGGGGCTCATTTCGCGCAGTTAGCTCAGTGGTAGAGCACTTCGTTCACACCGAAGGGGTCACTGGTTCAAATCCAGTACTGCGCATGCCTCCGTGGAAGGTGGAGGACAGGCGGAAAAGCGACAAGCCTCGTGCGAGCTTTCGTGCCAAACTTCAATTGGCCAAAAGGGCGCTGCTGGCGAGTCACGCCGGATTCAGAGGCCCCCGACCGGTTCGTCAGAAATTGTCGACTGCCCTCTATCGCCTCCTTCGCCCCATGAAGAGTGCGAGGGCACCGAAGCCGATGACAAGAATACCCGAGGGTTCGGGGATTGCCGTGACGGTCACGACGCCTTGAGTCTGCCATAGGGAGAGGTCGAGTTGGTAACCGGTGAGGGAGATGTTCGCTCCTGTCCCCGGGGTGACGTCGTTCGCAACCATCCCGGTTTGGGCGTCGTCCCAGAGGTCATAGGAATGGCCGACCTGGGGCATGTAACCTCCTTGGGGGCTCAACACGATCGATCCCACGGAAAGATCCAAGGAGGAAACGATCGCATCTCGGTCGTTGATGTTGAAGAACTCGTTGGTTCCATCTCCAAAAAGGTCGAGGTAGAGGGTCCCCGTGGCGGCCATTTCGACGTGGCCGCCGGTGGTGGGCGAACCGATTCTGAACTCGTTGTTGCCGTCGATGGTGTCCATCGGACGGAAAATGCCACCGATGGTCAGGGTATCCCCATCGAAGATCGAGTCGGTGCCCGTGACCTCTCCGCCGGCGTTGATGGTGAGCGTGCCGGAGCGAATGTCCACGGTCGGATCGGCGATCAACCGACCTCCCGTGTTGACCGTCATGGCGGAGATGCGACGCAGGGCGTTGAAACTCGAATTAGCGGTCAATTCGCCGCCGCTGTTAACGATCACCTGTCCGTCGGGTCCCGTGGCTTCAAATCCGGTGTAGGACTCCGCGGTGTCGACGACGACCGTGGCCCCATCGAGCTGCGGGGAGTCGGCGCCGGACGGCCGAGTTCCACCGACCCAGTTGTTGTCGTCGCCCCAGGTTGAGCCGTCGCCCGCGCCGTTCCAGACGATGGTGGCGGAGTAGCAGACTGGCGGGGTCCACAGTGAAAGGCAAATCGCGGCGACGGAGGCCAGAGGTATCGTTGATTTCATTCTTTTGGCGAGTTGAGGGTGGGCAGCCTTGATCCTCGCGAGGCGGTGTGAAGGTGTCAAGCCTCCCGGTCCAGAAGCCGTGAACAAACTTTTCGATTTGTCAGAATCTTTTGACTGACCCCTATTTGGCGCGGGGCGAATTTCGCTTTGAAAGGCTCGGCCTGGACCGCCGCTGCCTGAGCGGTGAGAGATGGACCGGCAGCCACGGCGCCGATGGAGGCGCCGGTCAGGGAGCAAAAGGAGCGTCGTTTCATGGGCGCATCATGTCGTTGGCGAGCGCGGAGGGCAAGCCTGTGAGGATGGAGATTCGACGGCAATCGATATCCGTTGCCTCCAGGCCGGCTTTCGGGAGAGTTGGGGCATGAGAACAGGCTGGTGCTGGGTGGGTGTTTGGGCGCTTTTCATGGTCTTGGGGTTGAGCCGGGCCAGCGAGAGGGAGGTGGGGCGCGAGGCGATCCTTTCGATGCCGGGCAGTTTCCAGGTGCTGTTCAACTTCAAGGAAACGGTGCGGTTCGATCCGGAATACGTGCTTCGGCCGGCATCGCAGTCGGAGGTGACGGAGGTGGTGCTGGTGACCGAGCACCGGGACGATCGAATCACCCTCTCGCACCTGATGCTCTTCAACGGCCGGGTTTTCGAGCACTGGCATCAGATCTGGACCTTTGAGGACCGGACGCTGACGGAATTCCAGGGAGGCGAGCGCTGGGCGGAGCGGCAGCTTCCGGAGGAGGCGGTGGCCGGAACCTGGAGCCAGCTCGTGGCTGGGCGTGGCCAAGGACCTCGCTACGAGAGCCATGCGCCGTGGCGCCGGGAAGATGGCATTTTGTCGTGGCACGCCGAGGCCGCCGCGCGTCCACAACCGCTGCGGGATGCCGGGCGGACGGATTACCAGATTTTGGAAACGGTGAACCGGATCAGCCTGACGCCGGACGGGTGGACGCACGAGCAGGACAGCGCCAAGAAGCGGGTCGTCGAGGGTAAACCGGCGCTGCTCGTCCGCGAGGCCGGACTGAACTACTACGATCGCGTCCCGACGGAAAAGATGGACGCCTTTTGGCGGGAGGCTTTGCCGGTTTGGCGCGAACTCGCGACGGGAACGCGCCCATTTGTGCTTCGAACCGAGGTGGATGGGAAGAGCCTGTGGGACCGGCTCAACGAGTTGGCGCAGGACGAATCCGTGGAGGACGTGGGTGCGGCGATTCGAGAAGTGATTGCGGGTTACCGGAGTGAGGAGGAGTAGGCGAGATCCCGGTGCGACGCGTCTGGATTTTCGAGGATGGGCCGAAGGCTTTGGCCCTGCAGATGATCCGGTGAGGGCAGACCGCACAAATCAGTCAGCGTCGGATAGAGGTCGATGAGTTCGGTCAAAGCCGTCGTGGATCCCCGCGCCGATTCCATGCCGGGATGGCGAATGATCCGGGGCACACGGGTGTCGACCTCGAAGTTGGTGTGTTTGCACCAACTGGAGTGGTCGCCCAATTTCTTTGGAGCCACGAAGGGGAGATGTGGCTTTGTGAATCCAACGGCGAGGAAGAACGGCGCGTCGTCTTTCGCCAATCGTCGAATCAGCGCGGCGCCCTTTTCGGCGCGATTCCCGTCGAAATGAGAATCGTCCGGCACGTCGGGCATCTCGGTGGCGGGTCCCCAGTGCCTGCCGCTGCCCTTGGACCAGTTGTTTCGCTTCGCTTCCAGGCTGGATTCGAGGGCATACTCCCGCCCGTCGACGGTCAGCCATTCCGTCCAATTTTCTGGATCGACGCCGGGACCATTGCTTCCGTGGTAGATTTTGCCGAGGCCGATGGTTTGATAGCCGTGGGCCTTGAAGTGTTGGTTGAGGGTGGTGACGTCCCCCCAGCGCTGTCGCCAGTCGCGAACGTGGAAGGTGCGTTCGCCGGTGTATTCGGGATACAGGCCGGTCATTAGGGAAACGCGACTGGCGCCACAGACGGCTTGGTTGCAGTAGGCGCGGTCGAACCGGAGGCCCGAGGCGGCCAGGCGATCGATGTTCGGTGTGATGGCTCGCGATCCGTAGCATCCCAATTCGGGGCGCAGGTCATCGACCGCAATGAACAGCACGTTCGGTTTAGCGGATGCGATGAGGGGAAGGACGAGGAGAAAAACGAGGGCTGGTGACAGGCGGTGAATCATGAGGTAGGCGTTGAATCATGAGGTGGCCTAGCCTAGGGCGATTGACCGCTTCGCTCAAATCCGGGCGCACTCGAAATAGAAGGGGTGACGCAGGGGCGGCGGGGATTCGTCGAAGCTGACGAGAAAGTGGCGGCCTTCGACGGTCCGTTTGCGGCGCGCGACGAAGGCTTGGTTTAGAGGATCGGAGGCGTCGAGACCCGTGACCAGGTAGCCGGTCCATCGGCGCCGTTGCTGATCCTTCAGGACGGCGTCGACCAGGGTGTCGAGTAGGACGGGGTCATCGTTCCGAATCAGAACGGTGTGCAGGTATCGCAGCGGAAGGGTTTCGCCAGGTCTCGGCAGCGGGACGCCGGTGATCCAGCGACTCAATGGGAGCGCCCAACGAGTGGGAGCCGCGTAGCTGCGGACCCGGGTCTGTTTGAAGGGGGATTGATCCCAGACACCAAGCATCCCGGTAAGGTGGCCGGTTGCGTCACGCGCGAGGTGGAAGTCTTCCAAGGCGATATTGCGGTAATAGGGGTGCGAACCGAGATGATGCAGATCGTAAGCGGGGAAAAATGCTTTTCTGGCACCTTGGGTTTCAATGAAGGCCTGCATTTCCGGCAGGTCAGCGGCGGTGGCGCGGCGGACGTGGGTCGTGAATCGGGTGGAAGTGCGTTGGGGGCAGGCGACGAAGTGCGTGAGGTAGGTTCCGGCGGCGTGATAGTAGGGCAGCCCCGGACGGCGGCTCGTGAGGAGCGCCAAGGCAGTGGCGTTGTCGGTCAGGACCAGGGTTTGGCCGAATTCGCCAGGGGCAAACACGTGCTCCCGCAGGTGACGGTAGCCGCGCAGGAGCCATCGCCCGCCGCGGTGAGCGGGATCGATACGAAGATCGCTCAGGTAACGAATGGATTGGGAGGTGCCGTCGATGAAGACCCGGCGTCTTCCAGTGGCGAAGACGCCGGCGCGACCGCCATCTGGGGTGTCGGCGGTGTAGACCTCGGGTTCTTCGGCCTGAACCGAGGCGGC
>CAZCRA010000209.1:0-6457 GCA_964500945.1 uncultured Verrucomicrobiales bacterium | reverse complement strand
AATTTTCACCCGCTTCATCGCACGCCCGCCATCGTCCGCGGCGCATACCATTGCAGCAGCTCCACCTCCGCCACGACTTTCCCCGCGTCATCGGGTGATGGCGCGATGCGCAGGAGCCGGATCGCTCGGAACGCATCCGGCCGCTGCAAGGTGTAGAGCCAGTCCATCAACTCGGCCATCGTCCCCTCCGCCCGAAAACTCACCCCCGCTTGAGCATAAAACTGCCCCTCGAATCCATTCACGAATTGGTGCTCAAACGTCCGCACCCCCGGATGCGAGCGCGCCTTCGAAAGGCTGAACACCGCCTCATCCGCCGGCTGGCGCCCTGGAAAAACCACCTGCTTCTCGTCCAACCACGCCGCCCGGTCGAGCCACCGATCCCGTTCCTCGATCAGCGTCTCGATTTCGACCCATTGCAGGTCCAGCCGCCGGTGCTCCGCCAGCAGCGCGCCACGGCGGTCCACATACCTTTTCCCTCCCGCCGCCGCTGCCACCAGCAGCAGCGTCAGCACAAAGAGAATCAGCAGTCGCCGTTCACTGGGTTTCAGTTTCACCATAACGATATCTAGCTGCCATACTCAGTCGCGCCCGGTTCCCCTCCAGCACCTCGGGTTGCGGCGCTTCGACCCACTCGTAAGCCTCCAAATCGGGATGCTCCATCAGACTCGACCGAAACCGGATAGCGCTCGGCACATCCCGGCTTTCCACGACCAGACTCAAGCGATCCCCTTCGATCGCGAACGACGTGAACCTCACCGCGTCCTTCCTCAGAAGCGAGGCCACCCGGTAAAAAATCTCCACCGGATACCGCGTCGGATCGATCGCTTCCTCCAACGCCACCCACCTGTCCCGGGCATCCCGGATCTTCTCCGCTTCCGGCGCCGCCTGCGTCACGCGATCCCTCAACTCCCGGTTCCGCGCCTCCAGCACCGCCAGGTGCCCCACCGCGGCAGCCACTAACCCGGCGATGACTGCCACGCCGGCTCCCATCGCCAGCACTCGCCTGCGGCGCCCTTCCGCCTCCTCGCGCGCCTCCGCCACCCGGCGCGGAATCAACCCACTCTCCCAGTCCGTCTCGAAAACCGGTGCCGGCCGCTCCGCTTCCCTCACCGTCAGACCCAGGGCGTTCTCGAGCGCTGCCTGCTCCCCCGAATGGAGAGGCGACCAGCTCACCACCTCGCGCGGTGCATCCGCGAAATCCTTGTCCGTCAACTCCCGCAAAACGTTCCCCAACTCCGCCGCCGCGCCCTCATCGAGGTGGCGGACCGGGTGGACATACGCCGGCCGGCCGCCTTTCCCAAAACACGCCATCCAGTCCGTCCCCTCCCGGAAGAGCACCATCGCCCCCTCCGGAAGCGGAAAACGGCACACCGCGGGTTCGAACCGGCGCCACGTTGCACCCGCCTCGTCCGGCCCGGCATCCGGCTGAAGCAGCACCCCCATCACCTGCCCACCGCCACCCTCCGCATCGGTGACCGGATAGGCCTCCAAAGCCTGGCCCAGTCCTTCCAGCGGAAGCCCCGGAAACCGCAGTCCGGCTTCCGTCTCCAGCACACCTCGCAAAATCGCGGGATCACGTGTCGCCGCCCGAAGCGGAAACGTGCGCAGGCTCACCCCCGGCAAGCCAAACACCCCTCCGCCGCCAGGGGAGCCCGGTAGCCGCACGGGCTTCGGAGCACCCTCGTCCCAACGCATCCAACCATCTTCCGACAAGTAGACGATGGAGGCGCGTTCGGTCATCGGTTCCAGAAAGCGCAGAGGCTAATTCCAGCCCCGCCCATAATCAAGCAGCGGCACCTGTGGACCCCGCTCTTCCACGATCACCCACTGTTCCACGCGCACTTTGCCGAACTCCCCAATCCCTCGCAGCCGAAGCAACGGCGCATTGACCGTCAGCCAACCCACCGCCGGATCGTCACGTGCCACACCCAACAGCGCCAGCGCCGCCTCCGCAGTGGGCAAATCGAAGTCGTCCTCCGTGTTCTCCAGTCCATCCCGCCCACGCCGGTCTTCCACGAACGCCTCCGCCCGCGCCATCCCGCAGCGCGTCACCGCGTGAATCACTTCCGCTTCCGCGTCCGCCAGATCCACCCGCCCATTCCCCCACAACGTAAACGCTTCCTCCCAATCCGGCCGCGCCAGGATCAGCCGCTCCATGCCCCGAACTTGCTCCACCTCCGCCAGCGTCCGGAACGGCGCGTTGCCCGGCGCCCCCTCGATCCCCATCCGCAAATAATCCAGCTTCTCCGCCCCCCGGCCTGTCAGCAGATCGTCCGCGTCCACCCAATCCGTCAAGGCGTCGATCAACCCCTCGGCTTCGCCCCGCTCCAACCCCCACCGCCGGAACAACGTCAACAGCGTCAGCCGGTCCCGCACCTGAAGAAGCCGGTTCAAATTCAGCCGGCTCTGCTCCCGCTCGATGACGCCTCGAAACCCCTCTCCCCAAAGCACCGGATCGTCCGCTTCCACTTCCGGATGCGCCGCCAGCGCCAATCCCCGTCCGGACAACGCTTCCGCGGCGATTTGGTCCCGCAAATCCGCCCGGTGCTCCAAATCCCCCAGCAGCAGAGCCCCCGTCGTAAACGCCGCGAACGTGAGGATCGCGATGATCCAGTAAACGGCGATCAGCGCCGAACCCCGCCGCCCAAGCCAGCCTCGCCACCCTCGTCGCGCCATCCCCTTCCTCATCGTGTCCCGGCGACCTCCGGCGCCTGGCGGTTGGGAATCCAAAACACATAGCGCCGCGCCGACCTCTCACCATCCAGGTGCAGCCGGAATTCCACCAGCCCCGGGCGCGGATTCTGACGCGACCAGCTTTCCCGCCATTCCCGGGCACCGGCATCGTAAACGCGCCAGCTCGCTGCCTTCACATCATCCAGCAAAGGCACCACCAACGCATCGTCGCCCAAACGATTCCCTCGCTCCCATGCCAACGCCGCTTCGGGCGTCAGCCAGTTCAACTCCAGCCGTCCCTCCCTCACCCGCAAAACCATCCGGTCCAGCGGCACCCCACCCGCCCCAGGGAACGCGTCCCGCTCGAGTTCCCCCAGCACCAGATCCCCCTCCCCACGGAGACCGGGTTCGATGGCCACCCACGCGCTCGCCGGTAACGCTTCCAGCTGCGACCGGCAAAAGGCCACGAACCGCTGCCGGGTGAGATCCTGCTCCTCGGCCTCTCGCACGTCATCCAGCATCTGCAGCACCGCCGCTGTCACCCCGAACGCTCCCCCCACCAACAGCGCCAGAAGCGCCATCGCCAGCACGATCTCCAGCAGCGTGAACCCGCCGCGCTCCTTTTGCCGCACCTCTCTCCTCATGGCCCCACACTCATGATTTCCCCGTAGCGCCACGTCTCCAGCGTCGCCGCTTCCTCCCCATCCCGGCTCAGGATCACTTCGATCCGGAACAGGTCGTTCAACACCACCCCGCGCCCGTTCCGCACCTCCGCTCGTTCCACCCGTGTCTCCAGCTCGAATCCCTCCTCCGGAAGCCGCGTCCGAAACGTTCCCTCCCGCAAGTCCGGCCGGTGAAGCCATTCGGTCAAATAAGCCCGCATCACCCCGTCGCGCCACGCCGCTTCGGAGGACTCCAGCGCCGTCGTCCCCATCAGATTCAGCGCCCGCGCCAACCCCACCGCCGCCATCCCGAAAATCAGCACGGCCATCAAAATCTCCAGCAGACTGAATCCTCCCCTCCTCATCGCGTCATGGCAGATAGGCTCGCTTCGCTGAAACCGCCCCCGTCAGCGGGTGAAAATCCAGTTCGACCCAGGCTTCGTCCCGCGAAAGGCGCACGGAAAGAGGTTCGCCCAAACCCCGGCGGTCGAATCGCCAGGCATACCCGTCCGCCCGCTGCCAGCCCCGCCCTCGCCAGGGCCTGAGCTCCAACTTTACCCCCTCCGGCAACGGTAACACTTCCGCCCCGCCCTCCGGCGTCCGAAGCTGAAACCCGCTTCTCCCGGCCAAAACGATCACGCCCTGCCCCTCCATCGTCGCCAACCGGCTCGCCCGACGCGCCAGCTGCTCCACGTCCACCGCCGCCCGGCTCAACGTGTCATCCCGCGTGAACTGCACCATCAACCCGACAAACAGCCCCAGCATCAGCCCGGTCACCAAAAGCACGGTCAACACCTCGAGCAGCGTGAACGCTCGCCGGGTCCGGTGATCCTGATCTCGCCCCGTCATGCCCCTCCTCATCGCCGCGTTTGCATCAGCGACACCGTTTCGTAAATCGTCGAAATCATCACGTATGCCATCAGACCGACCAGCGCCGAGATGACCACGATGATCGCCGGCTGAATCGACGCCGATAGCCGCTCGATCCGGATCCCGAGCTGTTTGTCCAGCCGCTCCGCCCCCTTCTCCAACGCTTCTTCCATCCGGCCCGTCGCCTCGCCGATCTTCAACAAATCGATCAGGTGCGGCGGAAACACTTCGCTCTTTCGAAGGCATCGGCTCAGCGAAGCGCCCTCCTCCAGGCCCTTCACGACACCGTCCAGACGGCCCCGCAAATAGAGGTTCGGCGTGGCGTTCCGGACCAACTCCACCGCCTTCAGCAGCGGCAGGCCGTTCCCGAGGATGTTGGCCAGAGTTTCGAGCACCTGCACGTGAAACCGACTCATCCAAAGCGGCCCCAATAACGGCAGCGAAAGCTTCCACCGGTCCCAGACCGGCCGGATCGCCGGCCGCCGGACCAACACGTTCCCCACGCCAATCGCTACCGCCACCCCCGCCAACAGCACCCAACCCCATTGCTTCAGAAACCCCGCGCTCCCCATCAGCACCGTCGCCACGACCGGCACGTCGCCCCCCGTCGAAACGATCAGCTCCATCAACCTCGGAATCAGAAACACGACGAACAACACCGTCACTCCCAGGCCGGACAACAGCAGAAACGACGGGTAAATCATCGCCGTCGTCACCCGGTTCCGCAGGTCGTTCATGGTGTTCAGGTAGGTGACCTGCCGCCGAAGAATCAGCGCCAAAGCCCCGGCCGCCTCCCCAGCCTCGGCCAAACTGCAATACAGCGGCCCAAACCCGGGCGACGCCCCCCGCAGCGCCTGCGCCACCCGTTTCCCCTCCAAAATCGATCGCCTCACCTCGCCCGAAACCGCTGAAACCCGGCTCGCCTCCGAACGCTCGTGCATCAGCTTCAGCGCCGGCTCCAGTTCCATCCCGGCCTGCAGCAGGTCCGCGAGTTCTTCGGTGAAGAGAATCACCTCGCGCGAGGTCAGCTTCACCGGACCACCCCGGTCACTCGCTTTGCCCTTTGCCTCAGCCGGCGCGGCGTCCTCCTGGCCCCCAGGCGACGACGATCCGTCTTCCGCCGGCTTCAAATCGAACACCTGCAGCCGTCTCCGGCTCAGCTCCCGCACCGCACTGCCACGGTCCGCCGCTTCGGCCACCGCCTCCACCGTCGTCCCATCTTCCCGCAGCGCTTTGTAGCTGAATTTCGGCATCGCCCTCGTTTCAATCCCCCCCTTCACACCTCCACGTGAGTCGCGGAAATCACTTCGGCTAAGGTCGTCTCCCCCTCCCGCACCTTTTCCAGACCGTATTCCCGCATCGAAACGAACCCGTCCGCCTCGGCCTGCCGCCGCATCGCCTGCTCCCCCGCGCCTGACACGATACACTCCTGGATCCCTCGCGTGATCCGCACCATCTCGTAAATCGCAAAGCGTCCCCGGAAACCCGTTCCCCGGCACGCATCGCACCCCCCTTCCTTCGCCCGGTAGAGCCGGTCCGCCCAGGACGCCTCAAAACCGTGCGCCGTCACTTCCTCCACCGGATAGCCACCCTCCACCCGGCAGGCCGGACAAAGCCGTCGGACCAGCCGCTGCGCCATGAACGCCCGCACCGCATCCCCGACCAAAAACGGCTCGACCCCCATGTCCACCAAACGGCTGATGCCGCCGAGGGCATCGTTCGTGTGCAGCGTGCTCAACACCAGGTGCCCCGTCAGCGCCGACCGGATCGCGATCTCCGCCGTCTCCAAATCCCGGATTTCCCCCACCATGATGACGTTCGGATCCCCACGCAAAATGCTTCGCAACCCACTGGCAAAGGTCAGGTTGATCTCCGGCTTCACCGCAATCTGCACCACCCCCTCCAGCTTGTTCTCCACCGGATCCTCGATCGTCACGATCCGCCGGTCTTCCTCGTTCAGCTCGGACAGGAAACTATACAGCGTCGTCGATTTCCCGCTCCCCGTCGGTCCCGTCACCAAAACGATCCCGTTGCTCTGCTTCAGCAGATTCTCCACCCGCTCGCGCAATCCCTCGCTCAACTCCAACCGTTCCAGCGTGAACCGCTCCTGCCCCAAAAGTCGCAGACTCACGCTCTCCCCGTTCACGCCGGGGATCGTGGCCACCCGCACGTCGATCGGCTGATTCTTCAGCTGCAAACTGATCCGCCCATCCTGCGGCAGCCGCTTCTCCTCGATCTTCAGCCGCGCCATC
>CAZCRA010000208.1:0-6483 GCA_964500945.1 uncultured Verrucomicrobiales bacterium | reverse complement strand
CGGGGACCTCAATGGTCTCGGCGCCAAACAGCTTTGCCATCAGCTTGTAGACGACGAAGGCGTGTTCCGCCGCGACCACTGAATCGCCTGGCTTCAGGAAGGCATGACCGATAAGCTCGATGATCTCGTTTGACCCGTTCCCGAGCACGACGTTTTCGCGTTGCAACCCGAAGCGTTCAGCGATGGCGTTCCGGAGCCGGTAACCTCCCCCGTCGGGGTAGAGGTGGACGCGCTCGACGGCCTCCTTCATGGCCGCGATCGCCTTTGGAGAGGGACCGAGCGGGTTCTCGTTCGAGGCAAGTTTGACGATGTCCTTGGGCTCGAGGCCCAACTCGCGAGCGACGTCCTCGATTGGCTTGCCGGGTTCGTAGGCGACAAGATCGCGGAGTTGTGGGTTGGCTATGTCCCAGATCGACACGGTGGGCAGGGGAATGGAGGTTCGCGGAGGCCTTCAATGGCGCGGATCAAGCCGAGCGATTCAGATCCTCCAAGACTTCGGGATCCCTTACGTCGGCCCAATTCCCGGTGATTTCAATGGCGCGCAGTTTTCGCCCATCGAGCGCCATCTGCCGCAGGGCGTCCGTCAGTTCATACTCGCCACGGGGCGAAAGTTCGAGGTTGGCGGTGTAGTCGTAAATGAGCGGGGTGAACGTGTAGATTCCCGCGTTGTAGTAGGGGCTGGAGGGTTGGTCGTCGCGCGGTTTCTCGATGAGGTCGGTGACGAAACCATTCTCGACGAACACTGCGCCGCCTTTGCGGACCTCTTCATTCCGTTTCACCGTGATTCGGCCATCGTCGCCATCGAGCGTGACCAAGGGCGCATAAGCTTCCGCTGGAACGAGAATGTCCCCGTAACTCAACACAAACGGAGCGGCGCCAGTGAAATCGCGCCCCAACTCGACCACCTTGCCGGTGCCGTTCTGGACCTCCTGCACTGCGTATTCGATGCCAACGCCGAACTTGCTGCCGTCAGTGAAGTGATCCATGACCACCTCCTTGCGATACCCGACGATCAGAAGAAGGCGCTGCACGCCGTTTTGCGCCAAGCCCCTGACGATCGATTCGAGGATCGGGGTGCCACGAACGGGGATCATGGGTTTGGGCAAATCATTGGTGAGTTCGCGCATGCGCGTGCCGCGACCGGCGGCGAGGATCACGGCGGTTTGGACGTGGGTGTTCATGGTGGTGAGCGCGAAAAGAATTCGTAGGTCGGTTGATAATTAGGGTTTCCTAAGTATGATGGCAAGGACTTTGCCCGCTGCACCATGAAAGCCGCCCCACGGTTTGTCTACTCCCTGACTTGCGGTCCTCTCGGGGCTGCCTACCTGAGCGAACTTCTTCGATCGCACTGGAGCGGTTTGAAAATGCGTCCCCGGCGGGGAAAGGCCTGGCCCGAACCTCAACCTGGCCCTGGCGAGATGGAGATTTTCAACCGCTCGGGCAACCGGCGGGCGGTGCGCCGATTCTGGCGGCAACGATTTTCGGCCGATCGCGAGCACGGGGGCGAGGTGTTCTGCGACTGCTCGCCGGCGCTCGGGCAGGCTGGGCTGGTGGAAAACCTGGACCTCTTGCCGAAAGGCGCAGCCGTGGATTTGATCGTGTTGGGGAGCGACCGGTTATCGGCGCTGCTCGCGGAATTGGAGGACCAGCCGGCGGCGGTTCGTGGTCGTTCCCGGCGAGTGACTCGGAGTCTTCAACCCGCGTGGGGGAACGCGATCATCCCGGCTGCGCCATATGAGGACCTGGGTGGCTGGGGCGTTGCGCTTTGGCGGGTGGACGAGTTGATGGCACGGCAAGCCTATTACGGGCAGTGGCTGGACGGCCGCCCCGGGGTTTCGGTTCGCCACACGGAGTTGAAGACCATCGTCACCGAACTCGGGGCTTGGGGATTTTTGCGGAGCCTTGGATTGCCCGCGTGGGAGGAGAGTCTGAAGCTCCCGAAGTGGGCCCGCCAGGTGCTGAGTGGTAGCGAGGACGATTCCCTGCGCGCGGAGGCGGCTAGTCTGGTCCAGGCGCTACCATGTGATCCGCCTGCGCTGGGCGCGGCGTTTTTCGAGCAGGGCCACCGGCTTGCGCATCCGGTGCATTTGGAGGAAGGATCGATCCCAACAACCGTGACGGCCTGTCCACCGCCGGCGGAGTGGGAGGGGAGCGAACCGGACATCGGGCTCGCCAGTTGAGCTGCGGGAGGTCAGGGTTCTTCCTTCGCGGGAGGGAAAAAGCGCCGCCAGTCGACTGGCGGTTGGCCGTTGACCAGTTCAGCGCCGGGCTCGGGAGGCGCCACCGGTGCGGATTCTCCGGGGGTGTTTGTCTCTTGCGTGGTTTCCGAGTGGGTGGGCTCTTCCGCTGATGCGATGGGTTCGGGGGCTTCGGGAGGAGCTTCGACGATGGCGATCTGTGAGGGATCCTCCAACTTGATCTGCGGATCGCCCCGGTAAAGTTCTAAGGTCCCGGTGAGTTCGACCCACTTCTCGCCGTAGCGTTCGGCGGGCAGACCACCGGAGAATCGAGCGAGGTTACGGGGAAACGTGACGCAAACGAAGCCGGTATCGCGGAAATTGAGGAAGTGGATCCCGGTGGCGTTCACACGAGCGGTTTCGACGTAGCCGCGGACCCGGACTGGCTGGCCTTCGCGGGCGACGAGCGCCTCCGTTTCGGTGACCGGGATGACTTCGGCCGGGGCGGACGACGTGGACTCCTGGGCGCTGATCGAGGCGGTCAGGGCCATGAGCAGACATGCAATTCGGGTGGTCATCAGGCGATTCATTCCTCGATTTCTTTGAATTCGCCGCGGTTCCTGCGGACGATTCGTTTCAGGTCGCGGGCGTCATCTTCGTCCACGCCAAAGCCGATGAAGTGGATCGTGACGCCGCCGATGGCGGAAGCCTCCTTCTGAAGGTCGCGGATGAGAACCCCGATTTCATCGATCGGGACGGTGATATCGTCCGGGTTGCGCTGAAAGCTGGCGTCGGAGATCAGGAAGATCGTGTCGGGATCCATGGCGAACGCGAACTTCAGGACCGCCTCGATTCCGTTCGGCAGCGGCGTTTTGACGTTTGGTTCGCTCCGGTAGATGCTGCCGCTCTCGTTCCACTCACGCTCGAGCCAGTCCAGGGCCTCCTTCTTGTTCCCGGGCGTGGCGACGCTCAAGTCGTCCCTGAAAGGTTTGAAGTTTCGCGTGAATTGGATGAGTCCGAAGCGGGAATTCACCGGCAGGCCCTGGATCAGCTCAACGGTCTCTTCGCGGATTTTTGAGAACGGGATACCGGTCTTGGCGGCCTTGTTGACGACGCTGAGGGAGACGTCGAAGAGCAGGACGATGCGGTCCCCCTCCGTCCGGATGCCGAGAAAACCCATGCCGTCGCCGCTGCCACCCGCGCCAAACATGCCGCTTCCCAGGCCACTGCCGAGGCCGGAACTGCCGATCAATCCGCTGACCTGATCGCTGATCAAGTCGCTGGGGTCGAGAGGCAGCATCTGATCGACATCGACCTGCGGCAGATCGGGTAAGGCAAACTCCGTTGGCCGGGTGCTCATGAGCTTCTGCGGAAAGGTCGGCTTCGGCCGGCTGGCCTCATGACGAGCCACGTTCATGCGATGCTCCGGGGTCTTTGGCGGGATGCGGATCTCCTTGGGTGGGACCTCAAAAGCCGCTTCGGGCTGCCGGTAATACTTCACCAGAGCCAAAAGACCGGCGACCGGCACCATGAGGGCCACGCCGACGACCACGACCGCGAAGACCGATGCCATCAGTCCAAATCGCCGCCGGCTTTCGCGGGCTTCGATGGCTTTGCGTTTTTTGGCGGAAGCGGCCTGGAGACGATCGGACATGGGGGAGGGATCAGAAATCGCTGGTTCCACCGGGTGCACCGGTGTCGAAGGTCACGCCGCGGATTTCGGCGATGGCGCAGGCGTTGAGGACGTCGACGACGCGCTGGTGAGGGACGCTCGAGTGCGGGGCCAGGGTGACGATGGCTTTGTTTCGGTTGGCGTCCGCGGCTTCCTTGAAACGGGTCAGCGTGGTGACCAACTCCGGCAGAGCCTGGTCGGCCGGAGCGCCCAGGACGAGATCGTTCAAGACCACCGACCCGTCGCTCTGAATGAGAATCCGTTGCTCATCCGGAATGTCGAGCGCCTCGCTCTGTTCCACCTTCCCGGGCAAACCGATGTCGATGTCGCTCTCCTCCTTGATGGGTTTGGCGGAGACCATGAAGAAGACGAGCAGAAGGAAAACCATGTCGATCATCGGTCCCATCTGCATTTCGACCTCCTCCTGGTGTCGCCTGCGCCGTCGTCTTGCCATAAGGATTCGATTGCGGATGGGTTAATCGTTGAGGACGCCGAAAATGACGTTGGTGGCGCCGGCGGCGGTGGCCATATCCATGAACTCGCCGGTTTTGCTGGCCGGGGTGTTTTGGTCGGCCCGCAGGTAGATTTTGAGCGGCGGAAACTCTTCGAATCGCATGTCGAGATAGCGGCGCATCTCCTCTTTGTCCATCCGTCGATCCCCGACGAAATAGTCACCCGCGGCATCGATATTAATGATGTCGCGGTTCGAGAGGTCGTCCGGCATGATGGCAGCGCTGGCTTCAGGAAGGTCGATGGTTTTCTTCTTGTCCTGGTCCGTCAGCGTGGAGGTGATCATGAAGAACACCAGCAGCAGGAAGGTCATGTCGATCATCGGAGTGATCTGAAAACTGACCGGAGTTTCGGCTCGACGCTTTCGTGGCACGATCGGCGGGGAAAGGAGTTCAGGCTTCGGTTTGCGCGGCGCCTTCCAGCTGGATCTCACCGGACAGCACGTCGATGGCGAAGCTGAAGTTTTTCTGGATCTCCGTGGCGATGCTGGAGAGGCGGTTACGGAAGAAAAAGTAAAAGAACATCGCGGGAATCCCGACGATCAATCCGCCGGCGGTGGTCAGCATGGCGGTTCCGATCCCCCCCGCCAGATCGGCTGGTTGCGACTTTCCAGCGGCGAGAGCGTCGAAGGCGGTGATCATTCCAATCACGGTACCGAAGAGGCCGATCATTGGCGCCAGCGTGGAAACGGTATTGAGGTAGTTGATCCAAACCATCAGCTTGGTCTCCTCCTGCTCCAGCGTGTCTTCCGCTGCAGTGACCATGGAGGCTTTGTTGGCGAGATCGCGGTCAAAGTTCACCTTGAGCAGGGCTTGCGACAGGCAGTGGGAAAACGCGCAGGGGTTTTCGCTGCAGAGGGCGTAGGCGCCTTGGATGTCGCGCTCCGCCATGGTGCGGTTGACTCCATCCACCAGGCGTTTCGGGACGAGGCGTCCGGGACTGACCGCGATCGCGAGGTAGACGGTGAGACCGAGGGTGACGACCAGGCCGAGGAGCAGGAAGTGCATCACGATGCCACCCGCCTGGTAGTAGTCGATCAGCGTTTTGGTTTCGACCACCTCGGGTGGAGGGCTACCGTCCTGGGCATGAACCGCCGAAGCGAAAAGGCTCAGAACCATTGGGGCGATGAGACAGAGAATGCGGGTGGTGGGATGTGGACGTGATTTCATGGAGTCGATTTCGTGGGAAGTTCGTCGAGGAGAATCCGGGCCGCGTTCGCGGCGTCACTGGTGGGATAGTGCCTCAGGATATCTTTGGCACAGAGTCGCGCCCGGCGATTGTCGCCGCCGTGCCGGTAGATCCGGGCAGCCTGGAGAAGACCCCGCGCCGAGGCTTCGGTCTGCCA
Organism: uncultured Verrucomicrobiales bacterium; assembly: GCA_964500945.1. GTDB lineage: Bacteria > Verrucomicrobiota > Verrucomicrobiia > Verrucomicrobiales > DEV007 > CAZCRA01. The sequence continues at coordinate 779 of CAZCRA010000208.1, read as the reverse complement.
ACCGTGAAAGAGGAAGGGATAAAGGGAGAGATCGAGCGCTTCGTGATAGTGCTCGTTTCGAACGGGCCGAACCTCGTCGTCGCGTTCCCAGCGCGGGTTCTCCTCCTCGAGGGCTTTGAGCTGGTCAAAACGGATCGTGGCCAAGACGTGCTTGGCCTCCAAAACCACCGTCGGATCTTCAGCTTCATCGACCATCAGCCGGGCTTCCCGGACGGCCTCGTCAATCTTCCCCTGGCGAATCATGACCTGCAGCCGCAAACGGCGCGCTTCCCGCTGGCGCTCCGGGTTCCAATCCCCGCTCTCGATCCTTTGGAGAAGGCTTACGGCGCGCCCCCAAGCGAACTCGGAGTCCGACTCACGCAGGCGCCCTGCAAAGAGCAGTCCCGCCCGTCCCGCGATCGAGCGCGGCCGGCCCAAGTATTTGAGGTTCTCCAGCCAAAGCTTCTCGAGATCATCGAGCGAAGCGTCGGCTGGGTTGGCGAAAATCGCCTCGGCTTCGGGTGTCGAAGCGAACTCGATGAAATCGATTTGTGTCCAAGGGATGGTTTCGGTGACCGAGCCGGTTCTCCCACCGCTGAGCTGGCGCTGCATCCGCAGCCGGACTTCACGCTCGTCGTCGAGCAGGATCTCTCCTCGCAGCGCACGCCCATCGGTGAGGTGCACGACGTCCTCGGCCCGCGCCATTCCCGTGGCGAGGATCCATGCGAACACGAGGAAGAAAAGGCGGTTCACGATGACGGCTCGGGTGAAAGGGATGCGCCTTCAGGTTCAGGCAAGGA
>CAZCRA010000207.1:0-6601 GCA_964500945.1 uncultured Verrucomicrobiales bacterium | reverse complement strand
CGAAGAATCGCGCTTTACGCCCCGATTTTTAACCCCAATCCCGAAAGTCGGGCTACGAGGGAAGCGGCGAACGATGGTTGGCAGACGCTGATTCGATGGAAACCTGGCTGCTGAGAATCGCCGTCAGCCGAGGCGTGACCGTCGTGTTTTCTCCGTAAGGTGCATAGGGCGATGTCACCCGCGCCTTTCTGCGGTCGAATAGTAACCGATGCAGCTCACGTCCCGACAGCCAGGGGAACCGCATCGGGTGTCCTGTTTCGAAAGGGGATGGTGAGGCGCTGTTTGATGTCCTCCACGATGAGGGTGAGGCACGGAACCAATAGGAGAATGATGGGGGTGGCAAAGAGGATGCCCATCGACAAGGAGACCACCATCGGGACGAGGAACTTGGCCTGAATGCTGGTTTCGGTGAGGATGGGAAGCAGTCCAAGACAGGTGCTCAGCGTGGTCAAGAGAATGGGCCGGAAGCGGCGGGCGATCGCCAGTTTGGCGCTGTCGAACGGACTCTTTCCCTCCCGAAGCTGGCGGTTCAAGAAATCGAGCATCACGACCGAGTCATTCACGACCACGCCCGTCAAAGCCACCGCTCCGAAAAGGGAAATGAAGGTGAGATCATAGCCCAGCAGGAAATGTCCGAGGACGGCGCCTGAAAAGCCGAACGGAATGGCCGCCATAATGACAAGGGGCTGGATGTAGCTTTGCAACTGACTGCCCAGGAGGACGTAGATGAGGAGGAGAGCGATCATCATGTTTTTGAACAGGCTCGCCAGGTCCTCCGCTTGATCTTTGGTTTCTCCCGCGAAGGCATAGCTCAGGCCCGGATAGCTCTCCTTCAGGTCAGGTAGAACCGCGGACTCCAAGTGAGCGATGATCGCATTTGGCGTAGTGATCTTGCTATCGGCGTCGGCTGCGATGCGGACCGTGCGCCGCCCGTCGACGGATTCGATTTTAGAAGGTCCGGTCTGGATGAGCGGTTCTGCGACCGCGGACAGGGCGACCTCGCTGCCGTTGCGCAAACGGATGCGGGTCTCTTCCAGGGTGCTCAGATCCTCCCGGTCCTCTTTCGGATAGCGGACGTAAACGACGACCTCGGATGGTCCGCGCTGCACGCGTTCCACCTCCAGGCCAAAGTAAGCGGACCGGAGTTGGCGACCCAGTTCCTGCGGGGTCAGGCCGACCGCCAGACCCTCCGGTTTCAGCCGGTAGAGGTATTCGGTCTTGCCTGCTTTGAGACTGCTCGAAACATTGAACGCACCCTCGATGGCTCCGATTTCCTCCCGCAAAGCGGTAGCGGCTTCCTCCAGGAGAACTCCATCGGCATGGAACAACTCGAACTCGATGTCCGCCTCCGCTTCGACCAGCGAACTCTCGAGCGTCAGCTCGTCGATCCCGGGCAGGCCGGCCATCCGTTCGCGGATCATGGAGACGATGTCGTCCGCGGAATGACTGCGGAAATCGGAAGGGATCAGCTGGATTTTGAGATGAGCGAGGTGACTTCCTGAGTCGGAAGCCATGGTCCCGCCCGGACTCAACTGCCCTTTCTGTGCGCCGATCGTCGTGGCGACGCTGAGAACGGCGCTCTGGCCGTTTCGGTCTTCGTCGACGATGCTCTTTACCTCCTCAACAGCGGACTCGATCTCCTCGACGCATTTCTCCGTGGCGGAGAACGGGGTGCCGATGGGCATGGCCAGGCTGATCTGTACCGTGTCGCTTTCCACTTCGGGGAAAAAAATGAATCGAACGATTCCCCCGCGAATCAGGCCAGCCGTGAAGATGGCGATCGCCAGGAAGACGGCCAGGGTCGCATAACGCCAACGCATGCAGAAACTGGCGAAGGGGAGGAGAAACCCGTGCACGAATCTTTCCAGCAGGGCCGAGGTGCGATCGCGCAGGGTGGAGAGAATGCCTGTGCTCCAGCGCGCTGGATTCGAAAGGTGTGAGGGCAGGATGAAATACGCTTCCAGTAGAGAAACCAAGAGGATGGGGATCACCACCACCGGCACGACGCCGACGATCTGCCCCATGGTTCCTGTGCTGAAGAGAAGAGGCGCGAAGGCACAGATGGTCGTCAGAACCCCAACCGTCACCGGAGCGATCACTGCCAGGACGCCTCGGATCACTCCATTTTTGTCACCCTTCGCCTTCTTCTGTTCCTCGAAGATTGATTCGCCCATGACCACGCCGTCGTCCACCACGATGCCCAGCACCACGATCAGCGCGAAGAGCGAGATCATATTGATGCTATAACCCAGAAAATTGATGACGATGAGTCCGCCCAGGAAAGAGATAGGAATGGCGGCGCTGGTCCAGACGGCGAGTTTGAGATCGAGGAACAAGACCAAGATAAGGAAAACCAGGACGAAACCGAGGATGGCGTTGCGGGCCATCAAGCTGATCCGGTCCGCCAGGATCGTGGTTTGATCGCTGGAAATCTCCACGTGCAGGCCTGATGGGAGAGAAAGCGTCTGCAGGAACGCCTTGATCTCTTTAGCGACCGTCAAGGTGTCCTGGGATTCGCTGCGCCGGACGTCAATGAACGCGGCGCGCTTGCCATTGTAGCGGCTGACGATGTTCGTATCTTCGAAACCATCGGCCACCGTGGCCACGTCGCCCAGGCGCAATACCGAGCCATCTTCCAAGGTGCGGATCGCGATGGATTCGAACTCGCTTCCAACGTAACGCCGATCCTGAATCCGGAGCAAAATCTCGCCCTGCTGCGACTCCACGTTCCCGGCAGAGATATCCGTGGAGAAGTTTCCCACGACCTCACCGATGTCTTGCAGGGACAATCCGTGTTTGCGGAGCTTATCTTCAGAGACTTCGATGGAGATTTCGTAGTCGCGGATTCCCCGAATGGTGGTCAGGCTGACCCCGTCCAGATCCTGCAATTCATCCTCGATGGTATCCGTCCAATGGCGCAGGGTCGATTCGGGGGTATCGCCGAAGATGGCGAGGGTCATCACATCTGGTGTCACCCGGATCCGCGAGATGGTGGGTCTCTCGGCGTCTTCGGGCGGGAAAGAGCTGAGGCCATTGACCGCGGTTTCCACCTCGTTGTAGACCTGGGCGGCGTCGGCGAAGTCTCTCATCTCGACGTTGATGGAGCCCATGCCCTCGGCTGCGACGGAATGGACCCGCTTGACGCCTTCGATACCGATGAGCGCCTCTTCCACCCGGGTGGTGATGGAGTCGGCGACTTCGGCAGGGGTGGCCCCAGGGTAGGGAACCGAAACGAGGATCACGCGCGGATCGATGGCCGGGAGGATTTCCGTCCGCATGGTCATCGCGCTGAACAGTCCTCCCCCGATAAGGAAGAGCATGAGGATGTTCGCCGCGACGTGGTTCTTGATGAACCAGGTGATCAGGCCGCCTGACGGCCGCGGATGATGGATCTCTTCGCTCACGAGTTCAGTTTTCGGCCAGGGCCACGGCGTCGTCGTCTTCTCGCAGTTTCACCCGGGCCCCTTCCATGGCTCCGGGGAGTTGAAGCGTCATGACGCGGCTCGATTGATCGAGACTGCGGATGGTCACGTAATCCGTGGCACGGTTGAGGATCTCCGGGTGGTGCTTGCGCAAACGCTCTTGCTCATCCACCAGCCAAATGTGGCCGCCCTGCTGGATGGCGCCGAGGGGGATCCGGCTGACGCCATCGTAGGTGGCTCCGACGACCTCGACACGGACGAAGACGCCCGGCAGCAAAGACTGCGCGCCGTTTTCGAGGGAAAACCGGACCGTCGCAAAACGCGTTTGCGGGTCCACGGATGCGGCGCCGCGATCCAGCTTGGCTCTGGAAGTGGTGGTGTTCCCCAAGTAAGTGCTGGTGACCGTGATCTCGGGATCCTTCGAACTGTAGAGCCACTGAAGTTGCTGATCATCGAGGGAGGCCACGACTTCGAGATCGTCGAAGTAGAAGGCCTTGCCGTAGCTGACCCCGGCCTGGAGGTATTGCCCCGGGGCCACCCGGCTGTCTAGCACGCGTCCTGCTGCCGGAAGCCGGTAGCTGGCTCGCTCCAGTTGCAGTTTGGCCTTGTTGAGTTGGGCGTTGGCTGCCCTGAGATTCGCCTCGGCTTCGTGAAGCTGCGGCTGACGTTTCACCAACGCTGGAATGGGGCGATCACCACTCAGCTCTTTCCAATCGGCAATCGCTCTCTTCTGCTGAGCTCGCTCCAACTCGAGGGCTGTCTGGGCGCGCGCGACCTCGGCTTCGAGGCGTTGAATCTCGTAGATGAAGTCCTCTCGCTCGAGCTGGAAGAGCATTTCGTCATGATCGAAGAAGCCGCCTTGGCCGAAACGTTCCGCGACTTCCTCGACCCTGCCGCTGACCTGAGGCACGATATCGATTTCCGTTTTTGCTTCGACCGTGCCGGTGGTCGTGAAATGGATGCGGTAGGGGGCAGGTGCCACCACCACGGCGTCACCGGAGATCACGAGTTCCTCTCCGCCATGGCGCTGGGGAGGTTCATACTGGCTTCTCAGCGTTCGGGAAATGAACACCGATACGGCCACAAAGATCACCACCCACAGGAGTTGAAGGGTCCCTGGCGGAATCCGGATTTTCTTCACCGTTCGATCCTGGATGATTTGGAAATCCCGGGTTTGCCGTTCCAGACTCTACTTGCCGAGTTGTTTCTGGTAGAGGGACTCCGCACGCCGCCGCATTTTCTTCAGCCCGAACTCAACCTGGGAGAGGCTGAGGAGCCCATCTCGATCCCGGTCAAGGCGATCCATCATGCGAGCCGCGCCTTCCTCGATGGAGGGGATCTCGTGATCCACCGGAGGCTCGGGCAGCGTCCGGCCCTCCTCCGCCGCTCTGGCACGCAGCTCTTCGCGCACCAAATCCCGATGAACTTTCAAGGTCTCGAGAAGTTCCGTCTCGGAATAATGGCCGTCGCCGTTGGCATCGCCTTTCGCGAGGACGTCTTGCAGGGGCTTTCGGGGATCGGGTTGGACCTCCGCGTTTGCGCCGGCCAGTATTACACAGGCCAGAAGCGCGAGAAGAGTTGCCGTTTTGATCAGAGGTCGTTGCCGGGTTTCATTCATAGATAGGTCGGTCGATTTTTTTTCACGATTTCCGGACCCGGCCTCCAGCCGTGTCCATACCGGTAGACCGGGTTCGACCCCGACCGGTTACAAGTTTTACTCGGGAAGCTTCGAGAATGACTTGTTCTCGTCTCCTCCCGGCCTCCTCGACTCGCGCGACGGCGGACGGGCGTGCCACGATTTCGACCGGTATTTGCGATCGATCTCGAGCAATCTGGTTGGCGGCTTAGGCTAGTATGCCCTATGACTGGCCATCATGGACGTGGCGATCATTTCGGAATTTTTTGGATCATTCGGCGATTGGCTGAGGGAAAACGGGTCCGAACTGCTGGCGAACGCGGTTTTCCAAATCGTCGTCTTCGTGCTGGGCGTGCTGGCCAGCTGGTTTTTGGTGCTGCGGAACCGGCTGAAGGCGTTGTCGCGCCTCAAGAACGGGGATTCGGACGATGTGATTTTCCAGGCCAACTTCCTTTGGCCGGTGCCGGGATCGAAAGACGTGGTGCTCTTCTTCCGGAACGTGGCTCCGACGACGACGGTGGATGAGCTTTACGACAACGTGGCAGCGCGCGATTTGGTCCGGAAACTGGCGCAGGACACGACGTTAAAGAATCCGGTGCTGCAAACGGAGCACTCGATGGGATTCGAGGTGCTCAACGACGCGTTCGGGCATCTGGCGGGGCATCTGGCGCTGTCGCCCTTCGAGCGGGAGACCTGTCTTTTCGTGATGACCTGCGAGGACCGGCAGGTGGTGCGGAAGAAGTGCATCCGGTGCTTTCTGATCCGGCCGGCGGATCTCACGAAGCTCGCGGACTGGGACTGGTGCCGCCGTCATGTGCGCTGTGAGCAACCCTGGCACTGGTATCGCATCGTGGCGCTGCATCAAATCGCGCTGCAATGGCTGGACGAGCGGGAGGTGGAGGACCGGACGATGCGCAAGGCGACGAGTTCCCCGATGGTCGACGAGCAACTGGTCCACAAACGCGTCCGTTTGATGTCGGCCGGGATCAGTCCCGGTGAGAAGCCGGTGGGTGAGCCGGCGGAGGTGCCTTGGCAGGAACTCGAATCGGACCTGAAGCGGCTCGGGCTGGATCTCAGCTCGGGCCCGGCGGATGGGTCGGCGCTGGTGTAGTGGGAAGGGCACGCCCTTCCGGGAGTAGCTGAAGTGGTGACACTTCAGAGGGGGGGCGGACGAAATTCTCACGAATTCCGCTTCCATGAGAAAGATGGGCGGACGAAATTGGACGCGTTTTTCGTCGACCGTGCGGCGAAGCGGGCGGATCTGATCCTAAACAGCGCGATTTTCGAGTAGGTGTTGGGGCTCAAGTATGCGGCCCGGCCGGCGTCGTCCGGGGCGTTCGCGAGTCAGGCGCGGGCGTATGAGACGCTGCGGGAGTTTTTCACTGCGGCCAGTCTGGTGGCGCTGATCGATTTGCCGTTTGCGCTGTTTTTCGTGGTGATCATCTACCTGCTGGGCGGGCCGGTGGCGGTGCCGCTTTTGATCGGGCTGGCGCTGGAGGAGCGGGACGAGGCGTTGGCCGAGCTGGAGAGTTTGAACGAACTG
>CAZCRA010000206.1:0-6632 GCA_964500945.1 uncultured Verrucomicrobiales bacterium | reverse complement strand
TCCGCCGCGGCGTGCACCTCGTCGTCGGCACCCCGGGACGCCTGCTCGATCACCTCCGGCGCCGCTCTTTCGATCCCTCCCACATCCACATGGCGATCCTCGACGAAGCCGACCGCATGCTGGACATGGGATTCCGCGACGAGATGGAGACCCTGCTCGCCGCCCTGCCGGAAGATCGCCAGACGCTCTTCTTCTCCGCCACCATGCGCCCGGAAGTCGAACGCCTCATCCGGAAGTTCGGCCGTGACGCCCGCACCGTGGAAATCGAGCGCCAACAGCTCACCGTTGAATCCATCGAGCAGGTCTCCTACGAGGTCCGCCAGCGCTCCAAAATCGAAGTCATCTCCCGCTTGCTCGACATGGAACAGCCCCGGCTTTCCATCGTGTTTTGTAACACGAAACGCACCGTCGACGAGGTCACCGAAGCCCTCCTCGCTCGCGGCTACGCCGCCGACCGGCTCCATGGCGATATCACCCAAAACCTTCGCGAGCGCGTTATGAAACGCTTTCGGGAGGCCACCGTCGAACTCCTCGTCGCCACCGACGTCGCCGCCCGTGGCCTCGACGTCAACGATGTCGATCTCGTCATCAATCACGACCTCCCCCAGGACCCCGAAGATTACGTCCATCGCGTCGGACGCACCGGTCGCGCCGGCCGTTCCGGGAAAGCCGTGGCCCTCGTCTTCGGCAGAGACATCTACCGGCTCCAAACCATCGAGCGCTTCACCAATCAGCGCATCCCCAGGGTCCGCGTCCCCTCACAGGAAGAGGTCGAAGGCCGGATCAGCGACGTCCTCTTCCAGGGCCTACAGGAACGTCTCGAGAAAGGCGATTTCGACGACTGCGGCCCCTACCTCGAACGCCTTCTCGACCAGGGCCACACCGCCACCGACATCGCCAGCGCCGCCCTGACCACCCTGCGGGAGAGCGTCGGTCGGGAGAGCGAACCCATCGCCGAGGACCGTCCCAATCAGCGCCGTCCCATCACAAAGCGAGCTGGCAAATCCAAAGACGCCGCCCCTGCCGGCGATTCACTACCGCCCAAGTCCGGCGAAGCGCCCCGCCTCAGCAAATCCTCCGTCACCACCCTCTTCATCAACCTCGGCAAAACGCACGGCCTTCAGCCCAAGGACATCGCCGGTATGCTTTACAACCAAGCCGAACTCCCACGCGGAAGCGTCGGGCGCATCCAGATGACGCCCAAACACACTCGCGTCGACGTCCAAACCGAATTTGCTGGCCAAGCGGTGGAACGCGCCCAGGGCGGCGTCCTCCGCGGTAAACCCTTCAAGATCGACTTCGACCGCCACCAGTAGTAGCCGGCCGCGGTCAACGCCTCTCGGGGCCTCTCACAGACACCCTGCTATTCCTCCGGCGGTGCCTCCCCGCTCTCGCCGGAAGTCTCGGCTTCAGCACCGCCCTCATTCCCGGGAGTCTCGGCGGATTCGGGAGCCGCGTCCTCGCTTTCGCCCTGAACCTTCTTCTTCAGTTCTTCCGCCTTTTTCTTGGCTTTCTCAGCCGCCTCTTCCGCAGCGGTCTTTGCTTTCTCCACCACTTCGGCCGCCTCGTCCTGAACGTCCCGGCCCGCTTCGACCGCTGTCGTCTCTACCGCTCCTTGCTGTTCGTTCAGCTTCTTCAGCGTCTCCTTGAGCTTCTTCCCGTCCTCGGCCGTCAGCTCCTCGCCTTTCTCCGCAGCCTTCTTCTCGACCACGCCCTGCTGCTGATTGATCTCCTGCAGGACCTTCTTGGCCTTCTCCTTCATGTCCCCGCCGTCGCCGTCCCCGCTGTCACCACAGCCGGAAAGCAAAACGGCCCCGCAGGCCAACGAAACCACACAGATGGATTTTTTCATATCCACACCCTAGCAACCCCACCCCAAAACGAAAGTAGAGCCCCACCCCATTTTTGTAACGCCCTTCCAGCTCGAATGGCACTCGGTTAACAGTTTGTTGAAAAACCGGGTGCCGCTCCTAGCTCCTAGCTCCTAGCTCCTAGCTCCTGACTCCTCCCCCACTCCCAAACAAAGAATGTTTCCTTTTCCCGTTTCCGACTCACATTACCCGCATGCAGGCGCCGCTCACGGACTCGGACCTTCACGACCAGGCCCGCGATCACCTCGCCAAACTCCCTGAGTTCCGCGACATCCTCCTCGCCAACGTCGTCTTCTGCGGAGAAATCCCCTCGCCCACTTTCGGTGAGCAGGAACGCATCCGCTGGCTCGTCGACCGCTTCACCGCCAGCGAACTCGAAACCTCCACGGACGAAGTCGATAACGTGGCCGCCATTCTCCCGGGAACCGATGGCCAAAAAAACATCCTCGTCACCGCCCACACCGACACCATCTGGCAAGCCGGCGCCGACCACACCGTTTCGGCCCGGGAAGATCGACTCACCGGCATCGGCCTGGCCGATAACAGCCTCGGCGTGGCCGCCGCCGTCTCCCTCCCCGTCATCCTCGACGGCCTCGGGCTCAAACTGCGCAGCAACCTCGTCCTCCTCGGCGACAGCCGAAGCCTGGGGCGCGGCAATCTCGAGGGCGTCCGCTTCTTCCTCGACAACACCAACCTTCCCATCCACGCCGGAGTCTGCGTCGAGGGAGCCCAGCTCGGCCGTCTCAGCCACTCCTGCCTCGGCATGATGCGGGGCGAGGTCGCCATCAAAGTCCCCGACGAGCAGGACTGGAAACAGTGGACCACTTCCAGCGCCATTGTCCGGCTCAATCACGTCGTCTCCCGCATCCTCGCCATCCCCCGCCCGGAACAACCTCGCACCCAGATCCTTCTCGGCTCCGTCTCGGCCGGCACCAGCTACAACACCCCGCCCGAACGCGGCATCCTGCGTTTCGAGGTCCGAAGCGAAAACGCCGAAGTCGTTCGCCGGATCCAGGACGAAATCGAGGAAATCGTCCAGGAAACCAACGCCCGCGGCTCCGCCCAGGCCGTCCTCTCCACCATCGCCCGCCGCGAACCCGGCGACCTCGGTTTCAGTCACCCCATGATCCGTTCCATCCGGGGCATCATGGACGCCTTGAAAATCGATCCGCTCGTCCAGCCCAGCATGAGTGAGCTTTCCGCCCTGCTCGATCACGACATCCCGGGCGTCACCCTCGGCCTCACCCGCAGCGACCACGTCAACGAGCCCGACGAGTGCATTCACATCGAACCCATGTTCCGCGGCCTCGCCCAACTCATCGCCTCCCTCCAGGCCATCGACGAATTCGTCAGCCATGAGCAGTAAAATCGAATCCTGGCTCGAAACCAAGACCTTCCATCACAGCGGCTTCTGGGACCTCCTCAAACTCGTCGAGGAGAAGGAACGGAAGAACCTGAAGATCAGTCTCTGCATCCCGACCCTCAACGAAGAGGAAACCATCGGGAAAGAGATCATTATCTTCAAAAGCGAACTGATGGATCGATACCCCCTTCTCGATGAGATCGCCGTCATCGATTCCGGCTCCGAAGACAAGACCCAGGAAATCGCCAGCGCCTACGGAGCCGACGTGTATTTCTCGGGCGATATTCTCCCCTCCCAAGGCTTCAAGCGCGGTAAAGGCGAAAACCTCTGGAAAGCCGTCCACCAGCTCGAGGGCGACATCGTTTGCTACGTGGATGCCGACATCAAAAACATCCACCCACGCTTCGTCACCGGCCTCGTCGGACCCCTCATTCAGGACGACGAATCCCATTACGTGAAGGCGTTTTACGACCGCCCCCTAGCCTTCTCCCAGGGTATCCGCCCCTCCGGCGGTGGCCGCGTCACGGAAATCCTCGTCCGCCCTCTGTTCTCCCTCTTCTTCCCCGAGCTCACCACCCTGATCCAGCCGCTGTCCGGAGAGTACGCCGTGCGCCGGAACGTCCTCGAAGCCATCCCGTTCCCCATCGGTTACGGCGTCGAAACCTCCCACATCATCGACGTCTACATGAAGTGGGGCCTCGACGCCTTCGCCCAGACCGACCTCGACAAGCGCATCCACCGGAATCAATCCACCCTTGCCCTCGGCAAAATGGCCTTCGGCATCCTCCAGAGCTTCCTGAATCGCATGGAAGCCTACGGACTCGTCGACAAGCTCCCGGAGATGCAGAACATCTTCCGCCAGTTCCAGGCCGAAGGAAACCGCTACGAACAAGTCTGCGTCGAGATCATCGAGGAAGAACGCCCCCCCATGCTCACCATCCCGGAATACCTCGAAAAATTCCCCCGCTAAAGGACACCACATCCTCCCCCCGTAGGCGCGTTTGCAAAAACGTGCTCCGGGCACCGCCGCCGCGTCCGAAACATCCGATTCCCACCGCCAGCGGAAGATACCAAATCCTTCCTCCACCCCCCATCCCAGCCAATCTCTTCTTACCTTCGCGGCTTCGCGCGAGCCTTCACCGTTTTGGTTCCTCGCACCAAGGCACCAAGGCACGAAGAGGAAGGGACCATAGCCTCCCGGGCTTCCGCTACCGCATCATCATCTTCTGCAGCGCCGCGAGGTTGGCGGCCTCGTCGAAGAACGCTTCCACCCTGGTGCTGAAGCCCGGCACCGCGGTGCACTCCAAGTCACCCGAAGCCGATTTCATCCGGAGTTCATAAAGCTCGCCGGTGAGCACATACTGCTCGAGCACGGGCCGGTCGGGATCGATGATCCAATACTCCGCCACGCCGTGCGCCTCGTAGTCCTCGAACTTCACGCCGCGATCCCGCTCCTCGGTGGATTCGGAGATCACTTCCACGGCCAAATCCGGCACCGGAAACTTCATCGTGTCAGACGCGAGTGCGGCCGACTTCTCCGGACCGAAGAAAACCACATCCGGCTCGTAATCGTTCCTCGGAAACACGCAGAGACACTTCTCCGCCTTCACCGTCCCGAGCTCACGGAGACCGACGTGCGTTTTCAGAAGCGTGGCGACCCGCAAGGTCACGTCCAGGTGACAGTTCCGCGCCGGTGAATGGAGAACCACCTCCCCGTCGATGAACTCGATCTTTTGCTCCGGCGTCATCTCCTCGTAGAACCGGCTCCGTCTCTGGCGCTCCTCGGCCAGATGCTCCTGCAACCGGTCGACCATTTCCGGAAGCCGCGGAGAATGCCTCACCGTTTCGAGAAGTGTTTCGAGCGAATTCATGCCGGCTTCACTTTACTCATCCCAGCGCCCATGGTCAAAGCCAGGCGCCACCCTCGCACCCAGGCTCAGAAGGGACGAAAGCCTCCGCAGCTTCCGCTACGTTCCGATCTCCACCAGTAGCGGAAGATGCCAAATCTTTCGTCCGGGGCTTCCGATCCGGGCGGTCCCTTTCCCCTCATCGCACACCCCACCCACTTTTCCCTTCCTCATCCTTTGATCGCGTGTCAGGGTCGGGCTCATGAAACGTTGGCTCCTCCTACTCCTCCCGTTTGTTTTGACCTTTGGCTTCGCTCTTCCCGTTTCGGCGGACGACGACATTGCGGATTCCGGTTCGTTTTCGGCCATGGACACCGACTCGAACGGGTCGATCTCGGAAGAAGAATACCTCGCTTACCACACCGAACGGCTTCGGCGCGAGTTCCGGGCACAGGATAAGGATGGCGATGGGTTGATCCAACAGGCCGAGCGCGGTGTGACGATCGATCTGCCCACGAAACTCCTGCCGCGCGTGCAATTCGTCCGCAAATACGCCGATGACGACACCCAACGGCCGCGTCGCGTCAGTGGGCCCGCCAGCGTGACCTCCCGCCGCTACGGCCGCTGAGGCGCGCGAAAAATCACCGGTCACCCCATCGCGCCCCGGCCCGGCCAGACCACACGGACTCTTCCGGATACCCGGCCCGGCCCCTGCGAATCCGCGATCCTGTCAGCCCATGAGCACCGACCGCTCGATCACCCGCCCCCGCGCCTGGCTCGGCCTGCTCGTCAGCCTCGTCCTCGTCTTCGTCGTCGCGGCCATCGGCGCCAGGGCCTCCATTGAAGCCGCTGATTTCTACGGCACCTTTCAGCAGCCGGCCTGGGCGCCGCCGTCGTGGGTGTTCGGCCCGGTTTGGACCCTGCTCTACGCCATGATGGGGATCGCGGCGTGGTTGGTCTGGCGAAGGGCGGGATTCGGCCGGGCGGGCGTGGCGCTTTCGCTCTATGCGGTCCAGCTCGCGCTGAATGCGCTTTGGTCCTGGCTCTTCTTCGCCTGGAACCTCGGCGGCGCGGCGTTTGCCGAAATCGTGATCCTCTGGGCCTTGATCGCCTTCACGACCGCCGGTTTCTGGATACACCAAAGGGTCGCCGCCTGGCTGATGCTCCCCTACCTCGCCTGGGTCACCTTCGCCGCCGTCCTGAACTTCAGCGTTTGGCGACTCAATCCCGGGCTGCTCTGACACATCGAGCCCTCACCTCCCGGCTCCCGGCCCCTTGGCCGCTCAGGCCACCCTCTCGTGGAACCCGATCAGGCTCACGGGGGAACCCCCGGCGTCTCGCACGACGCGATAGAGCACCCGGCATCGTCCGGCGGTCCCGTCGCCCCGCAGATAGCCCGTGGTGGCGGACCAGGCGCCGGTTTGCGCCAGGGCATCGGCCAGGCGCCCGTTGAAACCCGAACGATCGTCCGGTGCGAAGAACCCCGCCAGGGTTTGCGAGCGCAGCGATTCGGCATCGAGGCCGAGCTCGGCGACTTCGGCCGCCGCGCGT
>CAZCRA010000205.1:2666-6819 GCA_964500945.1 uncultured Verrucomicrobiales bacterium | reverse complement strand
CCGGCACCAGCCGCTGTCTCCAAACTTTCTGCGTATCACGGCGCGGCCGCGGGGGGGGTTTGGAGGTCCCCTCCTGTTCATGGATTTGAGGATGCCAGTCTATCGCGGATTTTCCCCCGCTCCGGACCGCTTCACCCGCAGCTCACTTCAAGCGATCGACTTGAGGTCTCTGCCGGAACGCGGCCAGGAATCACCCGCCGCTCCCCCGATCTCTCCCCCCGTTTGCCTCACCTTCCCTGATCTTCCATGGGCATTTGCTCGGTGCCCAATTCCGTCTTTGAGTTCTCAAGGCCGACCGCCCGGGGGAAACTACACTACTCAGACTTGAGCGTTTGGAGCTTCTCGAGCTGCGACGGATCGCCGGACTCGTCCCAAACCACACGAAAGCCGACATGCTCATAGCCTAAATGGGTGGCTCGCCAAACCTGAACGGGCTCTCCTGACTGGGTGAATTCCATGACCTGGGGCGCGTCGAGCCTAAGCCGCCGCAGATCGCTGTCCACCCAGGAGCCACCGCGCAGCATCGCACGTCCGGACTTATCTCCCTGCACCCATTCGCTGGCGTTTCCGGAGAGGTCGTAAAGACCGAACCGGTTGGGATCGAAACTCGCCACTGGCGCGAGTTGCCGAAACTCGTCCCGATAAGGCGGGACCATTTTTTGAATATTCCAAGGTGGGGAAACGGGTTCCAGGAGTGGTCCAAACTCAATGCCGCCGAAATTGCCCCACCTCCGGCCCGGTGGTGGGCCTGTGTCCCCCTCCCATTCAAAAACCATGCTGTGATAATAGGTCGCCTCATTCCTGGTCTCGCTTGCCCCTAGCGAGTAGTCGAGCGGCGGGTTGGCAATAGCCACCAACTCCCATTCACTGTCCTTGGGTAGCCGGAAGATTCCTCTGAGGGCCCCTTTTCTCTCCTCGTTTTCCCGGCTTGTAAGCCACTCGCAGAACCTCTTCGCATCGTCAAACGAAACCCCTACTGCGGGGTAATCCGACGCCCGTTCGTGGGCCTTGGCAAATTCTAACCAATTCGATTCCGCCGTGCTTGACTGGTTCCACCCTCCCGGACTTTGCTCCCAGCGATGCGCCTTGTCCGCAAGAACTGTAACTCCGGCGTCCTCGCGGTAGCGCAGGAGATCGGACACGCGAATTTCAGTTGCACCCATAAACACCCCCTTCATCCACGGGACACGCAGGAAATTCGCCTGAAGAATCTGGGAGGTCCGCTTCAAGTGCGCCGCCAGCGACTTTTCCCAGTCCGCCCGATCCAATGGCAAGCGGCGCCGGTCCTGCAAGTGTTGTAACTCCGAGTAGGCCTGACGAAGATCTCGCAGGCAAGCTTCGTCAATTAGAGCCACGATGTATCCCCGCGGATCACGAAGTTCACGACCCGCCATTCCGTGCCACCACATGACTTCGATCCGGGCAAGACGCGCCTCCAATCGGTCATCGGGAAAATCTTCCACGATGGCCCGCGCCCTTTCCAGGTCCGGTCGTGCGTTGGCAAAGGATGACCTGTTCTCCCTCACGCTTCGCTTTGCCTCCTCCAAATGCAATCGTGCCCGATACACATTCACTGGCACTATGTCACTACCTGCGGACGGAATCGCCTCAAGCATTTCCCGTAAGAGGCTCAGATTCTGGGCCATTTCCGAGAATACACGATTTGTTGAAGTCCGCTCCCATTTCAGCCAAAGTGCCTCCTGCCGCAGAAAGCCCAGTTCGACTGCCTGTTCAGCAGAAACTGCGGTCTCCGAAGGAGCAAGGGCCAGGGAAACTTCGCCCCTTCGAAGGCCCGCCAGTGCGAGGCCAAAGAGCATATCAGCCTTGAAAGCGTCCCCTGTCCAGCCATCCGAATGTGCGGCCCATTGGACTGCCACTTTGTCCATCAACTGGGAATACTCGCTTTCGTTCGCGAGGGCATACTCCGCATCGGCCTGCTCCATGCGGGCCCGCGCCAATACCAGGCTGGCCGGTTTTGAGCCCAGCAATGCCTTCGGCAACTGCTCCAAATCCGCCACCAGCATCTCAGCCTCAATCCGGCCTTCCAGCAGCATGTTGCTCCTCCCGGGAGGAAGGTAGGAACGCGTCAAAGCTCCGAATCCTTTCAACGCGTCAGCGGTCGCGCGGCTCCAATACATGATGTCTTCCAGGCGAAGCGAGCTTTCCGACGAAACGGCGTCCCGGCGGAAATCCGCCCGTACTGCGGAAAACTGGGAACGCGCTTGAAGGAGCGCTTCCTTCCACAGCTTCATGCCTACCTCAAAATCCTCCTCCTGCGAAGCCGCGTGGAGCCGTTGTTTGTGGGATTCTCGGAGCGCCTTTCGATCCATCTCCCCGTAGATTGGCAAAGACTCCCGCTGCCGGGCACCTTCCGACAGTCGGGACCTCAACTCGTTTTTCTCCACGGTCAAAGCAAGGATTTCGTTGTCCCGATCCTGAAGCTTACTTTCCAGAGCTGATTTCTCGTCTCTAAGCTTACTGACTTTAGACTCGTTGGACGCGAAAAGATTTTCAACCTCCTCTTTGACGCGAGCAAGAACGAGGGCCTCCTTCGCCCGATCTTGCTGAATTTCCATCGCCAGTTCGGCCGCGTCGCGGGAGCGGCCCTTTTCCTGATCTAGCTTAACCTCAAGTTCCTGCTTCTCCTTCGCACCATGGAAACCAACTACCGCAATGGCGCCTAGGATGATTCCGCCGAGGATCGATTTACGAACGAAAGCCCTAAGCCTCCCCTCTCTCACGAACCGTCGCACCCTGTCCCAATCAGAGGGCTCTTCCAGATGTCGCAACGCCCATGCTTTGTTGGCCCGTTTCCACCACGCCCTGATACGGGGCAGATCACCGCCGGAGAGCGGGCTACCCATCCGCCGGGCTCGTAGTTCTGCTTGCTCCACGAGCCGGCGGAGTTCCCGCACATCAGCGCGCTCTTCATCCAGCCACTTCCTTAGAGTATCCCATTGGCGCATGAGGGACTCGTGGCTGATATCGATGATCCCCTCCGCAGGACGCTCAAAGATGAAGTGGCGGGGTTCGCGGGAGAAGACGCGCGCCACGTCCGTCACCAGATCCTCCGTGGAGTTGCAGATGGCGGCCACCTCGCTGACTTTTACCGGGCGGCGGATGAAGCGCTGCTCTTGTGACGGATCCAGGAGGCTTTGGAAGAGACGCCGCGCGACCCTTTCCCGTTCCGGGTCCTTGCCAAGCTCCGCGAAGGCTTGGTCCGCGTGGATAGAAAGTGCCTGCTCAAGCCCCCCCACCTTCTCGTAGTCGCTGAGCAGCAGGACCGGCTGGGCCCGTTCTCCGGCCCGTTCCCTGGCCTCCCACCAGCAACGCATGAGGCAATGCTGCAGCAAGGGAAGCTGATCAGGGTCGTCACCCATGTCGTTGACGACCCGGTCCAGGAACTCTGGCTCCCACTCGGCTTGGAAAGCGCGAAGGGGACCGGTAACGACTTCCCGCACCTGATCGTTGCTCAGCCGCGGGGTGAGAAACTGGGAGTCGTTGAGCGCTTCGGGAAGACCAGAAAACGCATCGCAGTCACCCAAAAAGTCCGAGCGCATCGTGATCACTACGTAAGCCGACCGTTCCTCCCCCCCTTTCCGGATGGTGTGGAGAAGGAGATTGACGAAAGCCGCCGCCTCGTTCCGCTCGGCGGCTTCCTTCACCTCGCGACGGTAGCGGAAGAGCTCCTCGAACTGGTCGATGAGGATCAGGGTGGAAGCGGGGCCGGGGTCCGCTTCCGAGTTCAGCACAGCTTTCGGCTCCGTACTGAACAAATTCGCCAAGGCGCTCGACAGACCGTGGGGTCCGCGCCGGAGAATCGCTTCGATGCGGGCGGCGAATTCCGGTAGAGCGACCTCGTCGCAGTCATTGGCCGAGGCGAGGGCCCGGGCTAGGTTAGTGATCGGTGCGCCACCCGGCTGGGTGACGACAAAGCGCCAGTTATCCACCGCATCCAGAAGCCCTCGTTCCAACACGGCAATAAGACCGGCGCGGACCAACGACGACTTCCCCGCCCCGCTGGCACCCACGACCGCGAGAAAGCGATAATCCTCCAGCTTGACAAGCATCTCATTGAGCTGGACGGCGCGGCCAAAAAAGATGTCGCTGTCGTCTTGGGTAAATGGACGCAGCCCGATGAACGGACAAGCAG
>CAZCRA010000205.1:0-2656 GCA_964500945.1 uncultured Verrucomicrobiales bacterium | reverse complement strand
TGTGGAGTCCCTTGAAGCGCAACGGGACCACCGAGCACTCTCCATCCCTGTAAGCCGCGCACGGAGGCGGCGGCAAACGGCGGGCGACGGCCAAGGTGCGCAAGCCGCGCAACTGCTCGCGGGCCCAGGCAGCCGAGCGCTGCCCCACCGTGACCACCAGCCCGGCGTAATCCTCGAGCGCAGCTGCATCCATCAAAGAAGTCTCTCCTCCGAGGACCTCGGAGTCGATTCCGAAGCCGTTCAACTGAGCGCAGGCTCGTTCCGCGAGATCGCCATCCTCCGGGCCGGATTTCACAAGCACCAAGCCTCCGTCGTTGGCCGTCGGCAAGGTGGCGGCTACCCAGCTCGTCTTGAGGCGGGCGAGGATCGCACTCTTGAAGTCTTCCAAGTCATCGCGTCGAATGTCTGGGGCGCGCAGAAGCCGGAGGTGAGCCTCGTCCGTGACTTGTCCAAGGTCGAGTCCTCTGGGGCGCCAGCGGAGGAGGTCGATGCCCGCAGCCTGAGCGGTCTCATATTGGACTCGGTCCAGTTCGCTCGGGGTTTCTCCCAGAATCTGCACAAAGAGGGAACACCGGCCCAGATCAGCGGCAATGGCGTCCCCAAAAGTGGCAGGATCGGGATCGTGGTAGCTGCGCGGAAAGACCTCGTACTTTTGATCCGCCAGGCAGCTCATGATAGACACCCGATCAGTCTGCAA
Source organism: uncultured Verrucomicrobiales bacterium (assembly GCA_964500945.1). Taxonomy (GTDB): domain Bacteria; phylum Verrucomicrobiota; class Verrucomicrobiia; order Verrucomicrobiales; family DEV007; genus CAZCRA01. The sequence continues at coordinate 1,959 of CAZCRA010000205.1, read as the reverse complement.
GTTGGGGTGACAAACTGCCAGGAAGACGCCGGGCTTTGAGGAATCTACGGCAACGGCGCGATTCAACTGCCTGATCCCCACTGCGGCGTCCTGCACAAGGGAATTGAATGAGCGGTAGTATTCGTCCAGTGTATCCTTGCGGGGGGGATCTCCCAGCCGATGGCTTCCCCGGGAGCTTTCCTGGAAGAACTTGTAACCTTTTAAATTCCGGATCTCGTCGGGAAGGTCCCGGTCCGGAATTGCGTGGGTCCGGATGACAAATGTGCGGCTGATCGCAGCATCTCTCCTTCCGGTGCTCCTGAAGAATTCGTTTCGCTCCGTGGTGCACCATGGCCGTTTCAGGTAGCGGGGTGACAGGATGATGAAAAGAAGAGCGCTATCCCGAACCGCGTGGAGTATCTCATCGTGCCGTTGGTTTCCCAGATATACTTCGGAATCCCGCCAAAGCTTGATGTCTTCCTCCAGATCAATGTCGATTCGCACCTTGAGGTAGCGGCTGAAGGCGGACACCCAGCGCGAATCGGGATCTTCCGGGACAAGCTCGCGATCATCGTCGGTCGCGTAACTGATAAAGATATCGTGAGCGAATGGCATGCTGCTGAATGGGATTCCCTTTTCCGCCCTTCCGCTTCCGAGTCATGATCGGCCCGGGGATGATGGGAGTCCAAGGGGGAAGAAAGGCAATTTTTCGCCTCCTCGTGGAGATTTGAGCCGAGTTCGGCAGCTTGCTCAAGCTCTTTCCGGTCCGCAGCGCATGAATGCGTGGATTTCCGGGTTTCACGTCATCTCCGGGCACGACGGTGCATTCCCCCGTCGTTGAATCGCGATGATCTTATCCTGGATCGGCCGCCGTTGCGGGATCAGTTGGCCGAGAAGACCGGCCACTGTTCTTCCGGTCCGGCGTCGCCGTCGAGAAGCAGCACCCGGTTGATCCTCCGCTACGCTCCGTCTCTACGAAGGGTAAATAGGGGACAGAGCATTCCTACCTTGACCGTCACGAGGTGTGAACTCCCCACACCACACGACCTTCGCACAGAATCAGCTGCTCGTGTCCTCGAGGGACCCGGTCTCCGCTTCACCCGCAGCTCACTTCGGGCGATCGGCGCGAGGTCTCTGCCGGAACGCGGCCAGGAATCACCCACCGTCCCCCAGATTTCTCCCACCCCCTCTGCCTCACCTTCCCTGATCTTCCACGCGCGTTTGCTCTGTCCCCAATTCCGCTTCTGTGAGTCAATACGCCCCCGATCTCTCTCGTCGTCACCGGAAAAAACCGGCTGGCCGCCAGCAATGACCACGCCAAGCGCAATGCGCAATGCGGCGTTCAGGGCGGAAGCTCAGTGCGAATCAGAGCTTTTCGTTGAGCCGGGTTTCCATCATCGACTGTGAAATGTAGCTGCCGGCTCCAAAGTTCCATTCGATGGCGAAGACTTTGTCCTCGACTGTGCCGGTGTTTGTCCAATCCGCGGCCGCGTCCTTGTTCACCAACCGAACGGTTTTCAGGCCGTTTGCCACCGCTTCTTTCCCGATGTCATCCCGAGCGATGGTCTCCATCGCGGGTGCGAGATCTTTAATCGTGTAACCCAGCATGTTCAGAGACTCACCACTCGTGAAGGAATCCCAATCGACCACGACCTCAACCGCGGTGCCAGTCGTTTCCTGGATCTTCGCCTGGATTTCCGGGAGCGTTTTGTCTTTCAACTCAGCGCGATAACGCCGCTCATCGATGGAAAGCTTAGCGTCTTCCGCAAAAGCGGAACTCGCCGTCAACAGAACCGTGATGATCGGGATAAGAATGTTTTTCACACTTAAAACCTCATCGCACGCACCACTTCCCGTCAACGCTCACGATTGTAACGTTTTCGTCATTTTAAAGCTTCCACGGGCCTTTCTTAGAAAGGGTAAATAGGGTGGTAAATAGGGGACAGAGCATTCCTACCTTGACCGTCAAGAAGAGGGGAC
>CAZCRA010000204.1:0-6899 GCA_964500945.1 uncultured Verrucomicrobiales bacterium | reverse complement strand
CTGCCACAACCCCAAAAGCGACCGCCGCACTACCAAAGGCGTCTTCCACGTCGCCCAGGGCGGCTATCCCATCCCAGCCGATAAGAAATCCGTCCCGCGCCGCACCTTCGCGCACCTCCTCAAAGCCGCCCTCGACCCGCCGCGAGAGCTGCTCCAGTTACCTTTCACCGCCGGTCAGCAGGAACCCGGCGAGTTCTTCGTCAGCCTCTTTCTTCGGCCACTGGTCTGCCCGGCCGTCCCCGGATTCACTCCGGAACGCTCGATGGAGACGCGCTTCTTTGCTCCGGGTAACCTCGTCAGCAATCTCGATTTCGTCGAGTCCATCTTCGGAAACGCCGGTGATCCCTGCCTCCCGGAAAACGACGCCCGCCTCGACACCGAACACTGGTCCGGTCACACAGGCTGCGTCATCCTTGCCCCGCACCTGCTCAGCCTGCGCAAAAAAGACATCGGTCTGCCCCACATCTCCGAAGCCGACGAGCGCGCCAAACGCGATCGCATGTGCTGGGAATCCGAGGACGAACCCTACAACGACGGCACCGCTTTCAAGATCACCTGCCGCGATCACCGGGGCATCGTCGTGACCCTCATCGCCGACAATTACTTCGGTTACTGCAAGAAAGAGGTCAAAACCCAGCTCAGCTTCGCCGCGAACCTCATGGGGGTCGCCGAGGAGGAACATGCTGGCGGCGCCATCGCTTTCCCGAGCTTCGACCTCGGAGAAGATTTCCAGCTGAGTGACTACCGCCAGATGGTCGACCACAGCTTCAGCAAAACCGCAGAGCTATTTGCCGGCTCCATCGAGGTCCAGCCCGAGGGCTACGGCATCGACAGGTTCTTTCCCGACATCATCTACGTGCCTGAAGACGTGCACCTCAATCTCCAGGACCAGACGGTCACTTGGACGGCCAATGACCAGACCCTCAGCATCCCCCTCCAACCGCACAAAACCTATGTCCTCCCCTCCGGTTACAAGGTCGAAATGGTCAAACCCACGGAAGGCCAGCGCTGGCGCCTCGTCGGCACCAATGCCGAGGGCACCCTCTGCCACAAACCCTGCACCGTCTCCGGCGGCGGCAAATCCGAAATCTCGAAGTCCCTCGCCGATGCCATGGAAACCGGGTCCGTCCTCGTCCCGGATTTCGCCGAAGACATCCGCCGGGCCAAAGTGATCATCCACCGCGACTTCGGCGACCGTTTCAAGAATCCGCACGATCCCGGAAAGAAAAGCCGCCCGTTCCTCGACCCCGAACGCTCCCTCGGCTCCGCGATCCGTCTCCTGGCCACCAGCCCGGATTACACCGACGAATACAACGAGTGGATCAGTTCAATTCCGCGCTCCACCCGCGATCTCTGCCTCACCATCAAGCGCTTTTACAAACCCGATTGGGGTGAGGACTGGGCTGACCGCTTCCGCGTCGATAGCATCAACGGCCAGCCGGGTTTCGAACTACGCTACCGAAACCAGAAGGTCGTCGACCGCTACCTGCGGATCGGGTTCCACCCCGACGGATCCTGGCGAACGTTCAGCCTCCGCAAAGATTTCCACCAAAGCGCCAAACTCCAGCGCGAAGACGACATCACCGCCTCCATCACCGTCCCGCGCGCCGTGATCGAAGGACTGCATCCCGACGTGAGCCGGCCCTGCTTCAAGTTCGTCCAAAACTGCGAGTTCCGCCTTTTCCAGCGCCCGGACGACGCCATCCATCGCGGCTACGACAAGGCCACGGAACGCGACTTCGGGAAGCTCGCGAACTTTTTCTCGAACTTCGAGCCCATCACGCGGGAGGAAGCCAGGGCCATGGTCCAGGACACCATCCGCTTCGAGCGTTTCACTCCGCCGATGAAGCAGGCCATCCTCGATTTCGTGGAAGCCGATTCACCGGACTACATCATCATCTCGTCCGAACCCCGGATCGTCGACGGGAAACCCACCGAGAACCCCCGCTACCTCCAAAACCGGCCCGACCTCGAAAACCAGCGGGCGGAGTATCTCAGTGAAATGGGCGCCCGCCTCTTCCGCCGGATCCCATCGAACCGGCCCCTGCCAAATCCGGTGAACGCTGTCCTCCCGGGTCGCCGAAACAACCCGGCCGACCCCGCCGCCGGCATCCGGCCACTTGCCGTGTTCAATCCCATTCATTACCAGGACTACCCGGAACTCTTCATGGATTTCATCTCCAGCCTGACCGGGAAGTCCCCCTCCACCACCGGTGCCGGCTCGGAGGGGGCCCTCACAAAGAGCCCCTTCAACTGCCTGCCGCCGATCATCGACCTCAACAACGCCCTCGTCAGCTATCTGCTCACCGGTTACGCCACCTTCTCCTCGGCCGCCGGCTACGTCGGAAGCAATTACCGCGTCGATCACGACATCAGCCTCATCATCCCCGAAGTCTGGTCACGCATGTTCGTCTCGGAACGCGATCCAGAATTCCTCATCGAAAAAGGCTACCTCGAGAAAGTCGACGACTTCGAGCACGAAGGTGAAACCATCCTGGCCAGCCGCCTCGGCTACCGCATCACCGAGAGCTTCGTTCATATCTTCTTCGGTCGCGTCTTCAATGAACCGTCCAGCCTCTTCCCGGAAGACATGCTCCGCCCCGAACAGCAGAGCCTCGAGGAATTCGTCGACGGCATCAAAAACATCGTCGAAACCCAGCAGCGCGTCGCTCTGGCTTACTTCGAAGACGGCTCCGTCGAAATGGCTTGCCCTCCCCTCCACGCCCTACTCCACATCATGGCTCACGGCCAGTTCGAGGGCAAAGACGCGCATCATCCCGAAATCAGCGCCCTCTTCACCCGGAAAAGCCTGGTGAGTAGCGACTGGTATCAGGCCCGGCTTGAGACCAAGGTCGAGGTCGATAAGCGTCACTTCGAACGTCAGGCTGCTTACCTCGAACAGTTCCTCCAGCGCGAGCATTACACGGATGAAGCCGAGCGCCTCGACGTCCGGTCCCGCCTGGAACGGGTCCGCGCAAATCTCCGGGATCTCCGGGAGAATCCCAGGGAAGCAGCCTCCAAATGGCAAGGCACGATCGGAACCGACCCGGCGGTCCTCCCTTGAGCGCCCATCCGATGCCCTGCGCATGCCGCGCCAATGACCTGGATACCGGACGTAACCGCGTCGTGATGAGGTCGATCTTCTGCGACACTTTAAACCCTCGAAAGGTGCGGCCCGATTCGTCGAACCGCTTGCCGATGACGGTGTCGTCGGATGACTGGCGGACGCGGAGTTCGGCGAGGCACTGGTTGGTGACGCGGATGGCTTTGCGCGGTATGTTTTGGGTTGAGGAGAGGCTTTGGGTAAGAGACAGCTGACAGCATGGAGCGGTTCGTCATGATTGACATCGAAGCGAAACACGGTGCGGTGGTTGCCGGTGCCCAGAGCATGCTCAAGGCAGAGACCGGTTTGGCGTCACTGGAAGCGCAGGTCCCAGATGGACCCGTTGGGGCAGGACTCTTTCACGCCAGCGAGCAGCTCATACGGCGAATCCGGCACACGCTCCTTGCCCTGTCTCTCTGCGCCCCCGCGCTGCTCCCGGCCCAGGACGACTCGTCCACCGGCTGGCGCTCGCAGCTGGATCCCGGGGCGGAACGGCCCTGGATCGCGGAAGATCTCTGGTCGACCCCGCTCACCGGTTGGCGATTGAAGGACGGTCGCATCGAGGCCTGGCGCGGCGAACGGGGACAGGTCCACGACGTCCACGTGCTCACCCGGCAGCTCGCCCCCGGCCCCGGCACCTTCACTCAGACCGTACGCCTCGGCTTCCTCGAACCCAGGCAAACCCAACTCGGCCGCGCCGGATTCAAATTCGCCGTCATGGGAGCGATGCCAGAGGAATATCGGTCCAACCTCTTTTCGAAACGTGGGACCAAGGCCGGAATCGATACCCAGGGACGCCTCTTCATCGGTGAGGAAACCTCCAGCGACCACCTCGATCCCCGCCACCTCTCCAATCTCCTGCTCACCCTCCACTTCGAGCAGATCGCCTCCAGCGCCCGCGTCACCCTCGAGGCCCGTGCCGCCGCGAGCGATGCCTCGTCCCCACCGCTCCTCTCCCTGACCGTGGAAGGCCTCGAGCACCCGCACAATTTCCGCGGAAACCTCAGCCTTTTCGCCTCCGGCGATCCCGCCAGCCGCGACTCCTGGCGCTGGGTTCGCCCGATCCCGAAGGTCTGGTTCCGCGACTGGTCCATCGCCGGGTCCAAAGTGGAAGCTCACCCGGACCAAACCTGGGGCCCCCTACTTTGGAGCCAATACACGCTCCACGATCAAGTGCTGAAAATGACGGCCCACGTCGCCCCGCTCGATCGCTTCGAACGCCACCGCGTCCGGCTCGAGACCAGCGCCGGAGACTCCTGGCGCACCCTCGCCGACTCGCCAATCGACCCGCTTTCGCGCACGGCCCACTTCCGCGCTGAAGACTGGGCCACCGCCCACGACGTGCCGTTCCGCCTCATCCTGCTCGACCTCGATTCCGACCGCGCGCATCCCAGCAGCTGGGAGGGCCGAATCCGCCGCGAACCGCTCGACCGCGACACCGTTTCCCTCGCCGCTATGTCGTGCATGGTCGACTACGCCTTCCCAAACCATTACATCGCTCAGAACGTCGCGGCCCACGACCCCGATCTCCTTTTCTTTGCCGGGGACCAGATTTACGAGCACGTCGGCGGACACTGGGTCACCCGCGCTCAGACGGCCGAAGAAGTCCCGGCCGCCACCCTGAGTTACCTCTCCAAATACTGGTTGTTTGGCTGGAGCTTTCGCGAACTCATGCGGGACCGGCCGACGGTCATTATCCCGGACGACCACGACGTGTTTCAGGGAAACATCTGGGGCCGTGGAGGTGCCCCGGTCCCACCCGGCGGTTCCATGGGCCGGGAAGGCGGATACGACATGCATCCGGAGTGGGTCCGGATGGTTGAACGCACCCAGGTGTCCCACCTGCCGGATCCCGTCGACCCGGAACCGGTCCAGCAGGGCATCGGCGTCTATTTCACCCGCATGATCTATGCCGGCGTCGACTTCGCCATCCTCGAAGACCGCAAGTTCAAGTCGTCACCCACCGACATCCAGGAGTATGAACCGCCGCGAACCGGGGCCCATCTCGTTCTCGACCCGGCCATCGACACGCAAAGCCTCGACTCCCCGAACCTGCAGCTCCTGGGCCCTCGTCAGGAGGCGTTCCTCGAAACCTGGGCCGCCGCACAAACCGACGCCCCTCTCAAGGCCATCCTCTCCCAATCCCCCTTCTGCATGATGGTCACCCACCAGGGCCGCGACCTCGACCGGATCGCCGCCGACCTCGACACCAACGGCTGGCCTCAATCCGCCCGGAACCGCGCCGTCGACCTCGCCCGCCGCGCCCGCGCCCTCATGATCCACGGTGATCAGCACCTCGCCGGCCTCGTCCAACACGGCGTCGACACCTGGGGCGATGCCGGTTTCTCCTACTCCGCTCCAGGCATCGCCAACGGCCACACGCGGCTATGGCTGCCCGAAAAACCCGGCCAAAATCCGCCCCGGCCCGGCATGCCCGCCTACACTGGCGAGTTCCACGACGGCTTTGGCAATCCCATCACCGTTTGGGCCGCGGGGAATCCGCCGGCTGGCCTGGACCTGGACTTGGATGCTGTCGAATCGCCCCTGGAACGCCTCCAGCAAACCGCCTCGGGCTACGGCATCGTGAAGTTTCACAAAAAGCGCCGGGCCTTCACCGTCGAGTCCTGGCCCGTCTACCGCAACCTCCAGCCGCCTCTCGCCGGCCGCGCCCAAATGCCCGGCTGGCCCGTCACCCTCACCCGGGAACAGATGGCCGGAAACGAGTAGCGCCGCCCGGCCTCACCCGCCAAACACCGCCTCATACACCAGCTCGACCTCGTCCTCGCTCAGCCCCCCGGTCGCCGTCGCAATCCCGTCCAGCTCCCCTTCAAACCCGAGCCGCAGCAGAATTCCCTCACCGTTTTCCCGGTCCTTGCCGTCACGAACGAGTTCGAAACTCTTCCGAATCTCAGCGGGCTGAAGCGGTCCGCTCCAAATCGTCAGTTCGTCGATCTCTCCCCGGAACCGGCCGCCGCCTTCCAGGTTCGCCGAGTTGAACCCAATCCCCAAATCGCCCGGACCAGCCTTCGGCGTCAGCGTCAAATCGTAGAACGCCTCCATCGGCTTCCCATCCAAAAAACAAAGCAGCACGCTCCTCCCCTTCCCCAGCGCCATCCAGCTCACCGCGAAATGATGCCACGCACCCGGCGCACCCTCGACCGGCATCGACACGTTCACGTAGTGCTCGCCCTCCTCCGTGAACGGCCGCGTCCCCCGCTGCATCAGAACCCCAGCCTTCGCTGCCTGCTCGTCGTCTTCGTTCTCGAAATACGCCAGAACCCAGCCGCCCTCGGGATTCCCTCGGCTCAGCAATGGTTGAAGACCTCGTGCTTCCGGATTCGACCGAAACCAAAACTCCACCGTCCCCGTCGTGGCGGGAAGCCGATCCCCCGGATAACTCAGGGGCTTCTCATTCCCCTTCAACCTCAGGGATCGCCCCGAGACCCCATCCGCATACGCCGCCACTTCAGGTGCCCCGGCCGGGTTCACCGGCACTTCCGCACCCAAGACCAACGCCGACTGCAATAGCAGCACCCACACCGTTTCCCTCATCATTGCCCCAGTTCCTTTCGACTCAATCTCACCACGCCCAACGATTCCCGCACAAGCTCCAACCGCTTGCGCTCCTCCTCACGCTCCACCAAGCCTTCCGCCTCGTCCAACAACCGCTCGGCTTCCGCCAGCACCTCTGGCGTAAAAACCCGCGCCGAAGGAACCGTCACATCCTGCCACCGCCTCGGAGCTTCTCCGGCTTCTATCCGCGCTCGAACCGGATCGAGCCCTGGACCAGCGCTTC
>CAZCRA010000203.1:0-6901 GCA_964500945.1 uncultured Verrucomicrobiales bacterium | reverse complement strand
TACGTGAAGCTGGACTATCCGGGCGGGGACGTTCCCGCGAACCGCGGGGTGTGCACGGACGTGGTGATTCGGTCCTACCGGAAGCTCGGTTTGGATCTCCAGGTGTTCGTGCACGAAGATATGCGCCAGCATTTCGCCAATTATCCGCGGCAGTGGGGGCTGAGCGGGCCGGACAGGAACATCGATCACCGGCGGGTGCCCAACCTGCAGCGGTTTTTCGAACGGCACGGGAAATCGTTGCCGGTTTCGGACGATCCGGCGGATTACCTGCCGGGCGATGTGGTGGCTTGGGCTTTAAACGGGAAAGGGCTGACCCACATTGGGATTGTCGTGGCTGCGCAAGGGCGGGAGCGGAAAGGCGGATGGATCGTCCACAACATCGGATGGGGTCCGAAGCGCGAGCGGCGGCTTTTTGATTGGAAGATCCTGGGGCACTACCGCTGGGGGGAGGGGATCGAGCCGAACCATCGTCCTCCTGAGGGGGAGAGTCAGGTGGAAGAGGCATCCGAGCCAGAACGGTAGCGGACGGTGTGGATGACCTTACCTTCCGCGCGCCATTGGCGTTCGAAATCGGTTTCCGCGTAAAAGGGGTCGACGGGCAGCGGGCCGGTTTTTTCCCAGAGACCCGAGGCGTCGATGATCTCGAGAGCGTCTTCGAAGTAGCCGGCGTGGTCGGTTTTGAAGATGAACTCGCCACCGGGCTCGAGAAGCTGGTCGACTTCCGCAACGAACTGGGGATTCACGGTGCGTCGCCTGGCGTGTTTCTTTTTCGGCCAGGGATCCGGGAAGAGGAGGTGAATCCGCCGGAAAGCCTTCCGCGGCAGCAGCCAAGCGACGGCGTAGCGGACGTCCAAGCGCAGGACCCGGAGGTTGTCGAGGTCGAGCCGGCGTGCGCGGCGGGAGGTCTTGCGGACGCGGCCTAGCAGGCGCTCGACGCCGAGGAAATTCCGGCCGGGGTAGGCTTCGGCCATGGCGACGAGGAAGCCGCCGTCGCCGCTGCCGAGGTCGAGTTCCATGGGCCGCGCGGAAGGGAACAGATCCTCCGGGTGGGTGCGCGCGAAGTAGTCGAAGTCCCTGGGGACGAATTCGTGGGATTCGTAGCCCTCAGCCATTCGCGCGGGATTGCTCGAGCGCCAGGGCGGCGCAGCCGATGATGCCGGCCTCGTTTCCGAAATGGGCCTGGAGGACCTTCAGGTTTTCCCAGAAGACAGGATTCAGCATCGAACGCATTTGATTTTGGAGGGGGTCGAAGAGGAGCGAGCCGGCTTTGGCGACGCCGCCGCCGATGACGATGGCATCCGGGTTCAGCACCCAGGTGAGGCTGGTGAGGGCGCTGCCGAGCCAAAGGGCGACATCGTCCCAAACCTGCCGGGCGACATCGTCCCCCTGCTGGGCGGCCTCGGCAATGTGGCGCGGGGTGAAGTCCTCGGGAGCCCGGGTTTCGGCGACGCGAGCGTAACAGGCCCTTGCGTGGTTCTCGATCTGCTGATTTCCGATGTATTTTTCGAGAGCGCCGAGGTTGCCATAGTTTCCGGAATGGCCGTCGAAATCGATGCTCATTTGGCCGATTTCACCCGCCCCGAAACTGTTACCGCGGTAGACTTGTCCATTGAGGATGAGGCCGCCGCCGACGCCGGTTCCGAGGGTGATGCAGATGACGTTTTCGAGGCCCTGGGCGGCGCCGTGTTTCCATTCGGCGTAAGCCATGGCATTGGCGTCGTTTTCGACGGTGACGGGGAGGGAGGTGCGCTGTTCCAGGAGGTGTTTGAGGGGGATGTTGTGCCACCCCGGGACGTTGGTGAGGTTGTGAACGTAGCCAGCCGTGAAATCGACGAAGCCGGGCATGCCGGCGCCGATGGCGGCGACGCCGGGGTGGGTTTCGCGGAGGGAAGCGACGGTATCGGTGATGGCTTCGATGAGGGCTTCGACGCTACCGTGGCGGCTGGTTGGGATCGGTTCGGCCCGGTCGAGAAGGCCGGGGCCCTGGCAGACGCCGATTTTGACGGAGGTGCCGCCGAAATCGATGCCGATGGACGGGGACTCGGTGGGGGTGGGATCGCTCATGATGCTGGGGTGTGACCTGGCGACCGATAGCCGGATAGCCGGTGCAGATCAAACCCGGAATCCTGGGCTGGCGCACGCGATTTCGAGGGGGTGCGCCGCAGCCGAAACGGGAACCCTATCGTGCGACGTCGTCTTCGACGACTTCACAGAGGGAGTGGCCGAGGAAGATGTGTGCTTCCTGGATGCGAGCGGCTTTGACGGAGGGGACGCGGAAGACGTGGTCGGCGGACTCGGCGAGCTTGCCGCCCTTGGCGCCGGTGAAGCCGACGGTGAGGAGATTTCGATCCCGGGCCAATTCGATGGCGGCGAGGACGTTGGGGCTGTTGCCCGAGGTGGAGAGTCCGACGACGACGTCGCCCGGTTGACAGAGGGCAGCCAGCTGGCGGGCGAAGATCTGGTCGTAGCCGTAGTCGTTTCCGACGGCGGTGAGGACGGAGGTGTCCGTGGTGAGGGCGATGCTGGGCAGGGCGGCGCGTTCCCGCTGGAACCGGCCCACGAGTTCCGCGGCGAGGTGTTGGGCATCGGCCGCGCTGCCACCATTTCCCATCCAGCAGATCTTCCTGCCGGCGGAGATTGCTCTGGTCATCGCGGCTGCGACGGTTTCGAAAGTGGATTCGAGGCCTTCCAGCGCGGACATGACCTCGGCGTGTTCTGCGAGGCGTTGGCGGAAGAGCAAGCCGTGGGGTTTGGGTTCGGACATGGCGGGAATTTGCGCGGGGCGAAGGGGTCAGGGCAGGCTGGCGAGGAGTTCGTCCGGGGTGAGTGTGGCGGTGCCGAGCTTCCCGACGACGGTGGCGCTGGCGTAGTTCGAGATCTCGACGGCCTCGACGGGGGAGCTACCGGCAGCGAGAGCCAGGGTGAGCAAGGCGATGGCGGTGTCTCCGGCACCGGAGACGTCATAGACTTCCCGGGCCTTAGCGGGAACGTGGACGGGAGGACCTTCCCGCCGGAAGAGGAGCATGCCGTGCTGGCTGAGCGTGATCAGGAGCATGCGGGTGTCCCATTTTCGGAGGAGAGCGGCGCCGGCCTCCAGAAGGGGTTGGTCCTCGAGGGGGTTCGGGTGCGATTCCGGTTCCGGGATTCCGGCCATTCGGAAGGCTTCGAGCCGGTTGGGTTTGAGGACGGTCACGCCGTTCCAGTCGAGGCGGTTGTTTGGGTTAGGATCCGCCGTGACGGGGACGCCGTTCTGTTGTGCCAGGCGGGTGGCGGCCTCGACGAGCGGCTGCTGGAGGAGTCCTTTCCCGTAATCCTCAAGGATGATGGCGTCGCAAGCGGGCACGGCGCGTTCGAGGTAGCCCACGATTTGCGTTTCCTGTTTGGAAGTAAGCGACGCCGGCCGTTCGCGGTCGACGCGGACCACCTGCTGTTGGCGAGCGACGATCCGGGTTTTGACGATGGTTTGGAAGGCGTCGTCGATCACGATTCCCTCGCTTCCGATGCCGCTGGTCTCGAGGGTGTCGAGGAGCATCTTTCCGAAGTCGTCCGCTCCCGCGAGGCCGACGAGTGAAATGTTCGGCGTGAAGGGGGCCAGGTTTCGGGCGACGTTGGCGGCGCCGCCGGGGTATTGGGACTCCCGCTGGACGTGCACGACGGGAACCGGGGCTTCCGGGGAAATTCGGCTGACATTCCCCCAGAGGAAGCGATCCAGCATAATGTCTCCAAGAACGAGGATCCGTTTCTGGCGGAATTCATTGAGAAGCGCTTGGAGCCGGTCGCGTTTCATTCGGAAAATCCGGGTCGTGACGGCTGGAGGGATGGCTTAGCGGAGGAGGCGCGAGGATTCCAGCCGGACGTCGCGTTTTTTGCTGATGCCATCAACGGAGACTTCGACCTCGCGTTCCTGGCCGAGGATTTCGAGGAGGATGAAAATGCGCTGCTGGGCAGGGATGACGCGGGTGATGACGGTTTTGATTCCGGACATGGCGCCGTCGACAACTTCCACTTCGTCGCCGGGTTCCAGCGCGGGAGCAACGGGGATGACGGCGTCGTCGGTAACGGCTGCGCGCCACTCGTCGATGATCTGGTCCGGGACAGGAATGTATTGGTCATCGCCGAAGCGAACGATGCGGACGACGCCATGGGCGCCGTTGACGGCGCGGAGGAGGGTGCCGAGGGAGAACCGGGCGAAGATGTAGCAGGGGAAGAGGGCTTCGATGAACGTGACCTTCCCGCGGCGGGTGTTTTTGAGGTAGCTGATGCGCGGGGCGAAGACATCGTCGAGGCCTTCGATTTGCTTCAGGTGAGCGGCAGCGATGTGCTCACTTTTCGGCTTGGTGTGGATGCAATACCAGCTTGGGGCGTTCGGATCGAGCGGACCGGTCATTGGGAGGTTGGACGAGCGTAGCCGTAAAAAAACGGCGGGCAAACCGGATTTTGGGTTGAGGAAGCGGTGGTTGGTGGGCCGGTCAGGGATTTTGGTTCGCGATGAGGCGCATGCCTTCGAGGGTGAGATCAGGGAGGACCGCTTCGATGGCCGGGATTGCCCTCGAGATGAGTTGGGCGTAGCCCCCGGTGGCGACGATTTTGACGGGATCGCCCGCTGGGGAAAGTTCGTTTTGGAGGCGCTCGAGAATGCCCTCGATCATGCCGCGATAGCCGTGCACGGCGCCTGAGAGCATGGCTTCCCGGGTGGATTTCCCGATCAGCCGGGCGGGTTCTTCAATCTCGATGAGTGGAAGGAGGGCGGTCTTTTCATGGAGATAGGTGGTCATTAGTTCGAGTCCTGGGGCAATGATGCCACCGACGTAGGCGCCCGAAGCGGAGATGATATCGAAAGTCACCGCCGTTCCGAAATCGACGACGACGGCGGGGGCGGCTTTGAAAAGGCGGACGACGGCTGCGGCGTTCGCGAGGCGGTCAGCCCCGATCGAGTCCGGTTCAGGAAAGTCGAGGTCGATGCCGAGCTGGATCTTTGAGGAGATCTCGAGGATGGGGAGCGAGGAGAAGGATTCGCGGACGACGGCAGCCTTCTTTGGGACGACGGAGGCGAGGATGAGGCGCTCGAAGGACCATCCGACCGTGACCTCATGGAGGCGCATGGGGTCGAGTTCGGCGGTCAGAATGGACGCCCGGTCCGGCTCGAGCGCATCGCTGGAGGCGAGGGCAAGCTTCGTCCGGGTGTTGTTGTTATTGATGAGGAGGTATTCGGACACCTGTTGCGAAGGCGGGGTGAAACGAACGAGCGGCCCGAGGCAAGCCCCGGACCGCTCGAGGGTTCTTCAGGTGTGAGTGAAACGAAAAGTCGGGAAAAAGGGGAGCGCTGGGCAGAGTCGATGCTAGCGGGAAGGGAGAAGAGTGTCAAGGGTGATGGGCTAAAAAGGTTTAATTTCACAAAAGATTTGGCATACCGAAATAAATGCAGCTGAAATTTTCAGGACTGGCTTGCTGCGATCCGGGATGATTTGCGGTTTTCAGGTGGGGGATCCGAGCGTTTGGTAGTGGGTGTCATGGAGGATGGTCGACTCAAACTTGGAGTGAACATCGATCACGTAGCGACCCTACGTCAGGCGAGGTATGCTTTGACCCCCGACTTCGCCAACGCGGAGCCGGTTTTGGTGGACGCGGCCCGGCTGTGTGAGGATGCGGGTGCGGATTCGATCACGGTGCATCTGCGGGAAGACCGGCGTCATATCCAGGACCGGGACGTGTATGAACTGCGGGAGGCCCTGACCGTGCCGCTGAATCTGGAGATGGGCCTGACGCCCGAGATTCGGGAGATTGCTCTCGACGTCCGGCCGGCCTACGTGTGTCTGGTGCCTGAGAATCGTGCCGAGATCACGACGGAAGGGGGGTTGGACGTGGCTGCGCGGCGCTCGGAGGTGGTGCCCGCGGCGGGAGTGCTGCGAGAGAATGGAACCCTCGTGAGTATGTTTATCGATCCGGATTTGGTCCAGGTGGAAGCGGCGGCGGAAGCCGGGGCGAGAATGGTGGAACTGCACACCGGGGCGTTTGCCAACGGGGACGTCGAGGGGTGTTTGGAGGAATTGGACCGTCTGGTGGCGGCAGCAGAGCGGGCGCACGAACTGGGGTTGCAGGTGAATGCGGGTCATGGGATTACGATGCGGAACTTGTCGCGCCTGATGGAGGTGCCCCATCTGGCTGAATTGAATGTCGGCCATCACCTGGTATCGCGGGCAATCGTAACCGGGCTCGTGGAAGCGGTCAGGGTCATGCGAGGCAGGATGGACCTTTACCCGCTGCAATGAGAGAGAGGATGACGGTGCAAAGGAAGGAAACAGTTGAACGCGTTCTGGAGTGGGCGTTGCGGCTGGTGTTGGGCGGCATCTTTCTGTGGGCCGGCGTGCTCAAGGCCAAGGACCCGATGGTTTTTGCCGAGCAAATCCGGGGCTATCAGCTGATCGGCGATCCCTTGGTAGCGGCGACGGCCTTGGCCTTGCCCTGGTTGGAGATTCTGACCGGATTGGGTGTGATGGTTCGGCGACTTTACCTCGGGAGCCTTTTGATTTTGGCGGGAATGCTGACGGTCTTTGCGGTGGCTCTTGGATCCGCGTGGATTCGAGGTCTGGACATCACCTGTGGATGTTTCGGGGAAGCGGAAGGTGAGGTGGAGAATTTCGCATTGCACTACGCGCTCGGCATTTTCCGCAACGTGGTGCTCGTTGGGGTCTGTGGAGTCCTTCTGGCGATGGACGTGAAGCGCCAGGCGCGACGGGCTGGGCAAGGGAGAGTTCCCATGGCGCAGGATCCCGGCCTACCCTAGTAGTCCGACAAACTTGAGTTGGAGGGTAGTTTCGGCGTCGACTATCGAAATTCTGGCGAATTCTACGATCACTCGTTTGGTCAGGCATTAACGCCCAGTTAGTGTGGTGAGCGCGAA
>CAZCRA010000202.1:0-7006 GCA_964500945.1 uncultured Verrucomicrobiales bacterium | reverse complement strand
GTCGCGCCGAAGCCCCGGCGAAGGCGGAAGGAGCGATCTGGGCGAGCCCAGTGAGCGACGAGCAACGCCGCCCTGGAATTCAGAGACTTGCGCCCGCCAGGGAAGAGATCCTCGCCACCCTGCGCAGCCTGACTTCTTCCGAACCAAACGAGTCTCTTCGGCGCGGTGCAGGGTTTCTCAACAGCCTGCCAAGAGCCAAATCACAGCCCCCATGATCCCGGCATCGGCCCCGAGATGCGTCACCACGGCCAATCGAAGCCCCCCCGCGCGCCAGGCCATCTGTCGCCAAGCCCAACCCGCCAGGTTCAGACTCGCGAAAGCCAGACCCAGGAGCAGAACCTCTCCCGGAAACAGAAACCACAGCACCGGCAAATGATACAGCGCAAACTCGGCGTCGCTCAGGTGCCATCCCTTTCGCTTCTCCAGTAGGAAGTCCCGCCAGGCGATCTCCTCCAGAACCGGATGAACCGTGACGAAGTAGAGGACGAACGCCCACCATCCCGTCCCTTCCAGCCCGCTCCGCACCAGGGCGGCGGCCAGATGACGCGAGGTTTCGGTCGCCGCTTCACCCAGCACCACGGGAAGAAGCGCTGCGACGGCCAACAGCGTCCCAGCCATGGTCCCCAGTCCCAGCACCACCGTCAGCCACCGAGCGGTCATCAACGCCCGGCGTCGCGTCGTGGTCTCCCCCTGCCGCACTCGCCAAATCCACGCCGCCACAATGCCCGCGTGGTAAAGCCCGATGGCCAGCCAAGCGCTGGAGAACGCGTAAAGCCCGGCGAAGACGGCGACGACCGGCCAGTAACGCAGCCAAATCACGGCGGGCAACGCTCTTCAAAGCTCCACCGGACCGGCTTCACCGCCGTTGATGGCTTTGAGCAAATCGATGTTCGGGATCAAATCCACCAGTCCCGACACCATGACGTCTTCCGGATGGCTCGGCAGCACGACTTCGCGACCGAAAACGCGTTCGAGAAGCTCTCGCAACCCCGGGAGGCTAGCATACTGGCCAGCCAGGTAAGTCGGCGTGGTTTGGACGACGTAGCGCTGCTCCCGGCTGAGGAACTGGAGGGAACGATTCACCGCGTGTTTGATCCTCAGCAGCGTGGGAGCCACAGCTTTTTGATGATGCTCCGGATCGGCCTCGATCGTCACGGGTTTGCCGCGCTCGACCTGATTCACCCAGGCCTCCCAACCGATCAGGTGCTGCGGACCCGTGAAACCCGATTTCAGAAACTGCTGCGCCAGGTCTTCCTCCCGCGGTGCAAACTCGTTCGACTCCTCAAAATAGATCTGGATGTCCTCGAGCAGACTCTGAAAACCGATGTCGAGCCGCAGACGCGTCAACGAACCGCTCATGCTCATGACCATGAAGCCCATCCAGTCCCGCTCGAAAACCAACACGCTGCGGAGGTCCGGCTTCAAAATGTCCAGTCCCATGCCGACCGCCGCTGCCAGCTCCGGTTCGCAAAACATGATGTCCCTGGCCTTCAGCTTGAACAAACCCTCCGTGCAGATGTTCTTCAGCAGCGGCGTCGCGAAGTTGCCCGTGCAAAGCACCCTGGGACGCATCCAGCGGGATGAGGCGAAGTGGCGCTTGATCACCCGCTGGAGGAAGTCGCTGAACATCGCGGGATCGTGCGGCACCCCGTGCGTCAGCAGGCGAACGACCTCCAGATTCTGGGGCTCTCGACCCACCATCGACCGCGCTTTTTCCCCGAGCGCAATCACCTGTCCGTTCGACTTCGAAAGCGCCACATAAGCCGCGTAAGCCACCGGTTCAGGATGCTCCCGGCTCGCCACGTAGACGAAATCGCTCCCCAACGCCACCGCCACGTCGTCGAGGAAGGTGGTTTTGAAGCGCCGGCTCACCGCGTTCCAAAGGCTGCCCGGTATTGAACCCGCGCCCCTCGGGCCAGGTGCTAAGCTCGGGGCGTCCAGCCCGCCCTCACGCTTGAAGTCCGAAGGCTCGGGGTAAGCCGGATCACCCGCCATTTCGTCTTCCTGAGTGCGATGAACAGCCATGAGGTTTACAGAGACGACAGCTTGCCGCCATCCGCGAAGAGAAGCAACCCGCAGACACGGCGGAAACGATCTCCATGACCCGGCAGCCGGCCAAATCAAGACCCGGTAATGAATCCGTTCGAACGACGAGGGGGGGCCCTCCCCCGGGCCATACCGTCGAGGAGCATAGACCATGCGCGACTGAATCCGCGCGAGAGCCAGGGGAGAAAGTAGACCTGCTGCTCCAGCGAGCACCAAACCCACCGGAACTCCGTCCACCATCCCAATCCCAAACATCTGGACCGCCGGGCGCCCGGTCAGCGCCGAAGCCTTACGCCCAGAAGGCTCCGCGCCCCCTTGTCGCTGATGCGAAGCAGAAGCACGTCCTTGTCGAACGCCTGCCTGACGCTGAGCGCCTCCCGGACGTTCGAGACCGATTCCTCGTTCACTTCGAGGATCACCTGCCCGGCGCTCAGCCCCGCTTCGGCCGCTGCCGAATCCGGGTCAACCTTGCGCACCAAAACGCCGGTCTCGTCCGGATCGATCTCGAACTCTTCGCGCAATTCATTGGTGAGATTCACAATCTCCACCCCTTCCAAAAACTCCCGCGCGGGCTCCGGTTCGGGCCTGCCCCGGGACATCACCGTCCGCGGATCCGACGGAAGCTCGGCCAAGGCCAAATCCACCTCGATTTCCTTTCCATTTCGGAAGATACCAAAGGTCACCTTTTCATCCGGCGGCGTGTTGCTGATCCGGAGACGTAGGCGATCCAACGCTTCGGCCCGGACCCCTTGGAAAGATGTGATGATGTCCTGGGGACGAAGCCCAGCCTCCGCAGCGGGGGTTCCGGAAAAGACATCGGCAATCAATACGCCAAAATCTTCTTTCCACCCCAGCGCCTCGGCCAAGTCGCGGTCCATGGGCTGCAAGCTCACACCCAGAAAACCCCGGCGCACCACGCCGCCTCCATCCAAAAGCCGCTCCACGATGTCCAGAGCCATGTTCGCCGGGATCGCGAATCCGATTCCCACATTCCCGCCACCGACTCCGCCCTGAATCGCCGTGTTGATCCCGATCAAGCGCCCCTTCGCATCCACCAACGCCCCTCCGGAATTGCCGCGGTTGATGGCCGCATCGGTCTGGATGAAATCGGCGTAGTCGACAATGCTGACCTCGGAACTACTCCGCCCGAGGGCACTGATGATCCCCATCGTCACCGTCTGGTCGAGCCCAAACGGATTGCCGATCGCAAACGCCAAATTCCCAACCCGGAGTTTCGATGAGTCGCCAATCGTTACGTGCGGCACCTCGACATCCGCTTCGATCTTGATCAGCGCCACATCCGATTTCGGGTCGGTCGCGACGACTCGGGCATCGAAAGGTTTGCGGCTCGCCGGCAGCGTCACTTCCAACTCCTTGCTCTCCTCGACCACGTGGTTGTTGGTTAGAATGTAGCCATCGGGCGTCACGATCACTCCTGAGCCGGTCACAGGCATCGGGCGGTTCGGAAGTCCCGGGAACCAGTCCGGCGGAACGCCGTCAGGAAAAAGGCGCTTGAACCGCGGATCATCCATCAAATCCTCCATTTGGGAACTCTGGTCGCGCTTGGCGGAAATCGTGACGACCGCCGGCGTTACCTGCTTGAGCATATCGGCATACGAGTTCATCAGCGGTTCGGTCGGAAGCTCGCTCCCATCCCGCTGCAGCCGGTTCTCCAGCTCCTTGTAATCGAGAATCTCCTGGGCGCCGGTAAAGCCCACTCCAGCCAGCCAAATCCAGCTGCTCACCCCGGCAATCACGAATCGATCGATACTCATGGTTGCGTCTATTACGTCCTTGCACCCTCCACGATTCACCCCGATTTGGAAAGTTGAACGTTTTCCGCACCTCATGGCCTCCGACCCCACCTCCCCATCGGAACCCGGATTCGACCTCGAACGCTACAGTCGCCACGTCATCCTTCCTGAGATCGGCATCGACGGTCAGCGCAAGCTCGCCGCCGCCTCCGTCCTCTGCATAGGGTTAGGAGGACTAGGCAGTCCAGCCGCCTTCTATCTCGCCGCCGCTGGCGTCGGCCGGCTCGGCCTCGTGGATGCCGACCGTGTCGACCGGTCGAATCTCCAAAGACAAATCCTCCACGGCGAAGACTTCCTCGACCAACCCAAGACCCGCTCGGCCCAACACCGGCT
Organism: uncultured Verrucomicrobiales bacterium; assembly: GCA_964500945.1. Lineage (GTDB taxonomy): Bacteria > Verrucomicrobiota > Verrucomicrobiia > Verrucomicrobiales > DEV007 > CAZCRA01. Next base: position 2,813 of record CAZCRA010000202.1, on the reverse strand, counting down.
CCGTGCCCTCAATCCCGATGTCCAACTCGATCTCTATGAAGAATTCCTGACCCCCGCCAACGCGAAGGCCATCGCAGCGCCCTACGACCTTATCCTCGACGGAACCGACAACTTCGCGACCCGCTACCTCAGCAACGATCTCTCCGTTCTTCTGGGTAAACCCAACGTTTATGGGTCCATCTACCGCTTTGAAGGCCAGGTCTCGGTTTTCGCCCCGAAACTCGGTGCGCCCTGTTACCGGTGCCTTTTCCCCGAACCGCCGCCGCCCGGGACCGTCCCATCCTGCGCTGAGGCCGGCGTGCTAGGCGTCCTCCCGGGAATCATCGGGAGCCTTCAGGCGCTGGAAGCCATCAAACTCATTCTCGGAGCTGGCGATGCACTCCTCGGTCGCCTGCTCCACTTCGATGCCCTGAAACTGAAATTCCGCGAGATCCGCCTCCGCCCCGACCCTTCCTGCCCGGTATGCGGCGAAAACCCGTCGATTCGAGACCTCCTGCCCGATTACGAGATCGCCTGCGGCGTTGGAGACTCTCCTCCCATCACCGAAATCTCGGTCCAGGAATTGCGGCACCGTCTCGCTGAAAACAGCGCCTTTCTGCTGGACGTCCGGGAACCTTTCGAGCGTGATATTTGCCAAATCGAGGGCAGCCATCTCATCCCCCTCGGCGAGCTGGAAGAGCGGGTCGAGGAACTTCCGAGGGACCGCGAAATTCTGGTCTACTGCAAGGTTGGCGGCCGGAGCGCCCGGGCCGTCGAGACGCTTCTGCAGCTCGGGTTCGACCGTTCCATCAACGTCGCGGGAGGCATTCGCGCCTGGGCCCGGGAAATCGATCCGGGAATGCCGGTCTATTGATGTCGGGCGACGCGGCCCAGATTCCCCTGCGGGCTCAATTCCGCTCGGCGATCGCTCCGCCGTTCCTCGACCACCAGCGCTCGATGGCTTCGACGTCGAATGCCCCGGCACCTGGGTAACCCGTAATGGTCCGGAACGATTCGAACGCCTGACGGACGACCAGGAGATTGGGGTCGTCCTGAATCGCGTGGTAAAGCGCCGTCGAAACCGGGCCGCTTCGGTTGTTCCCCAGCAGGTAGGCTGCACGGCGGCGTTTGTCCGGTGAAAGCCTGCGGTCCCTCAAGATCCGGACGATCTCCGGGTCCGGAATGTCGGCCTCGCTCTCCGCCGTGGGATAGAACTCGCGCGGATCGAGGGGGGGAGGAATTTCGATCGCCCCATACTGATATCGCATGCGAATCCGGATGAGGCTGGCGTTTGACGCGTCATACTCGGTCGTGCTGGACTCGAGCGTCCGGGACAATCGGTTCAACTCCTGCCAAGCCGTCCTTTCGGCCCGGAAGATGGCCCGGTTCTCCAGTTCCTGTATCTCGGCGAGTTGGCTGCTCGGCCCGGGAGATGGGCGGGTGGACGCACGGAGCGCGCTTCCCAGTTCCAACTTGGCCGCGGCATTGTGAACCAACGTGCGGGTGTGGTCCGGGAAAGCCCAAGCCAGCGTTCCGACGAGGCTAACGAGAAAAATTTGCGTCAGAAGCGCGATCAAAAACACGCCTCCTGCCGAGAGACCACTCCGAATCACCGGCACCGGCTGAGACAAACTCGCCGGTTCTGGCGCAGCCGCCCTAGGCGCCGCCGCACCACTGGGCGCCGAGATGAAATCATCCGGCAGCTCCACCTCGAACGTTCCGTCGTCGAACTCGGTGGCGGCTTGAGCAGCATAGGCACCTGCCTCGCTCTGCCTGAGCGACTCAAAGTCGTCCGGCTGAGGCGGTCCGCCATAATCGGGTCGGGGTGGTCCTGGAGTCTGGGGAGGGCGCATGATGCTAAAATTGGGACGCTGAACCCTACACCATTACTCGAAGGATTCCGATCAGAAATTTCTTGCCTTTGGAGCAAACCCCACCGTGGACTCGAACCAGACTCGCCCCCGAAAGACCTCTTCCCCCTCCTCACCAGTCGCTGCTCGACGACCGTTCACGCCCGCCACTTGATGCTGCAGCCGCTGCTCGGCTTCATCGGGACCGCATCGACCGCATCGACTTCGCCCGCGCGGAGCGTCGCCTCCAATGCCGTGCGGAGATCCTCTCCCGTCACCGGAACCCCGTTTCCAGGCCTCGACGCGTCAAACTGCCCCGCGTAGGTCAACTCACCCTCACCGTTGAAAACGTAAAAGTCCGGCGTGCAAGCCGCACCATACCTCCGCGCCACCTCCTGGCTTTCGTCGAACAGGTAGGGAAACTTCCAGCCGTGTTCCGCGGCGAACGCATCCATCTTTTCCGGTGCATCATCCGGGTAGCGCTCCGCGTCATTCGAGTTGATGGCTACGAATCCGGCGCCCCGTTCAAGATACTCGTCAGCCAGCGCTCCGATCGCGTCAGCCAGGTGGATGACAAACGGGCAGTGATTGCAGGCAAACAGGACGACAAGCGCATTCTTGCCCTCCAGTAAGCTGCCCAGGTCGTGCTGGACGCCGCTGCCTCCCTCCGGCAACTCGAATTCGGGCGCTTGACTGCCCCGTTTCAGTTCAAACGTGGATTGGACCTCTGGCATGGCACTAGTGAATGCCCTATCGATTCGAATCCTTCGGCCTTCAAGTCGAAATCCCTGTCCCACCAGCGAGGGCTCCTGACCTCACTGAGCGAAGAGTGACAAAGCCCTGCGCGTCCGGGCGCAGGTTCCCGAAGGACCGTTCTTCAATCCTTCCGTCCCCAGACGCTGACTTCCATATCCATCCCATCAACGGCGCGACCGCGGGGGTTTTTAGAGGGCACCAAGGGGACCTCTAAAAACCAGCGCGAGC
>CAZCRA010000201.1:0-7050 GCA_964500945.1 uncultured Verrucomicrobiales bacterium | reverse complement strand
CGGCGCCCCGATCAAAGGCCTTGTCCCGCTCCGCCCTTTGCTCCGTCAGGTCGTCGAAGCCCGGACGCGTCCGGACGTCGACTACCGCATTCTGATCGACGGGCCCGAGATGTCTCTCCACGCCGATCCGAAGCAGCTGAGCCGGGCGTTGGAGAACCTGCTTCAGAACGCCGAGCAGGCCATCTCCGGCCCGGGGAGCGTCACGCTGCGCTGCTGGCTCGAGGACGACGACAGCGCCGAACCGGCCCGCATCCTCCTCGAGATCGAAGACACCGGCCGCGGCATGGATCCCGGCGTCCTCGAATCCGCGTTCGAACCCTTCTATTCGACCCGGCGCCACGAGAACGCCACGGGCCTCGGTCTCACCGTGAGCTTGGCCATCGTCCATGCACACGGCGGAACCATCCATCTCGACTCCGTCTGCGGCAAAGGAACCACCGTCACCATCACTCTCCCCGCGGGCGATCCCTCGGGCCAGCCGATTCTCTTGCAAAGCCCGGCGCCGAAGGCACACTACCCTCGCGTGAATGCCGATGGAGCCCCCGGTCCCCGCCGAGTCCTGATCCTGGATGACGAGAAGGAAATCTGCGTCATCGCCACCACCGCCCTCCGGCGGGCGGGTCTCGAAGTCGATGCCACCCACGCCGGTGAGCAAACCGTCGACGCCTTTCGCAGGGCCAAGGAAGCCGGGCAACCCTACGACCTCCTCATCCTCGATCTCACCATCGCCGACGGCATGGGTGGACTCGACACCCTCAACGCCATCCGGCAGATCGATCCCTCGGCCCGCGCCATCGTCTCCAGCGGCTACAGCGATGAGCCCGCCATGGCAAACCCGGCATCCTTCGGCTTTGCCGACGTCCTGCCAAAGCCTTACGATCCCGAGGCGTTGATCAATCTAGTCACCGGCATTCTCGAAACACCCGCCTGATCCCACGCCCGATCCATGCTCACAGGCATCATCGACTACGGCGCCGGAAACCTTCGCAGCGTGTGGAAAGCGGTCGAATCCCAAGGCTTCGACGCCAGGATTGTCCGTGACCCGGCGGAACTCGACGGTCTCCATGCTCTGATCCTTCCCGGCGTGGGTGCCTTCGGCGACTGCGCCCGCAATTTGGAGCGCCAGGAACTGACCCAGCCCGTTCGCGACTGGACCGCCTCCGGCCGGCCCTACCTCGGTATCTGTCTCGGCTACCAAATCCTCTTCGAATCGAGCGAGGAATCGCCAGGGGTCGAAGGGCTGGGCATCCTCGCCGGTCGCGTCATCCGCTTCCCGGACGGCGATCTCAAGGTGCCCCACATGGGCTGGAACGAAATCGAAACCGTCGACCCGTCCGACCCCCTTTGGGCCGGGCTGCCGCCTCATCCGCACGTCTACTTCGTCCACTCCTTTTACCCCAGCCCCGACGACCCTTCCATCGTCGCCGCTCGCGCGAACTACGGCGTCCGGTTCGCCGCCGCGATTCGACGTGGAAACCTCTGCGCCACCCAGTTCCACCCCGAAAAGAGCCAAACCCTTGGCCTGCGGATCCTGCGCAATTTCCTCGAGCAGACCGCGACGCAGGTCGCTCCCTCATGAGGAACGCCGAACCGATCCCGGGCGTCCGGACCTTCCCAAAAACCCGCCTGGATTTCTCCAGCGCCCGGCCAGGCCATCGCAAAGACCAAACCGATGCCGTCGCGGTCGAGGAACCGCTCGAAATCCGCGTGGAGGGCCGCCCCGTCGCCGTCGTCATGCGCACCCCGGGCCACGACCGGGAACTCGTCGCCGGTTTTCTCGTTACCGAAGGCGTTCTTCGCTCGCCGGACGATGTCTTCGAAATCAGTCCCTGCGGTGAAACCCAGCCTGAAGCGACCGGAAACGTCATGGAGGTCCTGCTGCGAAACCCGGACCGCGCCGCCCTCGATCAACTCACCCGCCATGTGTTCAGCGCCTCGAGCTGCGGCATCTGTGGAAAGGCCACCATCGAGTCCATCTTCGCGAATTTCCCTCCAGTCCCACCCGGTGAAACCTGTCGCTGGGAAACCCTGCGCGATCTACCTGGACGACTTCGTGAGGTCCAGGCCAATTTCGACCAAACCGGCGGTCTCCACGCCAGCGGCCTGTTCTCGCTCGAAGGCGAGTTCCAGCTTCTCCGGGAGGATGTCGGCCGGCACAACGCCCTCGACAAAGTCATCGGCCATCAATTCCTCGAGGGCAGCCTGCCGCTCCATCGCTCGATCCTGCTCGTCAGCGGACGCATCTCCTTCGAGCTGACCCAAAAAGCGCTTGCCGCCGGAATCCCGGTCGTCGCCGGCATCTCCGCCCCCAGCAGCCTGGCGATCGAACTGGCCCGTGACAGCGGCATCACCCTCGCCGGTTGCCGTCGTCCCCCCGGATGCGATCTCTACACCCATCCCGGCCGGGTGACGTGACCTCGGCCCCGGCGTGCCAACCCCACCCTCTCCCTTTTGAAATTCCAGCCCCATCTGAAGCGCATCGTCTCCTGGCTGGAGAAGGCCGAGCATCTCGGAAATCGCCTGCCGGACCCGTTGACCATCTTCCTGATCCTCACCGGATTCGTCGCTCTCGCTTCTTGGATGTTCGCCGGGGCCAGTGCCGAAGTCGTCCAGCGGGACGGCACCGTGGAGCAAAAGATCGTGACCAACCTCCTCACCGTGGAGGGCATCCGCTGGGCGCTCCTCTCCGCGGTCGATAACTTCATCGGCTTCGCCCCGCTCGGCCCCGTCCTGGTCATCATGATCGGTATTGGAGTGGCCGAACGCACCGGACTCATCGCCACCGGTTTGCGCATCCTCGTCGGCAAGGCCCCAAGCGCCCTGCTCCCCTCGGCGGTCGTCTTCGCCGGCGTCCTCAGTTCCATGGCGGCCGATGCCGGCTACGTGGTCCTCACGCCCTTGGGCGCTCTCCTCTTCGCCGGTTTCGGACGCCATCCCATCGCGGGATTGGCCGCGGCCTACGCCGGCGTCTCGGGCGGCTTCAGCGCAAATCTGCTCATCACCGGGCTCGATCCTCTGCTCGCCAGACTCACCGGCCAGGCCGCCCAAATCGTCGATCCCTCCTATGCGGTCAATGCGGCCGCGAACTACTATTTCATGGTCGCCTCCACCTTCCTGGTCACGGCCATCGGCACCTGGGTGACCGTCGCCATCGTCGAACCCATGCTGGGCAAATGGACGCCGCCCAAAAACCTCGATCTGGCCACCCAGGCCGCGGACATTGAACCGGCGGAGAACAAAGCCTTCTGGATCAGCTTCAGCTCCGGCGCCGGCCTTCTCCTGCTCGTCTTTGCCCTCGCCCTGCCCGGCGCGCCCCTTCACGACCCGACCGCCCCAGGTCAACCCGCCGTCGACGCGCTCGGCAGTTTCTTCGAAGCGATCGAGATCCTCATCACCGTCGTCTTCATCGTGCCCGGCATTCTCTTCGGGGTGCTCACCAAACGCATTCGCAACGACAAAGACGTGGCCACCCTCGCGGCCGAGAGCATGTCGTCCATGGGCGCCTACCTCGTCCTGGCATTCATCGCCGGTCAGTTCGTGGCGTGGTTCAACCACACCCATCTCGGAAGCGTCACCGCCGTGAAAGGCGCCATGGCCCTCGAGTCCGTCGGCCTCACCGGCATCCCCCTCCTCCTCGCTTTTCTCCTGGTCGCCGCCGTCATGAACGTCTTCGTCGGCAGCGCCTCGGCCAAATGGGCGTTCATGGCCCCCATCTTCGTCCCCATGCTCATGCAGATGGGCATCAGTCCCGAAGCCACCCAGGCCGCTTACCGCGTTGGCGACAGCGTGACCAATATCATTACGCCGCTCATGCCCTATCTCCCCATCATCATCGTCTTTGCCCAACGCTACCAACCCGGCGCCGGGCTCGGGACGATTCTCGCCTCCATGCTCCCCCACTCCCTGGCCTTCCTCGCCGGCTGGACCATTCTCTTCGTGGTCTGGCTGAGCCTCGGCATCCCCCTCGGCCCCGGCGCGGAAGCCTGGTATGAAGTCGCACCCGCGGCCCCGGCCATTCCCTGAGCGGCTCCCGGCACGAAAATCTGAATCGCAAGCCCCTCCGGCTTCGAACTTCCTTGTGTGCATGCACCTCAAACCGACGCCGTCATCGCCTTGGCTTGGGCCGATCGAGTCTCTTTCGAAGAAATCGAAAAGCGCTTCGGCCTCACCGAAGCCAAGGTGATCAAGCTGATGCGCCGCTCCCTCAAACCCTCCAGTTTCCGCCGCTGGCGCCGGCGCGTGTCGGGCCGAAAGACCAAACACCGGAAGCGATGGAAAGCCGAACGCCTGCCACGGCAGGAGCAGGAATGAGACCCGTGCCGGCCAAATGGGGCCAGCCCTTAGTTGCGAGCTCCCCCTCCCACTGAATCATCGCCGGCGGCCACCGAAGCTCACCGGTAATCCGCCCCGGTCAGACTCGTCAGCACGGACGTTTGCCACGCCCGCAGCTGCGTTTCGAGTTCCTTCACCACCCCCGGCTCTTCCGTAGCCAGGTCGGTTTCCTCCGCCGGATCGTTCCCCAGATCGAAAAGCATCCGCTCCGGCGCCGCCCCCTTCCGCTCGCGCACCAGAAGCTTCCAGTCCCCGTCCATTGCCACCCGCTCCCCGCCGTAGTCGGCCTCGACGATCTCCGGGTAACGGTGATTACGGAAGTTTCGCGTGGCAATCCCTCCCATCAACTTCACCAGGGGCGTCGTGCCCTCCTGCCATTTGGGGTCCACGTAGGGCTCCGGGTTTCGTGCTCGGATACGCTGCGTATCGATGCCCCAAAAGAAGATCGGCTTCGGCCGCTGAGTGAGAGTCCCATCGATCAGTGCCACGAGATCGATCCCGTCCAACGGTCGATCTGGCAGCGGCACCCCGGCCAGGGCACAGGCCGTCGGCAGCATGTCGCTGGTCACCGCCGGCACCGTCGAAACCCGGCCCTCCCGGATTCGCGCCGGCCATTCAATGATCCCCGGCACCCGGATGCCGCCCTCGAAAAACTGCCCTTTCCGGCCTCGCAATGGCGCGTAGGGCCCCACCCCACTCGGCGGTGTCCCGTTGTCGCCGCAATACCACAGCAAGGTGTCTTCCCGCACGCCCTGGCCGTCGAGAAAATCCCTCAGCTTCCCCATGGCGCGGTCCATGGCCGTGATCTCGGCATACCGCTCCCGCAGCACCGCGCGCAACGGCCGCCTCACCGGCCGCCCGGTTTCATTGGAAGTCAGCCGAACGGTCCGATTCTCCAAGTCGGCCGGCAAATCGTCGTAGAGAGCGAGATCCTCCGGCAAACCCTGGTAAGGCTCGTGAGGCGAACCGAACCAGAGGACCACGAAAAACGGTTTCTCCTCCGCCACGGCACGGCGGATGAACTTCGCCGCCTCATCGACGACCACCGCCGAGCTTTCTCCCTCGAACACCTCCGGTGCTCCCCCGTTCCGTGAGAAGGGCGGATTCAGCTCGAAGAAGTTATCGTGCGAAAGCCACTCGTCGAAACCCATCGCGCCCGGGTTGGTCGGCGACCCGGCTTTCACCGTGCCGACGTGCCATTTGCCAAAGTGCCCGCACGCATAACCTGCTTCTTTGAGCTGGCGGGCGATGGTGATCTCTTCCGGACGCAGGGAATACCCCGGCGCGAACGTGCCATAACGGTTCGGATGACGCCCGGTGAGCACGCTTCCCCGAGTGGGAGAACACGACGGATGCGCCGCATAAAACCGGTCCAGGCGAAGGCCCGACGCCGCCATGTCATCGAGCACCGGGGTCTGGATGAACGGGTGTCCCTGATAACCCGTCTCCTCCCACCCGTGATCGTCCCCCATGCACAAGATGAGGTTGGGAGGCGTGTTCCCCAGCCCAGTCTCCGCCACGATCGTCAGAAGCAAAGCGGCTGCCAGAGACATCTTGGAATGTGTCATGATCGATGATGGCCCTTTTTGACGAAGGCCACTCAGGCCAACGGGATTCCCAGCTCGCGACAGCATTCCCGGCCCGTCAGCACCGGCCAGCGAGCGATCCAATAGCCGACGAGCCGCCCAATCGTCGCGCCGTGCACGGCCCCGTGCGCGCTCACGCCGGATAGGATGCCCCGCCCCACCTCCTGAACGACCTGCAGATCTTCATAGAGCGCGCGTGCCGCCGGATCGGGGTCCACCCGGTGCGCATTGACCAGGGGCGTGCCGTGAAATCCCAGCTGCTTGACCTTCGGCATGCCCGGGGCCATGCCCAGATCGGCGAAGAGATCGGCCAATCCCTTTTGCACCACGTCACCCTCGTCATACAGATTCAGAGCAGGTGGCGCCTCGCCTGAACGGGGCAAAACCTGCGGGTTCAACCGGTAGAGAAACCGGTCTTCGCCCGCCTTGCCCACCTCTTCAAAATGCGGACCCGCCAGAAAGGCGATAGTTCCCAACTTGATGTCCGGATCGAGATGCTGCGTCGCCACCTTGACCACGTTGCACCCGTGGCTGTGCGCGATCAGGTGAATCGGTTCTCCCGGAGCCAGGCGTGCCAGCGTCTGCAGATAGCGGGCCAACTCTTCTCCACCCTGAATCCGTCCGGGCCCATGATAGTCGTAGCCGGTCCACCGAAAACAGCCGTCGATCTGCTGAAACGGCGCCGCGCGGCGTCCGCCCCACAGGGTCCATCCATCCTTGACCAGGAGTTCCGGATAGCTCGATACGGGCCTCCCACCACCGGTCCACAAATCCGGTTCCCGTCCCGCCATCCCCATGCCCTCCGCCACGGCCTCAATGAGGTCACCGCTCCGCGGGAGTCGCCACCACTCGCCATCCCGGTCGAAGGTGCCGTGAATGATCAACGTGCTCATGTCCTTGCCTTCCGCTCAACTTAGGCCCGCCTGCCCGGCTTTGTCACCGCGAATTGTCATGCGCGCACCACCTGATCCCTGCAAGCTCCTTCCCGACTCCTGCATGCACCGTCCAGTGTAGGTCGCCCAGCAGATTGCACCTGATAAGAGGCGGAGTTTTTTCGAGTTCACGGCGCGCCTGTCTCGCCGACCTGTCCGTCGACCTGTCCGTCGAAGCTTTAGCGAAGTCGGAAGCTTTA
>CAZCRA010000200.1:4155-7053 GCA_964500945.1 uncultured Verrucomicrobiales bacterium | reverse complement strand
CGTCCCGTCCGGGCTTCACCTTGACGGCTGCGGCGGCCACCGGGTGGGGCGGGGTGGACGCCTTGAAGGGGGTTGTGGCCGGTTCGAGAGGGCCGCCCAATTCGGCGACGCGTCGATCGGTGAGGGCGCGCATTTGCTCGAGCTTTTGGGCATGAGCGGGATCAGCTGCGAGGTTGATGCGCTCGTCCGGATCCTCGGCGAGGTGATGGAGGAACTCGTGGTTTCCGTGGTCGACGTAGCGAGCATATTTCCAATCGGCCGTCCGCACGCCTTCAAAGGCCGGGATGCGGCTTCGCACGGCGAAATGCTCGTGGAAGGTGTGGTCGCGCCATTGGTCCGGCTCGCCCCGGCTGACGATTCCAGCGAGGCTTCGGCCCTGGTAGCGTTCCGGAACCGGTGCGCCTGCCCAGTCGAGAAAGGTGGACGGGAGATCCAAATTCAAAGCGGACGCCTGCACGACCTGGCCCCGATTTTCGGTGGGGACGCGGGGATCGTGAACGATCAACGGGACGCGGAGGGATTCCTCGTAGTGTGACCATTTCCCGGCGAAACCGCGATTGCCCATATGGTAGCCGTTGTCGGCGGAGTAGACGATGATGGTGTTTTCGGCCAGGCCCGCCGTTTCGAGCGCCTGGATGAAGCGGCCGATGGCCTGGTCGATGCCGGAAACCATGCGGTAGTAGGCTCGGAGGTTGGTTTGGTATTTGGCGGGCGTGTTCCAGCGCCAGAAGTAGCGTTCGCGGTTGATGGAGGTTTGGAGGAAAGCGGGCTGGGCGTCGAAAATGGCGGGATCGTCGAGCCGTGGCAGGGGCATTTGGGTTTCGGTGTAGAGCTGATCCACGGCGCGGGGCCAGGGGAAGTGACCAATGCCGGGACGCCGGTCTCCATCCTCGGCGTGGCCGGCGTTGAACCACAGGTTGAGGGCGAAGGGCCGTCCCTCAGGTTGGCTTTTCACGAACTCGATGCCGTGGTCGACGATGAGTTCGGTTTCGTGTCGCAGCGTGCCGTCGGGCTGCTTTTTGTAGAAGGGGTTTCGGCCGATGGATTTGAACTCGTCGAAGTGATCTTCGCGATTCCAGCCCTGAGGCATCTTTGCGTGCCACTTCCCGAAAAAGCCGGTGCGGTAACCCTGGGCGCGGAGGAGGTCAGTGTAGAGTTCCTCGACGGCCTCAGGCCTGGCGAGGTCGTGGTTTCCCGGGGTGCCATAGCTTCGGCCGGTGAGCCCGGTGAGGATGGTGGTCCGGCTGACCCAGCAGATGGATTGGCTGACGAAGGCGTTTTCGAAGCGGGTGCCGCGTTCGGCGAGTGCGTCGATGTGGGGCGTTTGGATGACGGGATTGCCGTAGCAGCCAAGGGTGCTGGTGGTTTGATCGTCGGTGAAGAAGAAGACGATGTTCGGCTTTTCGGTCGCGCCGAGGAGAAGGGGCGTCGCGAGGGCTGAGAGGACGAGGAGAAGAGTGAAGGGGTTCATGGGAATGCGGAGGTGACGGATCATGTGGGTAGCGTTTGCGAGAGGGTGGGTCGAGAGATCGTGGAAGATGAGCTGTCTGAGGGCAAGCCAAGCCTGCCAGTGCTCGGTTTTCTGGACGCGGACGCCGATGGCACGCCGGAGTTGACCGACGTGGGGACGGTTGTCGCCGCCATCGTCCTCGGTCAAACGGTGGTCGAATCGACGAGCCCATTCAACAACACCTATTTCGGTGTTCCGAATCTGGGAGCCACCGAACAGGCTGACGCTGCCCAATACCTCACGATCTCGAACGGCATGCTGATCTACGATTCTGAGTTATAATGAGAGCGTCGGCTCGATCCGGCTCCACGGTGAAATTTTCGAACTCGTCACTAAGGTGCGGTGCTCCGGGGCAAATCTTCTCCGGGGCATCGCTCTTTTTTTTGAGGTGCCAGAATCCGGAGCCTTCGAACCGGTTCGACTTTGGGATTGAGAATTGGGCTTCGTGCGCCTTGAGTAGGGGAGGCCTCGCTCGTCAAAAACAAGGGACGCTTGGGTGGAGCTTCAGCCTTTGCGACCAATGATTCGATGAACCTTTCGATCCTGTGCCGTCTGCTGGGCACAATTCTCGCCATGGTGGCCGTCGCCATGGGAATCTGCTTCGTGTTGGCCGCCATTGAAGCCGGCGTAGGTCAGAGCGAGGTGGCGGCGCGCGCCATGGGGACATCTTGCCTCATCACCAGCCTGGCGGCGCTAGTGCTATGGCTGCCCGTGAGAGCCGGGAAACCGGAAGAACTTTTGCGGAAGGAAGCCATTGCGACGGTGGCTCTGGGCTGGATTCTCGCCGCGCTCTTTGGAAGCTTGCCCTATGTGTTTGCCGATCCGGGGCTTTCGTGGTCGCAGGCATTCTTTGAGTCGGCGTCGGGATTCACCACCACGGGTTCGACCATTTTGACTGGGCTGGACGAGATGCCGGACAGCTTGTTGTTGTGGCGGAGCCTGACCCAGTGGATAGGCGGTCTGGGAATCCTTGCGCTGATCGTGGCGCTTCTTTCGACCTTTGGCGTAAGCGGCAAATCGTTGCTGGGCGCGGAGTCCTCGATGAATCTGGGGCAGGCTCCCACGGCCCGAATCAAGGTCTTGACCTACCGGCTCTGGTTCATCTACGCGGGCCTGACGGTGGTTTGCTGGCTAACCTTGTGGAGCGTAATGGCCGGGCTTCCGGTAGAAGCCAATGGATTCGACGCGTTTCTCTATAGTCTCACCACGGTATCGACGGGAGGATTTGCGCCGCACGATGCGAGCGTGGCCTATTTTGACAGCCCGGCAGTGGAGTTGGTGCTCTGCCTGTTCATGTTCGTGAGCAGCCTGAACATGATTCTATTGCTGAATCTGCTGAACCGGAACTGGAAGGCCAAGGCCGGCCGGACCGAAGCGGTCGCATTTCT
>CAZCRA010000200.1:0-4055 GCA_964500945.1 uncultured Verrucomicrobiales bacterium | reverse complement strand
CTTTTCTCCCGTTCCCTTTGGACGAGGTATTGAGCTGAAGCCCGGGGCGGGAAGGCTTGGCTGAGCAGTTGGGACACGCTGCGCTCGCGCAAGAGCTTGCGGAGGGTTTGGAGCGCGGGAAGAAGCGGTGAGCCAGATGAAGGGCGGCGGCCGCGATGCAGGCGAAGACCAGGATGGGTTCGAGGGTTTCCATGTGCCACTGCGTCCGCTAAAGGGCGCTTCCTATTTGATACACGGCGACGGCGGCGAGCCAAGCCAGAGCGGTCATGCCCACAAAGGCGCCGGTGGCCCAGGCGGCATTCAGCTCCTGTTTGATGACCGCGACGGTGGCGCCGCACTGCATGCAGAGGGCGAAGAAGACCATGATCGCAAACACCACCGGCAGGGTATACACGGGCTGGCCCGAACGCGGGCCGGTTTTCCACTGCTCCTGAGTCATGATGGAGGTGAGGCCGGGCGAGGATTCATCGACGTCGGCGCCCAAGTGGTAGACGATGCCCAGGGTGGCGATGATGACTTCGCGGGCCGGAAAGCTGGAGAGGACGCCCACGGTGATCTTCCAGTCGAAGCCGGCCGGGGCGAACACGGGTTGGACCGCGTTGCCGAAACGGCCGAGGTAGCTTTGTTCCACGTAGATGCCCTCGATGCGGTTGTCGAGCCGGAGGGAGAGTTCCGAAGCCGGGTCTTCCAGTGCGTCCTCGATCTGAGCTTCCGTCAGGCCGCTCTGCGACGCGATTTCGCCGGTGAATTCTCCCCTCACCACCTCGGCGACCGTGGGGTCCCGGGGGAAATACAGGAGGGCCCAAATGATGATGGAAAAGGCGAGGATGACCGTTCCGGCGCGCACGAGAAATTCCCGGCCGCCCTTCCAAACCCGGAGGATAAGATTGTGCCAACGAGGTGTCCGGTAGGGTGGCATCTCCAAAACGAACGGGAGGGAACGCAATGAGAGCAATCTGCTCAGAAGCCAGGCCAAGGGCAGGGCCACGGCGAGACCGACGAAATGCATGGCGAAGAGCACCCAGCCAGCCGCCGCCGCGCCGTAGACGGGCTCGACGAAAGCGCCGATCAAGAGGACGTAGACGGGGAGGCGAGCCGAGCAGCTCATCAGTGGGGCCATCAAGATGGTGATCAGGCGGGCTTTCGGGTCGGCGAGGGTGCGGGTGGCCAGGATGCCCGGAACGGCGCAGGCATAGCTCGAGAGCATGGGAACGAAGCTTTTGCCGTTGAGACCGCACCAACCGAAGAGTTTGTCCATGAGGAAGGCGGCACGTGCCATGTAGCCGCTGTCCTCCAGGAGGCCGACAAAAAAGAACAGGATGGCGATTTGGGGGAGAAAAACCACGACGCCTCCCACCCCGGCGATCGCGCCATCCACGACGAGGCTTTGCAACATGGGCATGCCCTCGAGCCGAGGTGACACCGCCGATTGCGCGAGACCCGTCAGCCATTCGATCCCGTCCATCAGTGGCCCCGCCCAGGCATAGATGGACTGGAACACGAGCCACATGATGGCGACGAAGGCGAGACCTCCCCAGAAGCGGTGGAGCAGGAAACGGTCGATTGAATCGGTTTTTCGGGGGCCGGCTTCCCCTTTGTGGCGCTCCACCCCTTCCAAGAGGAGATCCAAGTGACGGTAGTGGAGGACCGCTTCGGCCGAACCCGGGTTCAAACCGGCGGCCACGAGATGCTGCCGGGCCCGCTCGATCAAGCCCCGGTTGAGACGGCGATCGCCAAACACCCGTTCGGCGACGGCGCTATCCGTGTCGAAGAGCATCCGCGAGAGTTCAGGATCGCTCAGGGGCTCTTGGATTCCATCCCGCAATTCGGCGCGCGCTTGGTGGACGGCCTCTGGCCACTCGATGCGGCGCATGCACCGGGGCGGGGCGTCCAGGGTTTCGCGGATCACCTGGCGGAGGCGCAGCATGCCCTCGCCGGAGGCGGCGCTGGTGGCGACGACGGGGACGCCCGTGTTCTGCTCCAAACGCTCGATATCGATTTCGATGCCTTGGCGCGCGGCGGCATCCATTTGGTTCACGACCAGGACCAGTGGGATGTCGAGTTCCGCGATTTGCGAGGCGAGGAACAGGTTCCGCTTGAGCTGGCAGGCGTTCAGGACGCAGACCACCAGGCCGGGAGGTTCCGCGATGTGTCCCGATAGGACATCCACAACAATCCGCTCGTCGGGCGAGTGGGCCGCCAGGCTATACATGCCGGGCAAATCGACGACCTCAACGTCCCGCCCTTCTCCGGGGAGCTTGCCGGATTTCTTCTCGACCGTGACACCCGGGTAATTCCCGATGCGCTCGCGCAGGCCGGTCAGCCGGTTGAAGACCGTCGTCTTTCCAGAGTTCGGATTTCCGATCAGGGCGACGACGGCGGTGACGCGTTCCGCGTGGGTGGCGAGACTGGCGACCATCTATTCGACCTTCACGAGAACGGCAGCCGCGTCGGAGCGCCTCAGGCTGAGGTGTTGACCCTCGACCATGACGGAGATGGGATCCCCGAGAGGGGCGAAGCGCTTGACCTCGAGTCGGCGCCCTGGCAGGAAGCCCATGGCGCTGAGGAGGTTCGCCGAAGGAGCGTCGTGCTGGATGGATTCGATGACGGCGAGGTGGCCGACGGCGAGTTGGCTGAGCGGGGTCATGGGGAACAGGAGGAGGGGGGCGATGGAAGGCACGCCCGCTAAATGAGACTGGTTCTCAGTCTCAGTGCTCAAGCCGGTTTGTCAACTGCCGTTGTTTTGCTCACGCTGGTCCGCTGCTCCGCCTCCAGAGGGCTCGCCGCCGGAATCCAGGCAGGTGGTGCGCGCCTCAATCGGGCTTCACCACATCGACACGACCATGGTCATCGCAGTGGTCGCCATGTGGATGGTGAAGGCGCCCATCGACGAGATAGTCGACGTGGTCACCGTGCGGGATCGCTTCGTGGCCGCAGCCGGGACCGTGGAAGTGTCCATCGGCGTGCGCGATGTGATCGACGTTCGTGCAACCGCTGGGGTTTTCGGCAGTGACCGGGAGGACGTGTTCTTCGACCGAACCGTCGGTATTCTGGTGATGGAGATGGCCGTCGTGAACGTAGTCGACGTGGTCACCGTGCTGAACGGCCGTGTGACCGCAATCTTTCCCGTGCTGATGAGGATGGGGTTCGTGGGTGTGGGATTCTGAGGACATGAGAGGAGTGGGTGGTGGGTATTCGGTGGTTGGACTGCTGGCGCGAACGTGCTTTGAGCCGGCGAAGCGCGGCTGAAGGGTCAAAGGGTAAAGGAGCCCGTCCGACCCGTGTGGGCGCGGCTGCTTAATTTACGTTGATGGAGGGGCGTGTGTTTCGATGATTTGCTGGTTTCGTTATCACCAAAGTTTGCGTTTTGCCGGTGGCGCATCGATTCCGGCACGGCGCATCTTGGCTCGGAGGGCATTCGCCGCGGGGACGGGGGAGTGATGGAAAAGCGCCTGGGCGACCTGATCGAAACGGCGCAAGTCATCGACCGCTGTCCGCCAGGCATCCGGTGCCTCGCGTTCCAACTCGCCTTGCAGGTCAAGACAAATCGCGATGTAGGCGGCGCCGGCGCGGAGGCTGGGATCCGGGGCCATCAGTCGATCCTGGAGCGTGGGTCCAAACTCCGTTCGGAGGGTTTGCGCGAGCGTCGTCCGGTCCGGCAGCGTTGCCACGCATGCCGGGGATTCGAGCGGGATGCGGTAAACCTGCCGGCCTTCGTGGCGGAGGCTCTGACCGCCGGCTTCAAGGATCACCTGCTCGGCGAGTTCGATCAGGCGGTCCGCGAAGCTGGTGATCGTTTCGTCCTGAGGCATGCCCTGCCGGGTGGTGTTGTGGTAGCGGTCGACGATCGGCCAACCCTGCGCCAGCATCCATCGATAGCCTTTGGTCACTCCCACGATCGTTCCCGCGGTGGCGGCACTGTTGTCGCAGTCCCAGCCCATGTTGAAAGCGATCTCCAGCGTCTGGACGAAGTTTCCACCGCCGTACAGAAGAGCGGTCAGTCCGGCGTCGAGGAGCGCTTCCATGTCGCTGGTGAAGAACGCCATGGCGATCAT
>CAZCRA010000199.1:0-7247 GCA_964500945.1 uncultured Verrucomicrobiales bacterium | reverse complement strand
CCCTTCCGCCTCGCATTCGCCATCTTGGCCCTTCCGTTCTTTGCCTCGGCCGCCCCACCTCCCAATCTCGTCCTCATCCTCACCGACGACATGGGCTACGCCGACCTCCAAGCCTTTGGCGAATCGGAAATCCCCACGCCTCACCTCGATCGCCTCTCCGCGCAGGGCGTGAAGCTCACTCAGGCCTATGTCTCCGCTCCCATCTGCGTCCCGTCCCGGATGGGACTCCTCACCGGACGCTACCAGCAGCGCTTCGGCGCTTACGACAATGTCTACGGCCCCGAATCAAACCGGCTCTGGGTCCGGGAAACGACCCTCGCCGATGCCCTTCAGTCCGCCGGCTACCGCACTGCCCTCGTCGGCAAATGGCACCTCAGCGGAAACCAGCACCCCTGGAAACTCCCCCCGCCCGACCAGCGCGGTTTCGATGAATTCATCGGCATCGGTGGCGGAATGGGACCTTTCTGGAAAGGGTCCCCCCTCGTCCGTTTCAAGGATGGCGGCTACGAAACCTTCCAGGCTCCTGACTACCTCACCGACTACTTTGGAACCGAAGCCGTCAAGTTCGTCGAACGCCAGAGCGAAGCCCCCAACCCATTCTTCCTTTTCCTGTCCTTCAACGCCCCCCACGCCCCCCTCCACGGCCTCGAACCGGACCAGGCCGCCATCGACTCCGGCCACATCAGCCCCGATCGCCGAACCTACGGCGCCATGGTCCGCGCCATCGACCGCAATGTCGGCCGCGTCCTCGAGGCGCTCGAGGCCCATGACCTCGCCGAGAACACCCTCGTATGGTTTCTCAACGACAACGGCGGCGGTGGCAACAACGCGGCCAAACACACCCGCAACACCGCTCGCAACCTTCCCTTCCGCGGCCACAAATTCGACGTGCTCGAAGGGGGCGTCCGCGTCCCCATGATCATTCGCTTCCCAGGCCGAATCCCCGCCGGCACCACCTACGACGGCTTGGCCAGCAGCCTGGACGTTTTCCCCACTTTCCTCAAAGCGGCCGGTATCCCGCACCCCGACGAGCGTGTCTGCGACGGCGTCGATCTCCTGCCCTACCTGGCGGCCGATCAATCCGGCGATGCCCACGAATCCCTCTTCTGGCTCCAGGAAGTCTGGCGCCGGCCGAACGAACGCCGCCCACCAAGACAGCAGAAACCGAACAATGACCTCTACCAGTTCGCCGTTCGCCACGGAAAATGGAAAGCCGTCCGGCTCGATCAGGCCTTCGACGGAACCGAGGACCGGGCCTGGGAGCTTTACGACCTCTCCCGCGATCCATCCGAGCTCCAGGACGTCGCCACCGAATTCCCCGAAATCGTCCAGGACCTCGCCAGCCGTTTCCAAGCCTGGAAATCAGAAATGCACCCCCCACTTTGACACCTCACCCACCAAACACCAAATGCTCCGTCGTCGCTTCCTGAATCACGTCTCCACCGGCCTCTTCGGCATCGGTCTCTCCCACCTACTGACCCGCGACCTCCCGGCCGCTCAAAGCCTCTCGGATTCCCTCACCGGCCCGTGGATGCCCGGCTCAGGAAACCCGCACTTCGCGCCGAAAGCCAAGCGCGTCCTCCAAATCTTCTGCCCCGGCGCCGCCTCCCACATGGACCTCTGGGAGCACAAACCGATGCTCGAGAAAATGGACGGGCAACCTCTGCCAGGCGAGGAAGACATGGTTTCGTTCCAGGGAAAAAACGGCCCCCTGATGCGCAGCCCCTGGCCCTTCACACCCGCAGGTCAGAGCGGAAAAATGATCTCGTCCATGCTCCCGAACATGGCGCGTCACGTCGATGACATCGCCTTTTTCCACGGCATGCAGTCGAAGACGAACACCCACGGTCCCGGCTGCGTCTTCGTGAACACCGGCCATGAAACGGAGGGCTTCCCCAGTGCGGGCGCCTGGATCAGCTACGCCCTCGGCAGCGCCAACGACAATCTGCCCACCTATGTCGCCATCCCCGACATCCGAGGCGAACCTCCAAACGGAAAAGCCAACTGGAGCAACGGGTTCCTCCCCGCCAGGCATCAGGCCATCGTCATGGCCGCCCATCAGCCGATCCGGAACCTCCGGCGCCCAGACCGGATCCCGGCCTCCGAAGAGCGGGCCACCCGCGACCTCCTGGGCTTCTTGAACCAGCGCCACGCCCAGGCACGCCCCGAGGATTCCGCCCTCCAGGCCCGAATCGGCGCCTACGAACTCGCCGCGCGCATGCAACTCTCCGCGCCCGAAGTAAGCGACTTCGACGCGGAACCGACCCACATCCACCGGCTCTACGGAACCGATTCGTCCAATGACCTCGTCGCCGCCTACGCCCGGAACTGCCTGCTCGCCAGACGCCTGCTGGAGCGCGACGTCCGTTACGTGAATCTCTACTGCGCTTCCCGGGCCAGCGGCGTGGACGGTCTCCTGAACTGGGACGCCCACAAAACGCTGAAGGCCGACTACGACCGGCATTGCCCCGTCTTCGATCAGCCGACCGCTGCCCTGCTCACCGACCTCAAACAACGAGGTCTTCTGGAAGACACCTTGGTGCTTTGGACCACCGAGTTCGGCCGCATGCCCACGCGGCAGGAGGGCACCACCGGACGCGATCACAATCCGGACGGCTTCACCCTCTGGATGATGGGCGCCGGGGTGAAGGGTGGCATCGAGTACGGATCCACGGACGAGTTCGGCCGGCGCGCTGAACGTAACCCGACCACAATTTGGGAGTTCTACAGCACCGTCCTCCACCTCCTGGGCCTTGACTACGATCGGCTCAGCTGGTACCACAACGGCCTCGATCGACGCCTCACCGACGTCCATGGCCACCTCATACGCCAGGTCCTGGCCTAGTGGAAATCCCCCTTCATGAAAACTCTCATCGCCCTCGCCGTCCTCGTCCCGGCACTGGCCTTCAGCTCAAATCGGCCAAACTTCGTGTTCATCCTCATCGACGATCTCGGAGCGCGGGACACGTCCGTTTACGGCAGCCAGCTCTACCCCACGCCAAACATCGACCGGCTCGCCGCCGAAGGCATGCGCTTCACCCAGGCCTATGCCGCGGCGGCACTGTGCAGCCCGACGCGCGCCAGCATCCTCACCGGCCAATACCCCGCCCGGCTCCATGTCACGAACTGGATCCCCGGACACATCTTTCCTCACGCCAAACTCCGGCATCCCGACTGGAAGAAACGACTCCCGCCGGAACGCCTCACCATCGCCGAAGCCCTCAAGGAACACGGTTATGCCACCGCCATGATCGGCAAATGGCACCTCAGCGGTGGCCCTTCCGCCCCCGAAAACCAGGGCTTTGACGTGAACATTGCAGGGCATCACGACCTCCTCGGTGGAGGATTGCCTGCGGCGGCTCGCTATTTTTCGCCCTATGAAAATCCACACCTCAAGGACGGGCCGGATGGAGAGTATCTCACGGATCGCCTCACGGACGAAGCCATCGGCTGGCTGGAACAAACGCGGGACCGTCCGTTCTTCCTCTACCTCTCCCACTTCGCCGTCCACACGCCCATCAAGGGCAAACCCAAACTCGTCGCCAAACACCGCGCCCGGCTCGAGAAAGGTCAGAACGCAGCCTATGCCGCCATGATCGAGAGCGTCGACGAAAGCGTGGGCCGGATCAGCGCGGCCCTAGACCGGCTCGACCTCACCGCGAACACCGTCGTGGTTTTCTTCTCCGACAACGGCGGCCTCGAGCGCGTCTCCAGCAACGCACCCCTCCGCGCCGGCAAAGGCACCCCCTACGAAGGCGGCATCCGCGAACCCCTCATCGTCCGGTGGCCGGGTGAAATCGCCCCCGGCAGCGTTTGCGATACCCCGGTCATCAGCACCGATTTCTTCCCCACCTTCCTCGACCTCGCCGGCCTGCCCGCCCGGCCGGAACACCATCGCGACGGCTTGAGTCTCGTCCCCCTGCTCCGCCAGTCCGGTGAAATCGATCGCGACACCCTCTACTGGCATTTCCCCCACTATCACATCGCCCCGCCATATGGTGTCGTGCGGCAGAACGACTGGAAACTGATTCATTTCGATGAAGACCAGCGCTCTGAGCTTTACCACCTTGCAGAAGATCCCTTCGAAAAGTCCGACCTCGCGGCCAGCCGGCCCGAAATGGTCGAGCGTCTCCAGGCCATTCTCGTCAAATGGCGTGAGGACGTCGGAGCCCAGATGCCCACACCCAATCCGGACCACGACCCGGCCAAGCCCCCGAACCGCATGGTCGACCCGGCACCCTATTGAGAAGCCGGTTCGCCTGGCTACCGTTCACGGGCCGGTCTTGATGAACCGTCATTCCCCAAGTCGATAGACCTCCCCCCTCCCAAGCGTATATTGAATTAGTGAACCTTCTCCGTCTCACCACCCTACTTTTGCTCATCCTCCCCGGCCGGGCCGCCGCCGAGGAAATCCCGCCCCTGTTCTGGGACTTCTTCGACAAACACTGCGCCGAATGCCACGACCCAGCCGTCGCCGAGGGCGATTTTCACGACGAATTCCTGCGCATCTCACAGTCTCCCGAAGACGCCGAATACTGGCAACTCGTCCTCGATAACCTCCACCTCGGCGACATGCCGCCCCCGGAGGAGCCCCAACCCTCCATCGAGGAACTCGAACCCGTCATCGCCTGGATCGAGGGCGAACTCCAACGCGCCCGGCGCGCTATGCGCGGTCACACCGGAGAGGTCGTTCTGCGTCGCCTCAACGAAACCGAATACCGCCACACCATCCAGGATCTCTTCGATATCCGGGGCGATTTCACCGCTGCCTTCCCGGACGACACCGAGGAAGAAGGCTTCGACAACATCGGCGCCGCCCTCATGCTCTCCGCCGCCCAGATCGACGCCTACCTCGGCGCAGCCGACCGCATCCTCGCCCGCGCCATCGAGGACGGGCCACAGCCAAAAAGCCGCTCGACCCGTTTCACCCTTCACGACATCAACCAGCGCATCTGGGAAAGCGAACGCCGAGGCCTCGAGCGGCGGCTCGCCGGCTTCGACAACCTGACCGCCCAGGAGCAGCAGCGCACCCGCGACTTGCAGCGCAAATTCGAGGCGAACCCCTACAGCGAATTCGGCTACCCAGCCTGGGTCGATGGCAAACCCGTCGCGCCCACCCCGGAGATGGGACCGGAAATCGACGCCCTCATGGGCACTCGCTCCACCGCCTCGGCCGGTCCCTCCGACACGGGGCGCTTCTTCCAGGTCCGCGACCCCGGCTGGTACGACTTCCGAATCACCGCCTACGCCGTCATGAACAACGGCCAACCTGTCCGCCTTCGCCTCTACCACGGAAGCGGCTCGGCCAGCGACGTCCCTCGCTCCGATGAGACGATCTACTTCAGCGACGACACACCGCGTACCATCGAGCGCCGCCTCTACATGCTGCCCGGCGACCGCGTCTCGTTCGACATGATGGACGGTCCGAACTGGGGACGGGGCAGCTCCCTGTTGAAGCTCGGTCCCTACCTCGCTGTTCGCTCTGTCGAGATGGAAGGCCCCATCCACGAATCCTGGCCGCCCAAGGGCCATCGCGTCATCTTCGGCGATCGCGACCTCGCCAACCTCGATGCAGACGCCGTGCGCGGCATCATCGAGCACTTCGGCCCCCGCCTTTTCCGCCGGCCTGTCCCCTCGGGCACCGTCCAGGAATTCGTCGATCTCTACGAGACCTTCACCGTCGACATGGCCCCGAAAGACGCCCTGCGCGCCACCCTCAAGGCCATGATGGTCTCCCCCCACTTCCTCTACCACCTGGAGCCGCCCAGCCAAATCGACGCCTACGCCCTGGCCAACCGCCTCTCCTACTTCCTGTGGCGCTCCATGCCCGATGATGAACTCTTCACCCTGGCCTTCTCAGGCAAACTCGACCAACCCGCCACCCTGCGCGCCCAGGTCGAGCGCATGCTCGCTGATCCCAAATCCGAGCGCTTCCTCACCGACTTCACCAACCAGTGGCTCTGGATCGATCAGCTCGGTGAAATGCAGCCCGACTCCCAGCTCTACCCTGAATACGACGAGGAACTCGAGCGCGCCATGGGCCAGGAAACCCATCGCTTCATCGCCGAGCTGCTGCGCGAGGACCTCAGCCTGGTCAACCTCCTGGACTCCGACTGGGCCATCCTCAACGAGCGCCTCGCCCGCCACTACGGCATCCCAGGCGTCACCGGCCCCGAATTCCGCCGCGTCTCCCTGAACAAATCCCAAACCGTGCGCGGCGGCCTGCTCACCCACGCCTCCATCCTCAACCTCACCTCAAACGGCACCACCACCTCGCCCGTGGTGCGCGGGGTCTTCCTGCTCGATCACATCCTGGGCACCCCCGCCCCGCCGCCACCGCCCGACGTCCCCCCCATCGAACCCGACATCCGCGGGGCCTCCACCATCAAACAACAACTGGCCAAGCACCGCGAAATTCCCCAGTGCTCCTCCTGCCACCAGAAGATCGACCCTTTCGGCGTTGCCCTGGAAAACTTCGATGTCATCGGCGGCTGGCGCGAAAAATACCGCGCCCTGGAAAACACCGGCGGACGCCAGCCCAAACTCATCGATGGCAAGACCGTCGAGTCCGACGACACCATCCCCAAGATGGGCGCTTACCAGGATTTCGAAGAATTTCGCTCCCTTCTGCTCGAGCACGAGGAACTCGTCTTCCACAACATGGCCCACAAACTGGCCACCTTCGCCCTGGGCCGGACCATGGACTTCGCCGACCGCGAAGACCTCGAGCACATCGTCGCTCACACCCGCGCCAACGGCGGCGGCATGAAAACCATGCTCCACGCCCTCGTCCAAAGCCCCATCTTCCAGCGCCCGTAAACGTAAGCATTACCGGTGCCGATCCCGGCCTCGGCTGGTCGTCCCGCAGTTCAGCTACCCCCTGAGTGGCCCGCCACTTCGCCCTAACCGCAAAGCGTTCCCCACCACCGACACCGAACTGAAACTCATCGCTGCCGCCGCGATCATCGGATTCAACAGCACCCCGAAGACCGGATACAACACACCCGCCGCCACGGGAATCCCCAAACCGTTGTAAGCAAACGCAAAGAACAGGTTCTGGCGAATGTTCCGCATGGTTTCCCGGCTCAGCCGGATCGCCCGCACCACGCCTCGCAGATCGTCCCCCATCAGCGTCACGCCCGCGCTCTCGATCGCCACGTCCGTCCCGGCACCCATCGCAATCCCCGCATCGGCCGCCGCCAAGGCCGGCGCATCGTTCACACCGTCGCCCGCCATCGCCACGCTCG
>CAZCRA010000198.1:0-7247 GCA_964500945.1 uncultured Verrucomicrobiales bacterium | reverse complement strand
AACAGCGCCACCTCACAGGACTGAATTTCGCTGAGGCTTTGGACACCGTTGTCCTCGTCCCTAATTTTTCCTTCAGAAGGTGATCTCGGCAAGCCGCTGGGAAGAGCAACCCGTCACAATCTCGACTTTCCGGTTCCAGCGCAGAAAGTTCCCCTCGGGTCCCAGAACGAAAAAGAGCCTGGGCAGACTTTCCACGATTGCCTCGGAGAAGTCCGGATCGCAAACCGTCGAGCACGACTCTTCCGTCGATGAGGCTTCCCCGGAGCGTGCCAATTTCGTTTCGTTACAAAATGGGCGTGGCATTGGTTTTTGATAAGCGCATTCCCGACAACTTCAGTAAATTATGCAGCGATCCGCAATTCCCACCCCGTCCCATCGCCAGCAATTCCGTCTTGCTCGATCTCGCGATGGCCAGCGCGGAAATGCAGACGTCTTTTCTCCCTCGGTTCGCATCCGCGCTCTGCCGAACCACGAGATGGTCTGCAGGCACCGTCCCGCAGATGGGAAGCCGCAGGTCGACCCGAACGACGTCGTCTGCGCTTTGTTGGGGAGACTTGCTCACTTCGTGCGATTTTTTTTTGAAGGCCACTGCTATTTTTTGCGGGGTCTGCGTCACTGTCGATCGATGGGGCCGCTCAGCTTTTTCTTCGGCTTTGCCCGCTGCGCTCCCAATCTTCTCGCGCCTTGACTTCAACAAATCGCCCGTGGATTTCATCCATCCAGTTTCCGATGGTTGTGCGGAACGGATTCGCGCGGCCAATTTGATTGGTCGAAAGTGCGAACAATCGCGAATTTAAGATTGTCAGGAAGCCTTGGCTACGCTTGGGTTCTGACCATGGCTTTCGACTCCGATGTCGCGACGGCGACCCCAGATTCTCTGTCTTCAGATTCTCTGTCCTCATTGTTGGGGGCACTCCGGCTTGAGCGCTATTTTGATCTGCGGACCGCGCGGCGTGGGCGAGCTTACCAGCGCCAAGGTTACGTGGACGTGCTGACGGTTTCCCTGGCCGAGGACGGTCGCAGAATGGAGGTCAGCGCCCTTGTCAGCGGTTCGATCGCGCTTCCGTATCGTTGTTCGCTTTCGCTGAGCCTTGAAAATGGCCACATCGAGGTAGACGGCTCATGCACTTGTCCGGTCGGTGACATGTGCAAGCACATGGCGGCCAGCCTCGAGGAACTGAAGAGTCAGCGGTCCAGGCCTTCCCCAGCTCAAATCATGCCCGCCGCTGCACCTACTCGAAAGGCACAGGACTTGGCAGATCGACGTCCTGGCATCACCACACCTTCGATTTCCGCCCCGGTGCGGGCGTGGCTCGAACAGTGCCGTCGGCTGGAAAACGGCGGCGGTGACGGGCCTTTGGTGCCCAGCGAGTGCTCGCCTGGACAAACCGCCGTCCGTTACGCCCTGTTTCCGGCAAATTCGAACTCCGGCCAGGATTCGGGCGGGCTCTGCATGAGTTTCGTCATCTGCCGCCGGAAAAAGAACGGTGCGTGGGGCAAACCAAGGATCCCGAAATCGGCGTCTTGGCGGTATAGACAATTTCCCGCGGAGTTTTCGTCTGAGGACCGGCGGCTTGCGGCGGAGGTTTTCAAAGTTTTCGAAGAGTCTCAGATCCGCAGGGGAGAGAACCGTTTTATTCCGAACGGTCGGCTCGGGGCTGTTCTTTTGAGGGAGATTCTCGAATCCGGCCGCGCCCTTTGGGGGACTGATTTCCGGAATGTCATTCAGCCCGGGGAGGCGCGAGCCCTGACCGGTTTGTGGCAGGAGGGAGCGGATGCCATTCAGCACGCAGCGCTTCGGTTCGCGGACAGCGGGAAGGCAGCGTTTGCCGTGGCGCAGCTCGATCCGGCGCTCTATGTGGATCCAGATCAGCTCGCCTGGGGCGAAGCCATCTGGAACGCGGCGGTGCCACTCTCCCACTGGCTGACGGCGCCGGCCGTTCAGCCTGCCGAAACCGGTTCGGTTCGGAAGGCGCTCGCCGAATGGGTTCCGGACGGCGAAACGTGGACGCCTCGTCAGCGCAAGGTCCGTGGACTGACTCCGGAGGAAGCGGCGCCAAAAAGCAAGGTCCGGCTGTTCACGGGCAACGCAGTGCACTCTCTTGGTGGAGGTGCGCGTTCGAGCGAGGCGAAGGAGCCAGTTCTGCTTTTGGAACTGAGCTTCCGGTATGGCGATGCCGTTGTGCCCGAATGGGATCCGGACCGACATGGAACGCATCGCCAGAGCGCTGGTGACGAGGTTTTGGAATTCCGGCGCGATCTCCCCGCTGAGGATCGCTTCGTCGGACAGTTGAGCCGTGCTGGGCTCACGCATCTCGGCGCCTGGCCTTATTCGGTCGACTTGGTGCATCGCCGATTCTCTCACTGCATGGGGTTCCGCCCAGAGCTGGGTAAGACAGGCGGAAACCGGACGGCTTGGATGCGGTTCGTCAGCCGAGATCTCCCGGAGATGGTGAAGCAAGGCTGTGAGGTCGAGTTTGCGCCGGATTTTCCGTTCCAAATCGCCAAAGCGGATAGCTTTTGGGGAGGTCTGGACGAAGCGGAAGGAGGGCAGGCGGACTGGTTCCGCTTCGATTATGGCGTCGAGATCGATGGAGAACGGATCAGCCTGCTTCAAGCCTTGGCGAACTATCTGGCTCAGGCCGGACCCGATTTCGACCCGCACCTTCTCTTCCTAAAGTCGGAGGAGGAGACCGTGCCGGTCTTCATCGAAGAGAAGGGATTGATCGTCGGGGTGCCGGCCCAGACGCTGGGACGCATTCTCACCAGTGTCATCGAGCTGTTCCAATGGGAAAGCTCTGGGCCGATGATCATGCACGCCGTCGATGCCGGACGGATCGCGAACTCGTTCCCGGAACTCGTCGGTGTCACGTCGAAGCGCCTACGCGCGCTCCAGCGGAAACTGGCGCAGTTCAGCGGCGTGGAAGCCGTCAAACCTCCCCCAACGCTCAAGGCCGACCTCCGCCACTACCAAGAAGAAGGACTGGGTTGGCTTCAATTTCTGCGTCAGTTCCAGCTCGGCGGCATCTTGGCCGACGACATGGGCTTGGGCAAAACCGTTCAAACCCTGGCCCACCTCCTCGTCGAGCGCCGCGCCCGCCGGGCGGAGCATCCCTCTCTCATCGTGGCCCCTACCAGCGTTCTGGCGAACTGGAAAAAGGAGGCCGAACGATTTGCTCCCGTTCTGAAGGTCTTGCTGCTTCAGGGGCCCGGCCGCAGTGAACACTTCGAGGCCATCCCGGAGCACGACTTGATCCTGACAAGCTACGCCCTCTTGCCGCGCGATGCCGAAACGCTATCGGCGCACCGCTACCACTTCGTTATCCTCGACGAAGCTCAATACATCAAAAACCCGGCCTCGCGCGCCACGCAGGCCGTCTTTGATCTGAAAGCGAATCACCGGCTCTGCCTCACAGGCACGCCCATCGAAAACCATCTGGGCGAACTATGGAGTCTGTTCCATTTCCTCATGCCCGGATTTTTGGGCGACAGAGAGTCCTTTCAGCGACACTGGCGCAGGCCCATCGAGCGCGAAGACCACACCCTAAAACGCGATCTCCTCATCCAGCGCGTCTCGCCCCTCATCCTCCGCCGGACGCGAGGTCAGGTGTTGAAGGAACTACCGCCTCGGACGGACATTGTCGAATCCATCGATTTGCATCCTTCCCAGGCAAATCTTTACGAGGTCATTCGCGCGGCCATGGACAAACGGGTGCGGGAAGCCATTCGCGCGAAAGGGCTCGCCCGGTCTCAAATTGTGGTCCTCGATGCGCTCCTCAAATTACGCCAGGTCTGCTGTGACCCGCGCCTGCTGAAGATCGATTCGGCTCGCAAAGCCAAACACTCGGCGAAACTCGACCACTTCCGCGATCTCGTGCGGAACTTGGTTCAGGAAGGGCGCCGCATTCTCGTTTTCTCCCAGTTCACTTCCATGCTCGCCCTCATTCACGATGTCCTGGAGGAGGAGAAGATCGGGCGTCTGGCACTGACGGGCGACACCCCGGGCGCCGAACGTCAGAAGCTCATCGACCGGTTTCAGAGCGAAGATATCCCGCTTTTCCTGATCAGTCTCAAAGCCGGTGGCGCGGGCCTGAACCTCACGGCGGCCGACACGGTGATCCATTTCGATCCCTGGTGGAATCCGGCCGTCGAGGAGCAGGCGACCGGTCGTGCGCATCGCATGGGGCAGACGAACCCCGTCTTCGTCTACCGCTTGATCACCAAAGGCACGATCGAAGAACGCATCCTCGAACTTCAGCAGCGCAAAGCGGCCGTCGCCCGCGCCATCCTGGGGGACCCTGCCAAAGCCGGGGAAACCGGTCGGAATCAGGGCCTCGCCCTCCAGCGCGAAGACCTCGAACGCCTTTTGGCTCCGCTCAGCTCCTGAACAGGCCTCAGCTGATCGAATTGGGCGCACCTTTCCACCTCTGGCAGCCCATGCTATCTGCGTTTCGATTCCATTCCATTCTGACGAATGCGGTGACGCGCGGGGTCGTTTCGAGAGCCTTCCAGTGAAGGCGCGCGCGGCGGGAACCTCCCGGGAGCTGCTTTCATTCTTTCTAAGAATCTCACAACGCCGGGGTCTCAGACAAATAGATGACGGAATTCCGGCGTTCCGGATGACCACCGTTCAAAGCCAACGACATCGAATTAAAGCCCAATGGCACCACTTCATGCACTTCCGCCTTCGTCGCGGCCGCGCTCGCGTTTCATGGAGCCGCAGCCTTTGGCGGCGAGCCGACCGGAAACGATCGGCCCGACCCGAAACCGCTGTCGGAGAATGTCCTCAAAGGGCTCGATTATCTGGTCGAGACGCAGCACGAGGACGGCGGCTGGGGCCTGGACGGCTGCGGGCGTCAGAACCTGGACGGCGGCGGGCGAATCGAGGGTGAGCAGGCGAGCGACCCTTCGGACATCGGGAACACGGCCGTGGCGTTGCTGGCCTTCATTCGGGCCGGTCACAGCTTCAGCGAAGGGAAATATTCGGACGCGATGCGTCACGGATCGGATTTTTTCGGGCATTCCCGTGCATGCCGGCACCGGGGCGGAATTGAAAGACATTGCCCTGCAGGACCTCACGGACTGTTTTTCCCGCGACAAAAAGGTGACCGTGAGCCAGGAGGAAATCTCCGCCTACCGGGAGTTCATGAAGAAAGCCGCCGCGCAGGACCGCAACGAGAAATCGGCTGCCCGCGACTACCTCGGCCAGCTCTATAAGACCGGCGATCACACGATCTCCGTCTTCCTCAACCGCAACGCGGCACGCAACGGAATCACCGCCAACTACACCCTCCACATCAGTATCACCGACAAGCCGCCCGGCGCAGGTGAAGAGAAGCCTGCCACGGGTGCCGTCCCCCAGAAGGTCATTGATGATTGTCTCCAGCGAGGGCCGCAGCTACCGCCACCACAAGATCAACGGCTTCAACATCACGGATTTCCCCGTTCCCTCCCCGGGCTCGCCCACATGCATCATCGGCTACGGCCCGCCTCCTTTCCCTCTCCCTGCAACCGCCGGTTCCGCTGATATAACCCCGAACGACAGTAAGCAAACACCATGAAAACCACCATCCTGCTCATCACCTCCGGCCTGCTCGCCGCCAGCCTCGTTTCCTGCCAGAAGAAAGAACCCACCCAGCGTGAGGAAGTTTCCGACAAGGTCGGCGACGCCCTCAACACGCGCGATCACGAAAAACTCCGCGACGCCGCCGAAGATATCGAAAAGGATGTCAAGAAAGCCGGTGAAGGCCTTGGCGAATCGCTCAAGGAGGTTGGCGAAGAAATCAAGAAGGACGTCCACAAGGCGACCGAGTGATTCGCTTCGAATCTCAAATCTGAAATCTGAAATCTGAAATATCGCCCCACCACCATGCTCCGCTACGCCATCATCTTCATCATCGTCGCGCTCGTCGCCGGGTTTCTCGGCTTCGGCTCGCTCGAAGGCCTCGCCGCCACCATTGCCAAGGTCTGTTTCATCCTATTCCTAATCTTCGCGGTGGTTTCCTTCTTCAAGAAGTGACCCGCCGATGATGTCTCCGTTCCGATGCCTTGTCGGCAACCGGTGCCGCAAGGTCATCCGAGTGGATGATCCATAACCACCCCATCAACTCTTGATGAGACCCATGATCCGTCTGTCCTGCCTGACGAGATTTCTCCCGGGATTGACCTTGCTTCTCTGCAAACCGATCGCCAGCGGCGCTGAGCAGCCGCCGCCGGCCTTGATCGAGAGCGAGGCAGGTGGCCCGGTGGAAGTCATCGGCGAGTGGGCTTACGGAAACCCGGCCATGGCGAACTATGTTCCCGAACCGGTGGTAGCACTCCTCGATGTCTCGCGACTAATCCAGGGAAACTATCGTGAATGGGTGCCTCGCTCCGGGCAAGTTCTCGGGACCCTCACGAGCCCGTTTACTCCTGCCCCGGCCAAGTATCGCATCCTCGTCCCGGCTGTGCCCACCGGCGCTGCCGTTGATCTCGACCGGAATGGCAAGGAAGATGTCGGAGTCCAGATCTTCGCCGTCACCTTCGGCGGCAATCTGGTCGGAGATTCCTACCTTGAACAAGTGGAACAGGCCGGTTCCGGTTCGGTCCTGACCGACCCTCACACCGGCAGTATCCGGGAGGGCACCTTCCTGCTCTACGCCTCCGAGGCCCGCCAGGCCTTTCCGTCCGCTGCCGGAGCGGACGGGCTCTTCTTCACGGCCGACGACCCGCTCGCCGCCCTCCCGGTCGGCTACACCGTGGCGACCCTCGACCGCAATGGCACCATCCGCTTCGACCGCTCGCGGACGGCTCGGATTGACATCCGCGAACCGGCCGCCGCAGCCCCGCCCGATTTCTCCAAGCAGGGAATCCTTGAGAGCTTTCACTCGCTCATCGACCTGCTCAAGGTGCGCTACGCCTACACCGACCTGCGTGGCCTCGACTGGGAGGGAATCAGGAAAACGTATCTTCCGCGGGTCGAGAAGGCGAATGCGTCCGGTGACATGGCAGCCTACTACGAGGCCCTGAACGAACTCGCGCTCTCCATCCAAGATTCCCACGTCTCCGTCTCCGCCACCGATGCCGTCACCAAAATGGCACCGATCAAGAAGATCATCGCGGCCTACGGCGCCTCCCTGGGCGCCAGGGTGGCCGAGCTCAGCGACGGCCGCTTCGTCGTGAACTTCCTCGACCCCAAAGGCCCCGGCGCCAAGGCAGGCTGGAAATTCGGCACCGAGATTGTCAGCGTAGACGGAGTGGCGATGGCA
>CAZCRA010000197.1:0-7270 GCA_964500945.1 uncultured Verrucomicrobiales bacterium | reverse complement strand
TCACTCGACGACGTCATCTCGAGCGGCGGATTCCCCCCCAAACGCTTCACCCACGCCGCCGGCAGGTTCGAGGACCAGCGGTGTAGCGCGCTGCCACCAAATCGGTGCACCTTGCCGAGCCCGGCCTTCTCCAGCGTCATGGTGGACCCATCGTTCAATGTGACCGTCTGCGATTCACGCCGCTCGAGTTGACGCCAGACCGGGATGGCCAACGTCGCCAGCAGCAGCAGCACGAAAAACCAAGTCACCCAGCGGCTTCGCTCCATACCCCTCACCTCAGCAGATTCGCGCCGGGACGCAAGAAAAGTCCCGCCGCTTCCTGGGATTCCCCCCTGCCCGGCTATATTGCGTTCGTCATGAACCCCCGATTTCCATTCATCGCCGCAGCCACCTTCGTCGCCGGCCTCGCCCTCTCCCACGCCGCTCCCCATTCCTTCCTCGTCGGAGCCAGAGGCGAAGGAGTCTTCGAAGGTTCCCTCGATCCGGAAACGGGTGAGGTTTCTCCCCTCCGAAAGCTCTCGACGGAACACGCCGGATGGCTCGCCGCCGATGCTTCAGGCCGCCACGTCTTCGCGGTCGGTCCGGCACCCGACTCGCTCGCGCCAAGCGAAAGCGCCGTCCGCCATTTCCACCGCAATCCCGACAACGGCGCCCTGACGCTCGCGACCATCTCGGCGACCCTGGGAAAAACGGCCTGCTTCGTCGATGTCAGCCCGAACGGTCGATTCCTCTACAACGCCAACCGGGGCAGCGACACCATCGCCCTCGTCGCCTTTGACACGGCGCAACCCGCCCTCAGTCTGGTCCAAACCGCGCCGAAGGATGGCAAAAACGCCCGTTCCCTCGCGGTTTCCCCGGACGGCCAGTTCCTCCTATCCCCCAACCAAAGCTCGGGAGACATCACCGTCTTCGCCATCGACTCCAAATCCGGAACCCTCACTCAAACCGGCAAAGTCGCCAGCGTCCCCGCACCCGCCTCCATCCGCTTTCTCCCAGCGCCATGACGCGTCATCATGCTAGCGTCCTCTCCGCCGGCGGAAAAGCGCCGCGGAAGCCCCCGCCAAGAGGATCAGAATCCCGCTCGGTTCGGGAATGACGGCCACCAAATTGCTGACCACGAGACTCCCATCGAGCGCGAGATTGTTGGTGAACGTGACGTCATAGTCCAACCCGCCGATGTTCCACACGGCAGCGTCCAACGTCGGCACGATGTCCGCATAGTCGTTGGTGTCATCGAAGAGCTGGTAAGAAACGCCTAGGTAATCCGACGCCGCACCGCCCAGGGGGCCGAAATCCTCGAACCGCAACAAAACATCGCTGCTGAGATCGAAATCCCCGCCGAGGAGCTGCTGCGCCATCAGGTCGCTGTCATCCGTCGCCGAAGAGTAGACGTTGAATTCGATGATCCCATCGGTTGCGTTGAAAGAGAGGAGTTGACTGCTCCTTCCCACCGAGAAGATCTGCTTGCTACCCTGGTTGGAAAGATCGAGCAGGTTGGCGCCGTTTGACGAAAGCCGGGACGCAAAATTCCCCGCCTCTGTCGCCGTTCCCAGAGAAGACGTGTTCGTCACGAAAGTCCCCGTGTTCCAGGTGGAGGGAGCAATGGGACCCGAACTCGTCGTGATCAACGTACCGCCTTGGAGAACTTCCGTCGCGCCCGTGCTGCTCAGCGTCGCCACGCCGCCCGGATTGATATTGATCGTTGTCCGTGCAATCAAGCTGGTGACCGTCAGCGAGCCACCATCATTCACGTTCACCGTCAGGTCGCCAGGGTTGGCCGGGGCGAATCGTTGCGTCGTAAAGGAGCCGCCGGTGTTGATGTTCAAGATGCCCCCGGACACGGTCTGGCCATTGTTCACCCTCCGAGCGCTGAACGTCGAACCGCTGTTGACGTTGAACGTGCCGAAGATGTTTGGATCTTGGTTTCCGGTGATGGTCACGCCCGTCGCGGTGACGGTATCGCCGGCGCTGATCGTGTAATTCGAGTTGGCCGGCGCCGTCCCGGTATCCCAAATCGAGTCATCGGAAAAGCTCCCGCCCGTGACCGTCACGGCTCCGTGACAAAAACTGGCGTAAAAACAAAAAACTAAGCTTGAAACAAAAAATCGGGGCGCGCTCATGAGGTCAGTCCGCTACCTCACCTCGTCCCCACCAACCTTGTCAAGGCCGAATGCCATTGATCTCCCGGCGGCTGAAAGAACCTGCCCGGCCCCTCAGTGTAGACAATGCGCATGGTAAGATTCCTCGCCATCTCCATCGCCATGGGCCTGGCGCTCCGGTCGATGGCATCCGCTTCCGAGGCTTTTTTTGACGAAAAGGTCGCTCCCCTGCTCGCGGAGCATTGCCTGAAGTGCCACTCCCACGAGGCCGGGAAGGCCAAGGGCGGTCTCGTGCTCGACTCCCGCACCGGCTGGATGACCGGCGGCGACTCCGGACCGTCCATCGTGCCTGGCGACCCGGATTCGAGCCTTCTCCACGAGGTCGTCACCTACGAGAATCTCGACCTCCAGATGCCTCCGGACGGGAAACTCCCGGATGAGGCCATCGCGGTCCTCCGTCAGTGGATCGAAAGTGGCGCCCACGATCCTCGCGACACCAGCGGCATCGCGGGTCCGCTGCCGGGTGACTCCGAAACCATGGCGCCGGAAGATCTCTGGTCCTTCCGGCCATTGGCAAAAACCGAACCGCCCGAAATCCAAGACACCGAATGGTCCCAAACCGCCATCGATCGCTTCGTTCGGGCGCGCCTCGATTCCGCTGGTCTCCCGCCCGCTCCCCCAGCACCGCCCACCACCCTGCTTCGCCGTCTCCACCTGGAACTCACCGGTTTGCCGCCTGCCCCAGCCGACTTGGCGCGATTTGAAGCGGCATTCGAAGACGATCCCGCCACCGCCGTTGCCGACGAAGTCGACCGCCTTCTCGAATCGCCAGCCTTCGGCGAGCATTGGGGCCGGCACTGGCTCGACCTCACCGCTTACGCCGACACCATGGGCGTGGGCCGCGACATCCCGGCCGTCGAAGCCTGGCGATACCGCGACTACGTCATCGCCGCGTTCAACTCCGACAAGCCCTTCGACCGCTTCGTCCGGGAGCAAATCGCCGGCGATGTCGTGATGCCACCTTCCGCCGGCCAGGCCCCGTCCCCACCACCCTCAGCGGAGGAAATCATCGCCACCGGTTTCCTGGCCATCGGCCCCTGGGAACTCGTCAATGGCGACAAAAAACAGCTCCGGATGGACGTCGTGGACAAGCAGGTGCATCGCGTCGGGCAAGCCTTCCTCGCCATGACCCTGGGCTGCGCCCGCTGCCACGATCACAAATTCGATCCGGTCTCCCAGCGCGACTACTTCGCTTTGGCGGGTTTCTTCACCAGCACCGTCACCCTCTCCGGCCGCCTTCAAGGGGTCTTCAGCGCCGCCAACCACACCCCCCTCCCCGAATCGCCCGAGCAACTCGTCCAGCGGGCGACCGACCTCCGAGCCTTCGAAACCGAACTGAACCGGGCCCGCCAAGCCAAGGCCGGCGCCGAAAAGCAATCGCGCGATCTCCGCCAGAAAATCGCCGCTCTCCGCTCCGGGCGCGAAGCGCTTCCCAAAGGTGAAGAGCGCGACGCCGCCCGGGCGCAGATCGCCGAACTGGACAAACAGCGGACCTCGGCCGACAACCGCGCCCGATACGAGGACCGGATCAAGGACTTCCACGAATACCTCCATCCTCACCTCCGCCACAGCCTGGCCATCGCCGTCCGGGAGGCGCCGGAACCCGTCGACGCCGCCGTCAACATCCGTGGGAACGCCCACCAACTCGGCGAGACCGTCCCGAGAGGCTTTCTGACCGGCGTCGCGCCCACCGCTTCCCCTTCGTTCACGCCGGGCACCAGCGGCCGCGTCGAGCTGGCCGAATGGATCGCTCACCCCGAGAATCCACTCACGGCACGCGTTTGGGTGAACCGCGTCTGGTATCATCTCTTCGGCGAAGGCCTGGTCCGCACCGTCGATAACTTCGGCGCGCGCGGCGAACCCCCATCCCACCCCGGCTTACTCGACTTCCTCGCTCTTCGCTTCATGGAGGAGGGCTGGTCCACGAAGAAGCTCATTCGCGAACTCGTTCTCACGCGGGCCTGGCAACAGGACTCGGTCAACCCCGCGGCCCTCGCCACGGGCGCGCTCGATAAGGATCCTGACAACCGGTTGCTTTGGCGCGCTCACCGGCTTCGCCTGGAATCGGAAGCCATCCGCGATGCCCTGCTCTTCGTTTCCGGCGAACTGAATCCGGAGCGCGGTGGCCCGGCCCTGCCAGTTCACGAGCCGCGAAACTTTGATGGGGGCGCGTTGTCCGCGATCCGGCTCGACGCCTCGTTCTCCGAAGACCAACTCCGCCGGCGCGCGGTTTATCTCCCACAAAGCCGGAAGGGAGGATTCGAAGCCTTCACCTTTCTGGCCGCCTTCGACCCCGTCGACGCGAATCAGGAAACGGGAAAACGTCCCGTCACCAACGTCCCGGGCCAGTCCCTCGCCCTCCTGAACGCCCCCTTCATCCAGGAACGCGCCGCCGTCCTCGCCTCCCGGTTTGATGCAGCGCCCCCCCGCGACCGCGTCCGCGAGCTCTACGAACACCTCTTCCTAAGAAAACCATCCGAAAACGAAATCGCACGCGCCCTGGACTTCGTCTCCAGCCTCGAAGCCGAGCCGGACCCGAAACTCGCCCGAACCGCCTGGCCCCGCCTCACCCAATCCCTCCTCATGTCCACCGAGTTTCTCTACCGGCTCTGACGCGGTGGAAGAAGTGGGGACAACGGACAAATCCATGCACCAGCATCCACGACGTCATTTCCTTCAGCAAGCCGCCTGCGGCTTCGGCTACACGGCGCTGACCGCCCTGCTCCACCAGCAGGCCGCCGCCTCGCGCGTCACATCCCCAGCCGGCCCACTGACGCCGCAACCAGGGCATTTCCCGGCTCGCGCCAAGCGCGTCATCTTCCTCTTCATGCAGGGCGGTCCTTCCCAGGTCGAGACCTTCGACTACAAACCGCGCCTGAACGCCGGCCACGGCCAACCGTCGCCCTTCGCACGAGCAGATCGCGTCGAGCAGCCTGGCATCGGCACAATGCGCCTTTTCGGTTCCAGCTGGGACTTTGCCCAGCACGGTCAATCCGGAACCTGGGTTTCCTCCCTGTTCCCCGAGACGGCAAAGGTCATCGACCAGTTTTGCATCCTGAACGGCATGCACACCGACAGCCTGGCGCACGCGCCGGCATCGATGCAGATTCACACCGGCGCCACGAATTTCGTCCGCCCATCCATGGGTTCCTGGGTCACCTACGGCCTGGGTTCCTCAAACCAGAATCTGCCGGGTTACATCACCATCGATCACAACATCAGTGGCGACGGCGGCAGCCCGAAGCACTACGGCAGCGCCTTCCTCCCCGCCGTCTACCAAGGCACCCGCGTCGACCTCCCGAGAGCGTCCGGTTCACCGGCCAAAATCCGTCACCTCTCCGACCCCGATTTCCCGGCCCATCTCCAGCGTCGCCAGCTCGATTTCGTCCAAAACCTTAACCGGGACCACGTCCTCCGTTCCGGACAAGACGCTCAAATGGAGGGCATGATCGAATCATTCGAACTCGCCTTTCGGATGCAATCCGAGGCGCCGGATCTCTTTCATTTCCGTGGCGAATCGGAAGCCACGAAGAAGCTCTACGGCATCGGCACCGGGCCGACGGATCACCTCGGCCGCCAGTGCCTTCTCGCCCGCCGGCTCGCCGAGGCCGGGGTCCGCTTCATTCAAGTCAACCGCGGTGGCTGGGATCACCACAACCGAATTCGCAAAAGGCTGCCCGAAAACTGCGCCGAAATCGACAAACCCCTCGCCGGCCTCATCACCGATCTCCAATCCCGCGGGCTCCTGGAAGACACCCTCGTCGTCTGGTCAGGCGAATTCGGCCGCACCCCGTTCGAACAGGACCTCTCCAATGGCCGCAACGCCATGGACCACTACGGCCGCGGCCACAATCCTTTCGGTTTCACCACCCTCATGGCAGGCGGTGGCATCCGTGGGGGCATGGTTCATGGCGCGACCGACGAATACGGCTACCGGGCCATCGATGGCAAGGTCCACATCCACGACCTCCACGCCACCATCCTTCACCAGCTCGGCCTCGATCACGAAAAGCTCACCTACCGCTACGCCGGTCGCGACTTTCGCCTGACCGATGTCTACGGCCACGTTGTCCGCGAGATCCTGGCTTGAGCCCTTGCCTGCTCTGCTCTGCTTTACTTTGCTTGCAGCAGCCCTGCTCGCCTCTCAGTTCTCGCGGAGATAGGCCACCAGGTCCGCCACGTCCTGTGCGCTTAGACCCAGTTGTTTCCCAGAAAGCATCAGGGAGCGCCCCAGCTTCCGCCCGCGAGACTCCTTCAGCCCTTCCGCCGGAATCATCTGCGTCAGGCCACCCATGGTGTTCACGATCACCGGGTCACCCGTCGCCACCACCAGGCCGTGGACTGTTTTCCCATCCTTCGTCTCCAGGACTTGTCCCTCGTATCCATGCGCGATGTCTGCCGACGGATCGATGATGGAGCGAAAGATCACTTCGGCAGCCTGCGTTTTGCCCCATCCAGCCAGCGGAGGCCCGAACGGCACGCCCTGCCCCTCCCCGAACGAATGGCAAATCAGACAGCGCGCGGAGAGGATTTTGCCCCGCTCCGGATCCCCTTCGAGCGCCAAAAGCGTCTCCATCGGAGGGTAGCCCGCCCATGGTTCCGGCGACTCCGGAACGACGACCTCCGTCACCTCGATGCCGGCCGGATCATAAATGCCCGCCTCTTTCAGCTCCTCCCGCAGCCCGTGCTTTCGCCAGGTGTTTCCGGACCGGTTCACGAGCCACCAGGCCGCTTCCGCCTGCATCGGGCCCGGCTCCGTCGCCAGAGCCAGCATGGCTTTCGCCGCTTCCCCGTCATCCACGAAAGCCAGCCCCGTCAGCGCCTGTTTCCGCGCCGCCACACTCAACTCCGGGGCTCGGACCCGTCGCGCGAAGTCCTCGACCGCATCGGCGGGATGCAGTCTCCAGGCCAAATCCGCAAACGCCGCCGTCCACGCCACCGCGTCATCGCCCGCCCCAAGCACCTCGCGATACCACGCATAGGCCTCGTTCTCTTTCCCGGTGCAGGCCGTCCCGATGGCCTCCAACTCCGTCCGGTCACCGCCCTCATAACGCAGCGCCAGGTCGGCCAAAATCTCCCGGCTCTCCTCGAACGGCACGTCCCGAAGCGCC
>CAZCRA010000196.1:0-7367 GCA_964500945.1 uncultured Verrucomicrobiales bacterium | reverse complement strand
AGCCGCAAGTCCTGGGCGGCCGGGGATGCCTGCGCGCGCGGGTTGTTTCTCGCCTTGATGGCGAAGCGGGGGGAGATGGGATATCCGGGAGCCTTGACCGCCGAGGGTTGGGGGTTTCAAGATGCGTCGTTCCGGGGGAAGGAAGTGGTTCTGGGGCGCGAATTCGGAACCTATGTGATGGAGAACATTCTCTTTAAGATCTCCTATCCAGCCGAGTTTCATGCCCAAACCGCGGTGGAAGCGGCGCTGGCTCTTCATCCGGAGTTGGCCAACCGGTTGGACGAAATCGAACGGGTGGTGCTGCACACGCAGGAGTCCGGAAACCGGATCATCCATAAGACCGGACCGCTGGACAATCCGGCGGACCGGGATCACTGCCTGGAATACATGGTGGCCGTGCCGTTGATTTTCGGCCGCTTGACGGCGGAGGATTATGAGGACGACGTCGCGGCGGATCCCCGAATCGATGCCCTCCGGGAGCGGATGGAGTGCCGGGAGGATGACCGGTTCAGTCGGGAATACCTGGACCCGGACAAGCGATCGATCGGAAATGCGGTGCAAATCTTCTTCCGGGATGGCAGCCAAACCGAGAAAGTCAGCGTGGACTATCCAATCGGGCACCGGCGGCGACGGGCGGAGGGCATTCCGCTATTGATCGAGAAGTTCGAACGCTATCTGACCGGCCATCTGGAGCCGGCAAACGCTTCCCGGCTTCTGGAGATTTGCTCCGATCAAACCGCCTTTGAATCCGCGACGGTCGATGAGGTGATGACCTTGCTGACAAGCGCAAAGGGAGCTCACGCCACCGATCCGGCGCGCCCCTGATCCATCCATCGCCATGCCATCCGTTCAGGCCAACCTTCACGCGGAGTCGCTCCGCCACCCGGAACGCTTTTGGTCGGAGGCGGCGGAGCGCGTGCACTGGTTTCGCCGGTGGGATCGGGTATTGGACCTCGACCACGAGCCTTTGCCGAGGTGGTTCATCGGAGGAGAGGTGAACACATGTTACAACGCGTTGGATCTTCATGTGGGATCCGGGCGGGCGGAGCAGGCGGCGTTGATTTACGACAGCCCGGTCACGGGAACGACCCGGAAGTATTCCTACGGCGAACTTCTGGAACAGACCGCCCGCTTTGCCGGCGCACTACGGGCTGAGGGGGTGGAGAAAGGCGATCGGGTGGTTCTTTATATGCCGATGATTCCCGAGACGGTCATCGCGATGCTCGCCTGTGCCCGGATTGGCGCCATTCACTCCACGGTGTTCGGGGGATTTGGCGCACCGGAGCTGGCGACACGCATCGATGACACCGCTCCGAAGGTGGTAGTGACCGCCACGGGAGGCCTGGAGGGAGCCCGCGTGGTTCCCTATCTCCCGCTCCTGGCAGCGGCTTTGTCGCTGGCTTCGGCTCGCGTGGATCGCTGCATCGTGTACCAACGTCCGGAGATTCCCGCCGATCTTAAGGCCGGTCGCGAGCTTCCAGACGGGAAGACCGGCAGCGTGGCGATTCGTCTACCGCTCCCACCGGGAACCCTGGCGACGCTTTGGAACAACGACGAGGGCTGCGTCCGCTCATACCTCGAAGCCTTTCCAGGATACTACTCCACCGCCGACGCCGGTTTTCGGGATGAGGATGGCTATCTGTGGATCATGAGCCGGACGGACGACATCATCAACGTGGCCGGGCACCGCCTGTCGACGGGCGCCATCGAAGAGGTTCTCTCCTCTCACCCCGACCTGGCCGAAAGCGCGGTCATCGGGGTGCGATGCCCGATCAAGGGGGAGATCCCTCTCGGTCTGGCGGTGTTGAAAGCGGGCGTGGACCGGCCGGAAGACGTCCTCGTCGCTGAATTGGTCCAGCGCGTCCGCTCCGAGATCGGCCCGGTGGCCTCCTTCAAGATCGCCGCGGTGGTGCCACAACTGCCGAAAACCAGGTCCGGAAAGATTCTTCGTGGCACGATGAAACGGATCGCGGATGGAGAACCCTATCGACTCCCCGCGACCATCGACGATCCGG
This sequence comes from uncultured Verrucomicrobiales bacterium, assembly GCA_964500945.1. Lineage (GTDB taxonomy): Bacteria > Verrucomicrobiota > Verrucomicrobiia > Verrucomicrobiales > DEV007 > CAZCRA01. The sequence goes on along the minus strand of CAZCRA010000196.1, from coordinate 5,352 downwards.
CGACGCTGACCGAGGTGGCCAAGGTGCTGGCGGCCCTCGGTTACACGCAGAAGTGACAGGATTCTGCGGCGGGCTGCGCTCCGCGCCGGGGATGATCCTCCTCTTCCGAATCCCACGATTCACGGAAAAATGCTTGCCATGCGTGACGAACCGCCTTGGAATGACGGCAGGCACGAGCGACTGGTTCCGGGAGAGGCCGTGGATCGCCCATGCTCGCACAAACTCACGCGCACTCCTTCGTCCCGGTTACCAGGTGCGCATTTGAAGACCATACTGAAAACCCCGCCATCCGCCATGACCCACCATCGCTTTTTCCTCTCAGCCGCCGCCCTCGTGGGCTTGTCGCTCGTCTCCACTCCCCCGCTTTTCGCGACCGACATCACCGTCGATACCAGTGCCGGAGCCGGTCAGGTCGGCGGTTTCTACGGACCTTACGATCCCATCGTCGATGACCCACCGTTGGCGTATGCACCGACGCTGCCGCCCGACAACTCTCCGACTTTTCAAAACTACTTCCTGGGCCGTTCCACCCTGGGGCCGCTCTCGACCGCGGACACGACCCCGGAACGCCGCGCCTTCTTCATATTCGACATGGCCGGTATCCTGGGCAGCATTCCGGCTGGCCACACGATTTCGAGCGTCAGCATCGACCTTGAACTCACGGCCGGCGGCAGCGCCGCGCTCGCCAATTTTTCTGGCGACGTGGAGATCGTGGAGTTCACCGGCACCATGTTCGGTCCGGCCGAAATTCTCGATCCGATGGGGACCATGACGCCCACCGATGCCATTTGGGATTCGTTCGGAACCGGAACTCCCTTCGGCATGTTCGCCATTGATGGTGACGCCCCCCCGATGGCCGCGCCCGCCAGCGCCGACGGAACCCTGGCCATGCCCATCGGCACCTACACGATCGATTTGCCCGGAGCGATTCCCGAACTCGAGGCGGCCATCCTGGGCGGTGACATGTTCATCGTCACCGCGCGGCTCGCCACCTTCGACCCGGACGTGATCGGATCGTCCGCTCCGCCCGCCGTCGACCCTTACGAATACGTCTTCGGAATCACTGACGTCGTGAGCGGGTCCGGCGCCACGACGGCCGCGCCGCTCCTGACCATCTCCACGATCCCCGAGCCCTCGGCGCTTGGCGCGCTCGCCATCTGCCTGGCGGGATTCCTCCTTCCCAGGCGGCGTCCGGTCACGAAAGCACACTGAACCCCGCTCCTCCCCGCGGCCCTGTCCGGCGACCTGTCCAGCGAAGACGGAAGCCGCGGCAAAGGCCAAACTTCCCAGACTCCAAGCCCTTCAGTCCGTAAATGCGTCAGTCCCGCTCCGATAAGGAAGGATCCGGCCCGCCGGACAGCTCCGTCATCCAGTTTTCAGCCAGGGTCTCCCAATCTCCGCCCACCCGGATTTCGAGAGCCACGGTGCAAGCCTCGAGACCCGCCTCTCCCTCCTTCCCGCCGGAAGGATAAACGCGCAACTCCAGCTCAATGACCTCGCCCGGCTCCTGGAAACGGTGGTCAGGAAACAAATCGCCGTTCCCGTCCTGCAAAACGAGGTCCCCCGCCCCCTCGAAATTCCCGTCTCCCTGCCGGTCCACCGCCAAAAGCTCGCCCTTCGCCTCATCGAGAAACTCCACGTAGCACGGCGCCGAACAACGCACTCGAAAGTCGCGCAGAGGCTCACTCACGTCCCTCGCGCGAATAGCATGATATAGCGGCACCAGGTAGAACGGGTTCCGCTCAATCAGGTTTGCATTCACAACCGTGATCGCGGATTCCTCATCAGAGACCTCAACCGTCCATCGCGAGGTCTGCTTCTCAAAACCCGGGTGAACCCACTCGAACGGGTATTCCCTCGGCTCTTCGTGGCGCACATCGGCAGACTTCATGAAAACTCGGACCAGATCCGATGGCCCCAGCTCCAGAGGGACGGCCCGCGCTGATCCTCGGCCCTCACGCGACCGCAACCGCATCACCCCAGCAACGGAATCCCATGAGACGACCTCCATGCCGGGAGGAAGCCACAAGGTTCCTGCTCCATGAAAACCGGTGAGGTTCGCCAGGGTAAATCGGGCATAGGCCGTTTCCCCCGCCGCAACCCGGGAGGTGACCCGCACAGGCTGGAAATCCAGCCCTCCTTTCGGAGCCTTACCGTCGATGGATGCCACGCGCACCCCTGGCTCCGCCTCCCCGGAATCCTCTAGCAACGCTCGAACCCGGTAGCCGGGCACGCCGTGAGCCTTCGCAAACGCCAGCGTCTCGGCTTTGAGGGCGTCCGCAATGGCTTCATCGCCCAACTCCCGCAATAGCCCCACCATCCACGCTCTGGCGCTCGCCACCCGGTGAACCGGAATCCCGGGATGCTCCTCCAGGTGAGCCTCAACGGCTTCCAGCCATTCCCTGGCGCCTCGGTCATCTCCCAGAGCAAGCTGTGCCTTCGCCAGTTTGAGCATGATGTCAGGCACATGCACGATCCAGCCGTGGGATAGGGACAGGTCCAGCGTCTCCCGATACATCAAGGCAGCTTCGCCAGGGCGATCAAGCTTCATCAGCAAGTTCCCATACTCGCGGTATCTCGACGGCATTCCCTTGCGGTTTCCGCGGTCCCGGAACTTCTCGAGCGACGCCATGAGCCGGGCCTCCAAACCCTCGGTCTCCCCCAATTCGATCCCGATCCTGATTTGGTCGAGTTCGCTGAAGTCTCCGTCCAGTTCGAGACCTGATTCCCGTAGCTCGCGTTCGATGGCCTCCAGTCGGTCTGTCACACGACCGTCCCGGCGAAGGTCGAAGACCATTTTCTGAACCAGTCGCTGCGAACTCAGGCTTCCCCCGGACCCTGGGATTTCTTTCATTCCCGCATAGGCCTCAATCGCGTCTTCGAGAAAATTCTCCGAAGGCCCGTGATGCTTTGCCATGCCAAGGGCGAGATTGAGCCGTTCGATGAGAATGGAACGCTCATGCCCCCGGGCCAGCGGACCCTCGGCGGTCTCCCGCTGCAAAGCAATGGCCTCCCCGTCGTATCCGAGGAAGTCGAGCAACAAGCCTTTGCGGTTGCGGATCTTATAGAGGTAATCCCGCTCCGTGCGGTTCAGCTCTCCGTCGAGTTGGTTTAAGTAGCCTTCCGCGGCCTCGAGCTGAGCCATTGCCTCGTCCGTCCGCGCCTCGTGTTCCAGCAACCACGCCCCCATCCAGAGATAGCGGGCGATCTGCGAGCGGTTCGGCTTCCCCCTCGCCATCGGAAATCGGCTAGGCACCTCGCTTCCGTCGAGGGCGACGTTCGGCGTGCCCAACAGGGTGAACATCTGGCGAAGCGCTTCCCCCTCCCGCTCGTGCCACCGCCGCGCCAACGCCATTTGATGCTGCAAGAGGTGATACTTCGCCATCCGCCCCGTGAGCAGCGTGCGTTCGAAGGCCCGTGTGCTCGGAGACATCGCCGGGTCGTTCGATTGCTCCATGACCTGCAGATGGCTGAGCGCCCTCTCCGCGGCCTCGAGACAAGCCGTCTGGTTCCCGAGGCGTTCGTAGCTTCCACTGAGATTCCTCGCGAGGAAAAAGGCATACCGCGCGTTCCCGCTCTCCTCCGCCCGCTTCAACCCGTCGAGAAGCACCTCCACGGCCGCTCGATCGTCATCCCTCGCGCTCAAGCGCTCGGCTTCGCGATAGCCAAAATCGTCCGCCTCTGCTTGCGTTCCCGGAGCGCCTGCGAGTCCCAATAGGACCCCGGCGGTCAAGATTCTCGCCATACAGCGCCATATCCCTAGAATCTTCTTCGTCATGCAATGAAACACCCTCGCCGATCGCCCTTTCGCTTCAACCCACTTCTGCCAGAAATGCGAAAAGTTAGGCGCGGATGAGTGTGAAGCCTCAAAAGGGAGTCTGCGGTTGGGACGAGACACCGCAGTGGAGCCCGGTCCTGGCCCGCACCCCTGAAAATCCCCAATTTGGCGAGCGACCTGCCGCTTCGGTAAACATGCTCTGATCCGCTAACTTCCCCTCCCTACTTGCCGTGCTCGCGCTTCTCACGGCCGCTCTGCTCGCCCCTTCCGCCGCCAGCAACACCCCCTTTCGATTCCAGCGAAACTTCATCTGGGTCGACGTCAGGGTCGAGAATATGGACCCGTTGCGCTTCTTCGCGCTCCTCGGGAAAGAGAAGCAGGAGGTCAACACCATGCTGATCTTTGCCGTCTTCTCCGGTCTACTCACCCTGGCCGCTCCGCTTGCGATCGACGCCGTCGTCAGCACCGGACTCCTGGGACGTGGCGCCGTCCGAACCAGCATCGCCGAGTCCCACCTGAAGTTCGACATGGTGAGTTGGCTGGAGGAAATCGCCTCCCTTCCCTTCGCCTTCAAAGGACCGGGCGGCTATGAGAAGGCCTACGAGCGAACGGAACAGCTCGCAGCGGGCTACCTGGAGTGCCGTCGAAACCATTTCCGCATCCTGCTGCGCCAGATCATCGGTTCGTTCGTGCTGAGCACCTTGGCCAACGGCTCGCTCCTCGTCATCGGCGGCTGGCTCGTCATCAGCCAGCAAATCACCCTGGGTCAATTCGTCGCCAGCGAACTCATCTTCAGCTCCATCCTGGCCTCGCTCACCAAAGTCGGTAAAAAGCTGGAGTCCTGGTATTCTGCCATGGCCGCCATGGAGAAACTCGGAAGCATCATCGACCTCGAAACCGAACGCGAAAACGGCGACCCCGCCTCCCCTCCAGCGAAGGCCTCGAGGTGCAGGCCACATCCCTGCAGTTCGGCATCGGCGGTAAATCCCTACTCGACCACCTCCTCGACTTCACGCTCCCTTCCGGCAGTCGCACCGCGATCACCGGCCCACACGGCGCCGGCACCAGCACACTCCTCGGACTCCAGCGCTCGCCCAGGTGGAAGCGAAGCACCCGCTTGGCCTGGCTGGCGAACTTCGACACGGCGCGGTCGGCCTCCGCCAGCGCGGGAATGATGACGCTGGAGCGCTGTCCCCGGATGAATTGGAATTCGTTTTCCCGGTCCTCCAGATCCTGAAGGAGCGGCCGCAATTTGGCGGGAGTGTGATGCGCAAGTCCGTGGGCACCCGGTTGCGCCTCGAGCCCCTCGATGATGAGGGTGGCCTGCGGAATGAGAAGACTGATTTGTCGTTGAACGTGATTCGCTGCCATTTGATAGTAAATATGGTTGTTGCCGTAAAATCCTGAACACTGAAATACAAGTAACATAAAATATCAATTTCTATAAATAAATGCGTCGCCGATCACGAAACGCTCTCGAAAACGCCTCGTGCGCAAACCCGCACCGGCTTTTGTCGATCGCCAAAAGCGAGTCGCGAAACCCGCGGCTGGCTTTTGCCACGGGAAAACGCGCG
>CAZCRA010000195.1:0-7370 GCA_964500945.1 uncultured Verrucomicrobiales bacterium | reverse complement strand
CTTTGCCCGTTCCGCCGCAGTTAGTGTGATCGTGGGAGCAACTCTCATTGGTTGATTTCTAACTCCACTTTCATAAAGTGCAATTTGTAAGGCGGACTACACTAGGATATACAGGAAGGGGAGCGTGGCCGACGGCCCGCAGCCCGGCCCTGCAACAAGCCTTAAACAACGGGACTCTCGCCCGCTATGGCTTCATCATTCCCTGGGAAGTCGCAACCGCACCGGGAGCCACCCGGTGAAGGAGGCACGGTTCAACCGCCGGATGCGGAAAACCGCATGTCCGGTGGTGTGGAAGGGTCGCGGGGCGCAATCCCCGCGACCCCATCCGATCACTGAACATTTTCTGTCCAGTTTTGCGATCCTTCGACTTCCTCGTTGCATCATCGCGTGCCATTCGAGATGGATGGGGACCTTTGAAACCATGAAACCATTACGCTTCTCATCTCTGTCGGTTCTGTGCGTCCTTGTCCTGTCCACCGGAAAAACCGCTGCACAGGAAAACATCGAACCCGTTAACCCCGCTCCCGTCATCGGCGCACTCGAGACCTTTGTCGTCACGGCGTCGCGAACGGAAGAGACCTGGTTCGAGGCGCCTTACATCGTTGAATCCCTGTCGGACACCGTGCTTCGGGAGCGCGCCGTCCGCTCCGTCCCCGAAGCGCTGGAGCAGACGCCCGGTGTTGTCGTTCAAAAGACCTCTCACGGACAGGGCTCTCCGTTCATCCGCGGCTGGACCGCTTACCACAACCTCTTTCTCATCGACGGCATCCGCCTGAACAATGCCGCTTTCCGTGCGGGACCGAATCAATACTGGAACACCGTCGACTCGCAGAGTTTGAGCGCCATCGAACTGGTCAAGTCCCAAGGATCCGTCCTCTACGGTAGCGACGCCGTGGGCGGCACGCTGCAGGCTTTGACCAGTCGACCGTACTACGCCGAAGAGGGCTACCTCATGACCGGACGAAGCTATTCGAGATATGCCACGGCGGAGAACAGTTTCATTCAGCGAGGCGAAATCTCGATCAGTGAAGCCGGCAAATATGGTCTGATCATCGGCGGGACGATCAAGGATTTCGGCGATATCGAAGCCGCCGATCTGGGAACGCTACCCTTCACGGGTTACGACGAGTGGGATGTCGACGCCAAGCTCGAAATCTTCCTGAATTCTGACACGCGACTAACCCTGTTCCATCACCAGGTCCACATCGATGACGCCTGGCGCGTTCACAAAACGAAGTTCTCCAAAAGTTTTGCTGGCACCACAATCGGCGATGAGAACGCCAGAATCCTGGACCAATGGCGGATGCTCTCATACATCCAATTAGAGGGAGCCGCATCAAATGATCTTTTTGATCGCTACACGGTCAGCCTGTCCCACCAACGCCACGACGAAGAACGGCTGCGCGAGCGCTCGGACGGACGCTTCGACATCAGTGGTTTTGAACTCGACAGCTACGGGTTGTGGGCCGATTTCGAGAAGTCGCTGAACTTTACCGATCTCGTCTACGGCGTCAGCTATTACCAAGATCAAATCGGCTCCTTCCGGGACGATTTCAAGGCGGATGGATCATTCGACAAAAGCCGAATCCAGGGAGCCGTCGGCGATGATGGCGTCTATCATCTGGCCGGAGCCTTCGTGAACAGTTCCACGCCGATCGGTGATCGGCTAAACCTCGACCTCGGCACGCGCTTTACCTACGCGGCGACCACAATCGATGAGGTCGAGGATCCGGATACCGGAGATGTGATTTCCATCGATGATTCATGGGATAGCGTGGTCGGGAGCGGGCGCTTGTCTTACCGTCTCGATTCGAGGGATCAGTTCCGCCTGTTTGGAGGCATCTCCCAATCCTTCCGTGCGCCTAACTTCTCAGACCTCTCGCGGTTGGATGCAAATCGCAGTGATGAGATCGAAACGCCTTCTCCAAATCTTAAGCCGGAGGAATTCCTCACTTACGAGATTGGAATTAAGGCAAACACCGGAAACCTTCACGGCAGCCTTTCCTATTTCTACACCAACATCAACGATCTCATCCTCCGCACCCCGACTGGAAATATCGTGGAAGATTTGAACGAGGTCACGAAGTCAAACGTGGGCGATGGCCACGTCCAGGGCGTTGAGCTCTCCGGAGGATACCGCTTCAACGATGCCTTGAGCTTGTTCGGCGGATTCGCCTATCAGGATAGCCTGGTCTCCACCTTTCCGACTTCGGAACCGATTCTTCAGGACGAAGTGCTCACCCGTCTCATGCCGATCAACGGTCACCTCGGACTCCGCTGGGGACCTTCCAGCAGCCCCTTCTGGGTCGAGGGACTTGTCACCGCGTTCGGCGCCGGGGACCGGTTGAATACACGGGACAGCCGCGACACCCAGCGCATCCCCCCAGATGGCACGCCCGCATATTGGGTATCCACGATCCGCAGCGGTTGGCAGGTGAAGGAAAATCTACTATTCACCGCCGCAGTGGAGAACATCTTCGATGAAGCCTACCGCGCCCACGGCTCAGGCCAGAACGAACCCGGCACGAACTTCGTGTTCGGCGCCGAGGTCCGGTTCTAACGCTATACATGATGCGCCCCCTCCCCATTGAAATCTCAAATCTCCAATTTCAACACACCGCCCTCGATCGCGCCGCTTAGGCCGCCCTCCACCACTGAAAATTTCCTCCCGCATCACGAAACGGTCAGCCCGTCACGTCAGAACTCCGGATTCCCATCGCTTTTCGCCTTCGATGAAAATCCACCTGGCCGTGTGACTGGTTTTTGCGCAGGGTAAGACGTGTTGGACCCCCTTCTTCCCCGGCCCAATGGTGACTCGGGAGCGGGAGGTCCGAAAAGCGAATCCCTTTCAGTCAGTTCGGCTTCTTGCCCTCGTGAACCCGCTTGACCAGGTTGGCGAGATCCTTGTGCAGCAGCTTGCGGGCGACATCGGGCGGCAGGACGGATTCCATGCCACCGGCACGGGCGTCAACCGCTCTCCGACAAGAGCCGGGTCAGGCGCTCCTTTGGGCGGTCGTATTTCATCGCTCCATAGGGCATCCGGTTCAGGTGGTCTTCCATCTCGTTCCAGTCCATCGGGCGGCCTTCCTCGCGAGCCATGCGCTCGGAGAAGTGCATTTGTGAAACGGCATCATTCATCGAGCCGATCAACGACCGGTTGCTCCGGGAAAAGAACACCACGTTCTGGTTCGAGGGATCGAACATTGCGCCGTGGGTAGCCCAGACCTTCGCGACCCGTTCCAGGAAAATGGGAAGGAACTGCGCCATGGTGATGACGCCGGTGGCGGGAATGATGACCGACCAGAGGGTGGCATCGTTCATCATCATCGCGACCGGCTTCCTGCCGATCCGGACATAGTGGGCGCTCCACGCGTCCAGCCGTCCCGCCTGCGCGCCTTTCTCGCCGGGCAGGCTCAGCTCGCAGCGGTAGCGTTTCGCGAAATCACGCGAGGCATGGATGATGAACGGCATCGTTTCCCGATCCTGGCCCCGGATTTGCCGCAGCGCACTTCTCTTTTGTCTCCCTCCGTTGACAGCCCGTCCGCGTGGTGAGCATTCCCGTCCACTGCGCCCACACTCGCGAAGCCGCCCCGAACGAGTTGAAACCGAACCCGGCCAACCCGAACCGGCACAGCGCCCACCAGATCCAGCTGCTCGCCTCGATCATCCAGGACCAGGGCTGGCGCAATCCGATCACCGTGTCGAAGCGCAGCGGCCTGGTCGTGCGAGGCCACGGGCGTCTTGAGGCGGCGCTGCTTCTCGGCTGCGAAACCGTGCCCCTCGACGAGCAGGACTACGGCTCGGACGCCGAGGAACTGGCCGACCTCCTGGCCGACAACCGCCTCGCGGAACTGGCCGAACTCGACGAGGACGACCTGCGCCGGCTCATCAAACAGATCGAGGAAACCGACCCGGACTTCGATCTCGAACTGACCGGCTTCATGGAGGACGAGATCCGCAAGCTCTTCGAGGACGACGATCCGGCGGACGACATCGAGCCGATCCCCCGCATGGAATGCCAGGCCTTCGAGCACCACGACTACCTCGTCTTCATGTTCCACGACCTGCGCGACTGGATGCAGGCGCTCCAGCTCATGGGCGCGCGCGAGGTGGACTACTCGATCACCCGCACCACCAAGAAGCTCGGTATCGGAAGGGTTTTACATGGAATGCCATGGCGCGGCAGCGCTTTGCTACACCGCGAAGCGCTGACCGCATAGCCGCTGAAAGCGGCAAAACGACTGCTCCAACTCTGCCAGCGCGCCGCCGGACAACCCGTGGCCGGAACTTCGTCCCCTCAGCCTGAGGCTCGTGATCCTGAGCCGAAGCCGGGCAAGGACGATGGGCAGCCACAAGCTGTTCCCAAGCGCAACGCTGGTCGTCCCCGAAAGCGAAAAGGCTGACTACGCCGACATCCCGCTGCCGGAATTCGTCACGATCCCGGACGAGATCACGGGCGTGTCGCCCGTGCGCAACTGGATCCTCGACCGCTTCACTGAGGACGCTGTCGTCATGCTAGACGACGACATCACCGCCTGCGTCTGCATGGTGAGCCTCCGCTGCCGGAAACTCTCGCCCGACGAAACCCTCGCCATGATCACGAACGCCGCGTGGTGTGCGCGGGGCGCGGACGCCAAGCTCTTCGGCTGGCACCAGCGCAGCGATCCCCGCCTGCTCCAGCGCAACGATCCCTTCGGCGTGAACCACTGGGTCGGCGGGGCGGTCGGCATCGTCCGCGACGAAAAGGGCAATGCGCCCAAGTGGGATGAGCTGCTCAAATGCAAGTGCGACATCGACGCCACGCTCCAGGAGCTGCTCGACACCCGCCTGGTCTGGAACGAGGCGCGGTTCTGCTTCGTTCAAGGCAGGGACAAGAACCTCGGTGGCAACTCGCTCTTCCGCACCGCCGACCGCATCGCCACGGAGAAGCGCCACCTCAAGCGCAAGTGGAAGGCCCACATCCGCTTCGAGAATTACAAGAGCCAGGAGCGGGTCGCCATCGACGCACCCCGGAGGCAAAGCCTCAACCTGCACCGCTGAGTTCATGATGAGGCACCCCCGGACACCCTCCTTTCATCGCGACTCCCCAAGCCGTCTGCCGGAAAATGGAGATGCAAACGGATGGAACCACGCGGCCACGGCCAAGAGGCTCCTCCCATGGACGAACTTCCTAACTTGCTACTCAACGACCCGATGAATCTCCGCACCAAGCGCGGCTACCAGTTCAGCGAAGTGTCCTCGGCGATGCAGAAAGGCATCCGCCGGGGCGACGCCGCGCTGGCTGGATACTGGGCACTGGAACTCTGGGAGAGCGGCTTCGGCAAATACTGCTGGAAGCGGCTCCTCACCGTGAGCGCGGAGGACTGCTGGGGCATCCTCACCCAGGAAATCAAGGCGCTGCACGACGCCTACCTCACAGTGAACGAGGGCGTGCCGGCGAAGAAGCACCGCGGCCGGATCTTCATCTCCAAAGCCGTGATCCTGCTCTGCCTTTCCAAAAAGAGCCGGGACGCCGATCACTTGCAGAACTTCATCTACGACGAGAGCGCCGGGCTCGATCCCAACACGCTCGCCAACGCACTGCGCGATGCGGACGACTACGGTCCCATCCCCAACTACGCCTACGATTGCCACACCCGCGAAGGTCGGAAGCGCGGCAAGACGAAGAAAGACTTCTTCAAGGCCGAGCAGGAGGCGCTGGAGCCCCACCAGCCGGGGCTGTTTGATGATCTGCCGTAGCAATAGGCGATCTCGTAGCCACTGGATCTCACCAAACCCCCAGCGTATCCCGCAAGGTCATCCACGCGCCGACCCCGAGGAGGACCACAGCGGTGAGGGCCACTGCGACTTTCTGAAAACTCTGTACCCGGTCGAGCGCTCGCGCCGCTTTCTCCGAACTGACGACGAGGAGCACCGCGATGATTCCCACCGGTAACGCGGTGCCGAGTCCGTAGAGTGCCACGGGGAGCGGTGGCAGCGCCGAGGCCATTGCGAGCGGCAGGAGCGATCCAAAAAAAAGTGCCGCCGAAGTGGGACAAAAAGATAGAGCAAAGAGTCCGCCGAGGAGGAACTCTCCCGCGAGGCCCCACTTCGAGAGTTTCTCCGCTGCACCGGCGCCTCCCGCCCGCCAGCTCACCGGCAGAGGGATCCAGCCCAACACGACGAGCCCGGCGAGAATCAGGATCGGGCCGACCAGCGGCAGGATCTCGCGGCGGAGAAAGGCCGACAGAGTCGGCATAGTGGCGAGTCCGGCAATGACGACGAGGGCGAGAACGATGTAGACCAGCATCCGCCCCACCGCGTAGAGCACGGCTCCGGCAAGGGCGCGGCGACGGTCGTCGATGCGCCGCGCGAGCACGGAGACTGCAGCGACATTCGTCGCCAGCGGGCAGGGACTGACCGAGGTGACGATGCCGAGCCAGAGCGCGGTGAGGAGGGCGGCGATTTCCATGATCGTGACGAAAAAGGAAAAAATGAAATCAACCCGCTTTGGGAAGACGTCGGCTGATCTCGGTGGCCAGGTAGTCGATGAACTCGTCGGGCTTTGCCGTGAGGGACCAGACACCGTCCATCTTCACCCACGGCGCGATGGTTTCCGTATCCGCGCTACCGGCCGACTCGCCTCCCGCTCGGGCGTCACCCCGGATGACCACGGTCTTGAAGGCAAGTTCATAGTCGTCGACAAATTGGGCGTTTTCCTTGTCGTCCATGTTCAGGGTCCGAAAAGCCAGCTGGCCTTTTGCCAGAGGGGCGGCGAAGCGCTCCTCGACGGTGCGGCGGGTCAGTGACTCGATTTCCAGGCAAGTCGGGCATCGAACCTCCGAGCTGAAATAGGTGATCACGACCGGCGCGTCAGCGGCAGAAGATGCGGCAGAAGATGCGGCAGAGGAAGTCGCCAGAGCGAGGCCGGACGAGGCAGCATCGGAATTGGAAGTGCCTCCGGATTCGGCGATCCTGCCCCAAGCATAGTAGGCAATACCGGCGAAGGCGAGGACAAGCAGAAAAGTTCTTGCGATGGTTTTCATGATTCTTTGTCAGGTAAGATCAGGAGAAGAAAGACGGGGGACGCGTTTCAGGCATCGCTGAGCAGCGCTTCGATTTCGGAGGGTGCAGGGGTCTTGCCAGAGACTTTGACTTCACCATCGACGACGAGAGCGGGCGTGACCATGACGCCGAAGTCGGCGAACCGCATCATGTCGGTTACTTTCTCGAGTTCGTATTCAATCCCGAGCGCGTCGGCGACTTCGCGGGTGTTGGCTTCGAGTTGGTGGCACTTGCTGCAGCCGGTGCCGAGGATCTGGAGTTTTTTCATAGTAGGGGTGGGTTGGGTTCAGTTCTTGGGTTGGTTTTCGGTGTTAGGAATAAAAAAA
>CAZCRA010000194.1:0-7413 GCA_964500945.1 uncultured Verrucomicrobiales bacterium | reverse complement strand
CCCTTCAGGATCTCCTGCCCGAGGATCCCGGCCTCGGAGGCTTTGACCGCGTTGCCGAGGGTCAACCGCTCTCACCCGTCCTCCTCGAACGCTACCTCGAAGCCGCCGACGCCGCCCTCACCACGGCCTTCGACCTGGCCGGCCGCAAACCGAGAAAGCCTCCCACCCGCCTCGTGTCCCGAGACCAACTGCTCGTCGACAGCCCCTGGTTCTACGGCGGCCCTCCCGACCCACGCGACGAATTCGCGGTTGTCTGGAATTTCTACACCCACCACAAGGGAGGCGGAAAATTCTACGGTCGCCTCCCCAAAACGCGCGTCGGCCATCCCGGCTACTATCGGGTGACCATTCGCGCAAAAGCGTTCCACCCACCAAACGGACGCGTTTGGGCTGCCGTGCATCGCGGCCATTGCGATACCGGTCAGCCCCAGCTCAAATGGGTCGACTGGATCGATGCCGGCCCAGAAACGACCGAATTCGTCGTCCACACCCGCTTGGAAAAAGGCGAGATGCTTCACATCCGCCCCGTCGATCGCACCACCTCATACCGCGGCCGCCGCCGCATTGAAGATAAGCTGGTGATGCACAGCGGTCGAACCCCTGAAAGCGAACAAGTTCCCGGCATCGGCATCGAGTCGATCCGCCTGGAACGCCTCACCGATGGCCTTTCGCCCGGGCAAATCCGCCAACGCCTCTTCGGTTCCGATGCCATTGTTTCGGATGGCGACAAAACGACCCTCATCGCTCAGCTACGACGCTTCGCCGGACGCGCCTTCCGCCGCCCGGTCTCGGCGCAAGAAGTCGAATCCTACGCCACCATCGCTCAGGAGCAGATGGAGGCTGGCGCCACTTACCCTGAAGCTCTCCAGGCCGGATTCCTGGCCATCCTTTGCTCACCTCGCTTCCTGTTCTTTGAAGAGCCTCTCGGTCGCCTCGATGATCATGCCCTCGCCACGCGGCTCAGCTACTTCCTCTGGGGATCCGCCCCCGACCCCCGTCTTCGCCAACTCGCTCGCCAGGGCCGGCTTTCCGATCCGGACACCCTCCGAACCGAAACGGACCGGCTTCTCGATCACCCCCGCTCCGCCGCGTTCATCGAGGATTTCACGAACCAGTGGCTCAACCTCGACGAAATCGATTTCACCGTCCCGGATTACGACCTCTACCCCGAATTCGATCAAATCCTGAAGCATTCCATGCTCGGCGAAACCCGCGCCTTCTTTCGCCGCTTGATCGACGACGATCTCTCCGCCTCGAACCTGATCGACTCTGACTTCGCGATGCTGAACGGTCGTCTCGCAAAGCACTACGGGTTTGGGAAATCCTTGAACCGGCTCGATTTCCAGCCAGTCCCCGTCCCTCCCGGCTCCCCGCGTGGCGGCCTCATCACACAGGGCAGCGTCCTGAAAGTCACCGCGAACGGCACCACCACCTCGCCCGTGCTGCGCGGCGTCTGGATGCTCGAACGCATCCTCGGTGAACACGTCCCGCCACCACCCACGAACGTCCCCGCAGTCGAACCCGACATCCGCGGCGCCGTCTCGATCCGCGAGCAACTCGAGAAACACAGCGAAGCCGAATCCTGCTCCGGCTGCCACGCCAAGATCGACCCCCCTGGCTACGCTCTCGAGAGCTTCGACGTCATTGGCGGCTGGCGCATCGCCTACCGCAAACTCGACGACTCCAAACGCCGCGCCACCTGGAAGTCAGGTCCCCCGGTGGATCCTAGCGCAAAGACCTATCACGGAGACCGGTTCGAGGACATCCAGTCCTACAAAGGCATCGTCCTCAAAAAGCCGGAAAACATCGCCCGAAACCTCACGACAAAGTTGGCCACCTACGCCACCGGCGCCGAAGTCAGCTTTGCGGACCGCCCGGCCATCGACAAAATCATCACCGCGACCGCTCCGCATCACGGCGTCCGCTCCCTCATCCACGGACTCGTCCAAAGCCCGCTTTTCCAGTCAAAATAGCGGCGCCCCGGCTCTCACTTCGGCAGCCACGGGTCGAAGTCCCGCTTCGCCTCATCCGTGGCGTCGATCCAATACTTTCGGTTCGCCAGCAGCACCCGCTCCCGCCCGTCGCTCGAGTGAATCCTCAGCCTGAGCGGTGAAGCCCCCCGGTGCTGCCGGGCCAGCGAGTGAATGCGCTTCAAATCGTCCACCGTGTCCGTCTTCGCATCCAGCACCAGTTCCATTTGCTCGACCGGCGCCTCCTTCACCTCCTTCTCAAACTCTTTCGGATCGAATGGAATTGGCTCCAGGACCTCGATCTGCTGCGGCCTCAGCCTTTTCCCGTCGTTGCGCCGGTCCAGTTCCACCGTGCACTTCATCTTCACGACGTTCCCCTTCGTCAAAATGGGCGCCGAAGCCTCGTAGACCTCCCCCCAAACTGCCACTTCCGCCGGACCGCTGAAGTCCTCCAAAAGAAGAATGGCAAACGGCTTCCCGTCCCGCTTCGAATACTTCACGATCACCTCATTCAACATCGCCGCAAAGCGAAGCGGCTTTCGGCTCTCGGGCATCCGGTCCACCTGCGATAGCTTCCGAAACTTCCCGACCTTGAACGACTTCTTGAAGGCGTCGAGCGGGTGACCCGTCACATAGAAACCCAATAAGTCCTTTTCGTACGTCAGCCGCTCCGCATCCGGCCATTCCGCCACCGCTCTCGAGTCGTTCCCCTGTTCCAGCGTTGGCGCTGGAGCCTCCATCAACTCGTCCAATCCAAACAACGAGGCCTGACCCGCCTTCCGGTCCCGTTGCACCGCTGTCGCCGAGGCCATCACCACCGGCAATCGCGCAAACATTCCCGCCCGTGTCTCCCCAGTGAAATCAAACGTCCCAGCCCGGATCAAACTCTCCATGATCTTGCGATTGACCGTCTTCGAGTCCAGGCGGTTGCAGAAGTCTTCCAATCCGCTGAATTCGCCCTGAACCTCTCGCTCCCGAACCGCCATCGCCATCGCGGCCGAACCCACGTTCTTGATCGCCGCTAAGCCGAAACGAATCGCCCGCTTCTCATCCCCCCACTCGTCCCGGCCCGGTTCCGGAGCAAATTTCAGTTGGCTCCGGTTCGCGTCCGGCGGCAGAATCTCGATCCCCATGTTCTGGCATTCCGCCACGAAAATCGAAATCTTGTCGGTATTATTGATCTCGTTCGATAGCAAGCCCGCCATGAATTCGACGGGATAATTCGCCTTGAGATAGGCCGTTTGATAGCTCACCAGCCCATACGCAGCCGAATGCGATTTGTTGAAGCCGTATTTCGCAAACTCCTGGAGAATATCGAAGATCTTATTGGCCAACGGCGCATCGATGTCGTTCACGCGTTTGCAACCGTCCACGAACTTCACCCGCTCGCGCTCCATGATCTCCATCTTCTTCTTCCCCATCGCGCGCCGCAACAGGTCCGCCTCACCGAGGCTATATCCCGCCAGAACGTTCGCCACCCGCTGCACCTGCTCCTGGTAAATCAGGATCCCATACGTCTCCCTCGCGATCTCCTCAAACAGCGGGTGCGGATACTCGACCTGCTCTTTCCCCTTCTTCCGGGCAATGTATGAGGGGATATAATCCATCGGCCCCGGTCGATAGAGCGCGATCAGCGCGATGATGTCGTCGATCGAAGACACGTCGAACTGCTTGCAGAGATTCACCATCCCGCCGGATTCCAACTGGAACACCCCGCAGGTCTCCCCACGATTCAGCAAATCGAACGTCGCTTGATCGTCCAGCGGCACCTCGCCAATATCGAATTCCGGCTCCTTCGCCTTGATCAACGCCACCGCATCGTGGATCACCGTCAGCGTCTTCAAACCAAGGAAGTCCATCTTCAGCATCCCCAGCTCCGTCAGCGGCTCCATCGCATACTGCGTCACCGCCTCCCCCTCCTTCGCCCGCGCCAACGCAATGAAATCCGTCAAATCCCGGTCGGCGATCACCACACCCGCCGCGTGAACCCCCGTGCCCCGCTTCAGGCCCTCCAAAAACGTCGCCGTCCGCCAGAGTTCCCGCGTCGCCTGCTCCGTCTCCAGCGCCTGCTTCAGCTCAGGACTCTTCTCCCGTGCCTCCGCCAGCGTGATGTTCAGCTCGTTCGGAATCATCTTCGCGATCCGGTCCGATTCCCCATAGCTGAATCCCATCACCCGTCCCACGTCTCGCACCACGCTCTTCGCCCCGAGCGTTCCAAAGGTGATGATATGCGATACCGACCGGTCCCCGTATTTCTGCCTCACATAGTCGATCACCTCCGGCCGCCGCGTCTGGCAGAAGTCCACGTCAACATCCGGCGGCGAGACCCGCTCCGGATTCAGGAAGCGCTCGAAAATCAAGCCGAAACGGATCGGGCACAGATCCGTGATCCCGAGACAGTAAGCCACCAAACTCCCAGCCGCCGAACCACGGCCCGGGCCCACCGGAATGTCGTGATCCTTCGCCCATTTAATGAAGTCCCAGACGATCAGGAAGTAGCTGATGAACCCCATCTTCTCCATGATGGAGATTTCGTATTCCAAACGCTCCGTCAGCGCAGACTCCTCCGCCACCCGCTCTTCTCCATAGCGCGCCACCAGTCCCTCGTGGCAGATCTTCTCGAAATACGCCTCCCGCGGACTCCCGTCGGGTGAGTTGAACTGCGGATACTTCGCGATGCTCGTCGCATCCAGCTCAATCTCTAACTCGCACATCTCCGCCACCTTCAGCGTGTTCGTGATCGCCTCCGGCAGCTCCCGGAAGAGCTTCCGCATCTCCGCGGCGTCTTTCAAATACACTTCCGGCGAATAGCGCATCCGGTTCTCGTCCATGACCAGCTTGTTGGTCCCAACGCAAATCAACGCGTCGTGCGCATCATAGTCGCTCCGGTTCAGGAAGTGCACGTCGTTCGCCGCCACCAAATCCAGCCCGAATTCCTTGGCGAACGCCACGTGCTGCCGCGTGCACTTGTGCTGGGCTTCCATCCCGTGGTCGTGCAATTCCAAAAACAATCTCTCTGTCCCAAAGATGTCCACGAATTCGCCCAGGCTCCTGCGCGCCTCCGGAATCATGTCGTCCACGATAAATTGATTCACCTCCCCCTGCAGACATCCGCTCAAGCACACCAACCCCTCCGAAAAACTCGCCAGCATCTCTTTGTCCACCCGCGGCTTCGAATAAAACCCCTCGAGATGCGCCAGCGAGATCAGCTTGCTCAAATTCGCGAACCCCGTCTCATCCTTGGCCAGCAGCGTCAGGTGCGACGTCTTCCGTTCCCCCGGCTTCTTGCTCTTCTGCGACATCGGGACACCTGGCGGCGTCAAATAGATCTCGCAGCCGATGATCGGCTTCACATCGTGCGCCTTCGCCGCCTGATAAAAGTCGATCGCCCCAAAAAGGTTCCCGTGATCGGTCATCGCCACCGCCGGCATCCCGAGTTCCACGCACCTCGTCATCAAATCCTTGATCCGCACCGCACCGTCCAGCAGGGAATACTCGGTGTGCAGGTGAAGATGCACGAAGTCCGAATCTTTCGCGTTCGGCTGCGGTTCACTGGCGTCGCCCATCCTCAAATTCTACCTCCACGCCCCTTCCGCGCAACCACCCAGCCGCACCGATTTGAACTTTGTTAGGACCAGCGCCTCAACGCCTCAGCAACCGCCTCCTCACGTCCACCAACTCCAACTCCGACCGGTAACGCATCGGAAACCTCAGCGTCTGCCCTGGCCGAACCGGATCCGGAACCGACATCGCGAACTCCGCTTCGAACTCCATCCGTTTCACAAAACCCGCACGCCGGTTCACCAATGCGGACCCTTTGGCCTTCCCCGGCTCCACGCGCAGCGGCAAAACCGGATCCCCGGGCCCGCCGGCCGTCGCAGCCTTCCCCTTCACCTTCCCCTCAAAAATGAGCCGGTCCCCTTCCTCCTCCCCGCCCGCGTGTCGCATGTCCAGTTCCACCCCCAATTCCCCCGCCGGCCCCAGATCCAAATCCAACTCGTGCTTCCAACGATCCCCCTCCATCACTCCCTCTTCCGGCACGCCAAGACCCATCGCCGGAACCAGGAGCTTGCCGAGCGTTCCCTCATCGAATCGCGCCCCAAGCGGGTGATTCGCCTTCGCGAAGCTCTCCAACCCCTCCACCCCCGACACCTCCCCGCCCTCGTTCAACACCACCCTGAACGGCGTCTCCAGAAGCTCACTCATCGTCGCGTCCAGGGGCCCCGGCTTCCGGTCCTCCCCACTCCGCCGCGAGTCATACACCAGCCGCTCCCCGGCCAGCTCCATCTGCGCCGCCAACCACTCCACCACCACCTCCAACTCCTGCCCGCTCCCTTCCCCTCGCGAACGCCGGCAGAAAACCTCAACCTGCATCTCAAGCTGAGATCGCTGCTCTCGACCCGCCACGCCGCTCGAATCCAGGCGCTGCTTCGTCCGAAGCACATACGCCCGCCCAACCTCGAACCCCGGCCTCTCCATTCGGTCCTCCGCACCGGCGCTGCAGGCCAGAATCGTCAGTAGCGCGCAGCCGAAACCTCCGCCCAAAACCCTGACATCCATCATTTGGCTGGTGGTGGTCACTTTTTTACCACATAAAGGTCAGGGACTGATCGTTTCCTCGGTCACCGACCGCCATTCTCCCCGGCTTTTCCGGTCTCGCTCCCCCGCCAAGGCGCGGCCTCAACACGAAAACCCATCTTGGCCCGCAACCTGCTGCTTACTCCCCCACAGAGAAACTCAAACTTAAACCAGAACAGAAAAAACCATGAAAAAAGTCGAAGCCATCATCAAGCCCTTCAAACTCGAAGACGTGAAGGAAGCCCTCGCCGAAGTCGGTGTCCAGGGCATGACCGTCACCGAAGTCAAAGGATTCGGCCGCCAAAAAGGTCACACCGAAATCTATCGCGGCAGTGAATACACGGTCGATTTCCTCCCTAAGGTGAAGCTCGAAATCGTCGTCGAAGACGGCAAGCAAGACGCTGTCGTCGACGCGATCGTCAAGACCGCCAACACCGGCAAAATCGGAGACGGCAAAGTCTTCGTCTCCACCGTCGAAGAAGCCATCCGGATCCGGACCGGTGAACGCGGCGGCGAAGCCGTGGCCGCTACCGAGGCCTGATCCCATCACCCGCATCACCGGACGCCTCGGCGTCCGGTCGCCGAAGCGAGCGCAGTGGTTTTCCGCTGCGCTCGTTCGTTTTCGGATGCCGAACGAAAGACGCATTGCAGCAGTTATGTATTTAATATAAATTATATTTCATGGATGCCCGACTTTTAACTGCACTGAACTCTTTCCAGGGCCGCTTCTTCCTCCTCGCCGGGCTCGCCGCCCTCCTCCCGCCCGCAACCGCTCTCTTCCACCTCAGCCACCACGGCCACCGCTTCGTCGACAAACGCTTGCGCGCTCAAGCACAGGCCACCCTCGATCCCCTCCACCCACGGC
>CAZCRA010000193.1:0-7459 GCA_964500945.1 uncultured Verrucomicrobiales bacterium | reverse complement strand
GCCGAACACCAAACCGCCGGGCGCGGCCGCGGCGCAAACACCTGGAGCGCCCCTCCACGGGCCAATCTGACCTTCTCCGTCGTCGTCCGGCCCCGGATGCCCTTCGCTTCCTGGCCTCGCCTCGCTCATGCCGCCGGACTCGCTCTGGCGAAGGCCCTCGACCCTTGGCTCCATCCCCTGCCCCCCCTCCTGAAGTGGCCAAACGACCTGTTCGTCGACGATCGGAAGATTGCCGGAATCCTCGTCGAGACCACTTCCAGCGGGGGCGACGCCTTCGCCGTCGTCGGGATCGGTTTGAATGTGAATTCCAGGGCCACCGACTTCCCGCCCCCGCTCCGGCCTCAGCTCACCTCGCTCTTCGAAGCCCTCGGCGGCCGTGAATCGAACCGGAACGACCTGGCTGGAGCCATCCTGGCCGAACTGAACCGCACCGTCGCCAGCGCCGAGACCGGATTCGATGCCCTGCGTCCCGAACTGGACAAGCGCAGCCTCCTGCTCGGACGCCGGGTTCGATGCCTTTGCGGCGAATCCTGGGTCACCGGCGTGGCCACCGGATTCGGCCCGAACGGTGAACTGCTCCTCGAAGACGGGGAAACCGGGAGCCTCCGGCAAATCCTGACCGCTTCCCAGGTCCGGCTGGCGGAGGCCGTGTAGGGTCAGGAACCCCGCATTTTCAACCCCCATCTATCATTTGTCTTGATCGATATTCAAGCTTTGCTAGCCTCGATGGCATGCCCACGCTGCCACCCCCTGCCGCTCAGGACCTCAATTTCGTCTTCGCCGATCATCTCGTCCTCGACGAATCCCCCACCCGCGACTTCTATCGCGAGCTCCTCCGCGGATTGGCGCACAAAAACAACAATCTCCTCTCCGTCGTTCACGGTTTCTCCAGCCTCATCCTCATGAACGACGTCAATGAGGAGGTCGTCCAGAATGTCCGCCAGATGCGCACCTCAGCCGAGCATTCCACCGAACTCGGTCAGCGCATCCTCAGTGCCAGCGGCTGCGGACGGGTCAGCCTCTCCCCTCTCGAGCTTCAGGATTTTCTCCCCCTCGCCTCCAATCGCTTCAGATCCCTCTGCTCCAAACGTGGCGTGCCCTTCGAGCTTCTCCCCACCCCCGAACTCCCGGCCGTCATGGCCGATAACTCGAAGCTCATCGAAATCCTCACCGAACTCGTCAAAAACGGCGCGGAAGCCGCCCAGGACCATGAGAACGGCAGCGTTGCGATCGAGATTCCACCTCTCGGAACCTTGAGCCCTCTCTCGAGCGGCCGGGTCGATCTCGTCGTCCGCAGCCATGGCACCCCCATCCCAGAGGACAAACTCCCTTCCGTCTTCAATCCCTTCTTCACCACCAAAGGCAGCCAATACTTCGGCATCGGCCTCACTTCGGTCGGCGTCATCGCAGGCCAAATGAAAATGCGCTTCGGCATTGCCTCTCAGGACGGCTCCACCACCGCCTGGCTCGCCATGCCCATCGCTCACTGACGCGCCCATCATCCCCGTCGCATAGCCGCCCCTCCGGACGGTTATGAGAGGTTGTAGGCATCCACGTCCAGCGTCGCGATCACGTCCTCAGGCAGCGATAACCGCCGCAGGTGCTCCCGGACGTGCGCCACCATCGGCCGCGGATTTTTCGCACGCATCAAAACTTGAAACCGATACTGCCCCGCCATCCTCACCAAGGGCGACGGCATCGGTTCGGACATCGTCACCCCTTCCGGCATCCCTTCCTTCAAACGCTTCGCCAGGGTCTCCATGCAGAACTCCGCCCGGCGCTCGTGCTCCGAGCGCACCGTCACGATCGCCACGTGCACGAACGGTGGAAAGTTCAGCGCCTTCCGCGCCTCCAACTCCTGCTCCGCAAACCCATCGAAATCGTGCTGCCGCGCGAACTGAATCGATGGATTGTGCGGCGTGAAGGTCTGAACCAACACCTCTCCCAGCACTTCGCCCCGCCCAGCCCGCCCCGCCACCTGAGTCAGCAGCTGGAACGTCCGTTCTCCCGCCCGGAAATCCGGAATGTGCAGCCCGAGATCCGCGTTCAAAACCCCCACTAGCGTGACGTTCGGAAAGTGCAGTCCTTTCGCGATCATCTGCGTGCCCAGCATGATGTCATACTTCTGCGCCTGAAAATCGTTCAGCGTCTCCTGAAGCTGGTTCTTCCGCTTCATCACGTCCGTGTCCACCCGCACTACGCGACCTCGCGGAAAGACTTTCCGCAGCACCTTCTCCACCCGCTCCGTCCCGTATCCCGCCATCAAAATGGAACCGCCCGAACACTCCGGACACCGCCTCAACGGCACCCTCAAATACCCGCACAGATGGCAGATCAATCGCGCATCCCCCTCGTGATACGTCAACGTCACACTGCAGTGAGGACACTCGACGCGATGACCGCAATCCTGACAGATCACCGATGGCGAAAAGCCCCGCCGGTTCAGAAAGAGGATGGTCTGCTCCCGCCGGTCCAGCCGCTGCTCGATCGCAATCCGTAGCGGCTCCGACACGATCGTCTGCCCTCCGCGTTCCCGGCTGTCCCGCCGCCCACGACCTTCGGTCCGCATGTCCACGACACGCGTCACCGGCAGCTTCTGGTCGTCCGCTCGCCGCGTCAGTTCCACCAACCGGTACTTCCCCGACAACGCGTTCTGATAGGACTCCAGCGAGGGCGTCGCACTTCCCAGCAGCAGCGTCGCTCCCTCCAGCTTCGCCCGCACCACGGCGATGTCCCGCCCCTGATAACGAGGGGGATTCTCCTGCTTGTAGGTGTTCTCGTGCTCTTCGTCGACCACGATCAACCCGACGTCCGTCAGCGGAGCGAAAATCGCGCTCCGCGCTCCGATCACGATCTGCGCTTTGCCATCCAGAATCTTTCGCCACTCGTCGTGACGCTCCCCCTCGGACAGATGACTGTGCAGAATCGCCACCTGATCCTGGATCTCCGCAAAGCGCCGCTTGAACCGATCCATTGTCTGAGGCGTCAGGGAAATCTCCGGAACCAAGACGATCGCCCGACGCCCCCGTCCGATCACTTGGGCGATGATCTGTAGGTAAATCTCCGTCTTCCCACTCCCAGTCACCCCCTTCAGGAGAACCGGCCGCTTCTCGCCGGCGTCCAGATCCTCCTCCAGCACCCGCAACGCTGCCGCCTGTTCGTCATTCAACTCCAACGCCTGACTGGGCAGGTAGGCTTCAGCCGCCCCGGGGTCCCGGGCCTGAATCTCGTCGCTCAGCTTCACCCACCCCAGCTCCTCGAGCCGCTTCACCGCCGCTGCGGCGCTGCTGTGCTCCGCGACCATCTCCGAGAGCAGCACTACCCCCTCTTCCTTCAGCCGCTCGATGATCGCCGCCTGCCTCTTCGCCCGTCGTCCCAAGGCCTCGATCTCCTCACCGGCAATCTCACGCGCTAGGCGAACCACTTTCCGCGTCTTGAAACCACCGCTCCCGGTCCGGATCATCTCCGGGACCATCCCCCGCACCGCGGTTTCCAACCGGCAAGCGTAATAGTCGGCCATCCACGAGGCCAGCTTCAGAAGGATGGGCGGAATGAGCGGACGCTGGTGCTGCAGCGAACCCAACGACCGGAGGACAAATCCTTCCTGCCCCTCCACCGGAGACGTTTTCAGGATCGTACCGAGAACCTGCCGACGGCGGAGCGGAACCTGAACCCGGCATCCCTCGATCTCTCGCTTCAACAGGGGCTCCGGCACCGCATACCAAAGCTCCAGGTCCGGCGCCTCATCGACGAGAACCAGCGCTTTGAGAGCTGGCGCGGCCCCTAGGCCATCGAGCTCGCCCTGACGGAAAGAAGAGTCTGGGGACAATGCCTCAGAAAAGATCTTCGGTGACGACCGACTGCTGCTCGCGCGAGCCGAGCGCCTTCGCTTGGCGGACGACCAGAAGCTCGTCGCCCTCGAACCGATAACTATGGCAGTTCGGACAAATATTGACCTTCACCGCGACGATCGACTCGCATCCCTCGCAAATCTTATATTTATCGGGGTTCTCAACGATCTTTTGAGCACGCCGAGCCCGATCGAGAAGCGATTTACTCTGGTCCGCCATAGTTTCTGGAAGTATCGTATTTCAAGCAGGCCAGTTCAATTGCTTTTTCCGGCCGCGCGCCCTCAAAAAACGCACCAAAAAATAACAATTCCGTCACGAAATCGCAACTCGTTCAGTCACTTTTGACAAAATTTTACCCAGAGTTATCCACAATGGACGAAATCTTCGCGGATTTGATCTCTGTTCGCAAAACTGCGTCGCGAGTTCGCGAATTTGGCCGGCCGTCAGCCTCCGCCGCGCCAACCGTTCCCGTCGCTTTTGTCGCTCGATCCAAACAAAAAAGGCGTTCCCTTCCCGGAAACACCCCGATTGCCTGCTAGAACCTCGGTAGGATTCGACCGAAAACCCTGCTTAGGTCGCGCTCAGCTTGTTCACCAACTGCGCCATCGAACTCTTGTAGCGCGCCGCCGCGTTCTTGTGAATCGTGTTCTTCTTCGCAGCCTTGTCCACGACCGAGGCATATTCCTGAAGCATCGTCTCCGCCTCATCCTGCTTTCCGGCCTCCACCGCCGCCACCACGCGCTTGCGGTAGGTTCGCATCCGGCTTTTGACCATGCGGTTGCGTTGGGTGCGGGCCTTGATCTGACGAACCCGTTTTTTGGCGGAAGCAATGTTTGGCATACCTGAATCCTCGGTGGGGGAGGGAGGCTATCCGGAAAGAGGGGCTTGTCAACACCCGATCCACTCGCTTCCCCTCACCCTCCCGCGCCAGGTGCCTCACTGGGCGCCGCCGCTCCATCCAATCCCCCAGCCGGACGTCGCTCGAACCAACGGGAGACCCACCGCCCCATCGCCGGGAAACCCACGAAGCCAAATCCTACCGTGCAGAGCAGCGGAAATAGGGCTCCCACCCAATTGCCCATGGCGAGAAAGGCCACCGTCTTCAACGCAAAGGCCCACGAGAGCCCCAACTCGACCACCGAAATCCAGGGAAACTGCCCCGCGTTGGCCCTTCGTCTCTGTTGTGCCAGAAAACGGTCCCGATTGCCATATTTTGGAGTGCGTTCGAACGTGACATCCCGGGTGAACAGCGCTTCCAAAATCGCTCTGGTGTTGCTCACGCACATCCCGAGCCCGACCGCCAGGAGCAGCGGCAGGTGCAGCAAATCGATCCACCAGCGCCGTTCCCCGGTGCCATGACTGGAGAAAGCGTAGTAGATGATCACCGAGACGGTCGCGCACGCGAAGGCCATCATCGACGGTCCCCACGCCCACCATTCGTCCCAGGCAATCGCCGGCTGGAGCAGCAGCAGCAGGCAAAGCAGCGCCGCCAATAAGTAGATGAAATTGCACGTCAGTTGCGTCGCCGCTTCCAATTTCACCTTCCACGAGGCGCGGCTTCGCAGAACCGGTCCCAGGAGCTTTCGCGCATTCTGGATCGCTCCCTTCGTCCACCGGTGCTGCTGGGATTTGAATCCCCTCATGTCCATCGGCAGTTCCGCCGGGGTCACTTCCTGCCGCAGATACACGAATCGCCAACCCCTGAGCTGGGCGCGGAAGCTCAGATCCAGATCCTCCGTCAGCGTGTCGTGCTCCCACCCACCCGCGCCCTCCACGCAGGACCTCCGCCAAAGGCCCGCTGTCCCATTGAAATGAAAGAACCGGCCGCTCCGGCTCCGGGCCGTCTGCTCGAGCAAAAAGTGTCCGTCCAACAAAATCGCCTGCACCCGCGTCAGCGGCGAGAAACCCCGGTTCAAATGCCCCCACCTCGCCTGCACCATCCCTACCCCGGGATCCGAGAAATAAGGCACCATCGCCCGCAGATTGCCCGGCTCAGGCACGAAATCGGCGTCGAGCACATACAGCAACTCGCCCCGGGCCTGCCGCATCCCATTGGCCAACGCGCCCGCCTTGTAGCCCACGCGATCCTCTCGCCGGATCAAGTGCGCGTCCAAACCTGCTGCGCGCAGCCGCGCGATCTCCTCCCGGGCGATCTCCGTCGTCTCGTCCGTCGAATCGTCCAGCACCTGGATCTCCAGCCGGTCCCTAGGATAATCGAGCTTCTCCACCGCCCGCAGCAGACGCCGTACCACCCATCGCTCATTGTAAACAGGCAACTGCACTGTCACGACCGGCCACTCCACCGGCGCGCCAGGCTTCTCAGGCACCGAACGGCGGTATTTCAGGAAAAGATACAGGATGATGTAGCGGTGAATCCCATAGAGCGAGATCAGCCCCAGGATCAGGCCGTAGGCGATCACCCACCCGGTTTGCCACATGGTCATCTTTCTGCCCTCACACTCTGCACGCTCCCTTCGCCTCTACCCGTTTCGCGCACCCTCACAACCGTTTTCACGTCCACATCATGCTTTCCGTCTCCCACTTTCCAACCTATCCGTTTCTAATGCCCATGCGACGTCCTCTCCCCGCGCTCCTTACGTTCACCCTCATGGCCTCCCTTCTGGGAACGGTTCGCGCCGCCCCGCCCGTCATCCCGCCCGAACTCCTGGCCGATGATCACTTTCGGGAAGAATTCGGCATCAACGAGCTGACCACGCCCTCCATCGCCAAGATCTTCGAACAACTCGATCTCCTCGGGGAAGTGCCGGCCGGCCTGGTTCGCCGCGACTGGCCAGAAAAACCACCGACCGGACGCGTCGCCATCGCCGCCAACCTCGGCCGGCTCATCGCGGACGGCTTCTTCGTCGTCGCCTCCCGCGATCTCGCGGGCGTCGAGTCGGCGGGACGCTCGATCGTCCGGCACGCTTCCGCCCTCGGCGCCGGCCTCCACGTCACCCGCCACACAAAAGCACTCGTCGACAGCGGCCGGAAAGGCGATTGGGCCCAGCTCCAGCGCGAAATGGCCGCCGCCCAGCACGATGTCGAACGCGAACTCATCACCCTTCGCGACGTCGACCTGGTTCACCTCATCGGTCTCGGTGGTTGGCTCCGTGCACTCGAACTCACCTGCACCGTGCTCGAAGTGGAATACACTCCGGAACGCGCCGACCTCCTCCGCCGGGTCGACATCGCCGAATACTACATCAGTGAGCTGGAGACCTTTCACCCCGCCCTCAAGGCCTCCCCACAGCTTCGCGACCTCCCCACCAAGCTGGCCGCCCTGCACGATGAACTCGACGTCCCCCCGGGCGCGCCCATCTCCCGTGATCGCGTTCAGGCCGCTTCCCGCCACGTCAGCGCCATCTTCGAGCAACTCCTTCCCGAGAACGAACCTCCGAACCAACCCGAATGACGCTTCGTTCAGTGGGCGCATCGCCTCCCGCCACATGGAAGCTGAAGTGGTGACACTTCAGAAGGCGGAGGGTAACGCGGGGGAAAAACATCCGAATTGGACGCGTCGCTCTGCCTTTGGCAGCCTATGTCCGCTTCCATCCCTACGAACTCGGCAGCTCAAAAAACAGTCTCCCCTGCCTCCGCCGGGCGTGACG
>CAZCRA010000192.1:0-7525 GCA_964500945.1 uncultured Verrucomicrobiales bacterium | reverse complement strand
TCCGCGGACACTGTCCCGGAGTTCTTGCACGAATGGGCGCATCTCGGCCTGCGTCCCGGTGAGCGCTCCAGCATCGATGAGCATGTGAAAGGGAAGGGCTTCGGGCCTGGCGAAACTCAGGAGGAAGAAGTCGCCAAGGCCTTGACGGAACATGCGAACTCGCGCCCTCCAATCCGGTGAAGCGCACGGCGTGCCGGAGGGCGAAGAGCGGGCCGCATTGCGGGAGAACGCGGTCTTGCCGGCCGGGCGTTTCCGGGACCTGGTATTCTTTCGGGTTGGGTTCTTCGAGGAGGTGGGCATGGCCGGATCGATCAGAAGGCGTCAGAATGGATTCCCGCAAAGGATTCTTCCTCGTCTCGGAGATAAGTCTCCCGCAGTCCAAGATCCCGCTGCCGCAGGAAGTCCGCGATGCGCTGAATGCGCTCGACGCCGGGACCTTTGCGGATGGCGTAGCGGACAGTGAAGTCATCCAGGTCAATGACCAGGGTGCTACCACAAGCGATGCGGTAGCGTCTGCCCTTGCGCTGCCGTTCAACCCTTTGCAGGATGGTCACGAATGCCTGGTTCAAGACGCGGTCGTCTTCGACACGCCTCTGCGACTGGCGAATCGCTGCGACGAAGAAACGGCGGTTGTCGATCAGCTTAAGCCCGGTAAGCGTTTCGAGTGCCGTGGCGGCTTGCGGTTCGGCTTGGACGGCCCAGTGATGCTGGCTACCAAACTGCCGCGTTCGTTCCCAGATGGCATGGCGATCCTTTAACCTGCGCAAATCATCCACGACTTGGCGGATGCCGATGTTCTCCAGGAATCGGCTCAGGTGTTCGCTCACGCCCATGTCCGCGAAGGCGCGTTCCTCCTCGGGGCGCGCCCAGCACAGACTGTCCTCTGACAGTGTCCGGATGTTGTCTGGATAGATGCCGCGCCGACGGAAGGCCTCGATGATGGCGACCCGGTAGTGGTGCGGGTCTTCCGGCATGATGTCCATGTCCGCCGTGATGATAGCCCGCAAATACTCTCCAAAGGTGAGGTCCACCGGCGGGCAGTAATCCAGCGCCCGGATACAGATATTCAGCATGCGGCCGGCAACCTTAGCGGCTTCCCTGGCCAAGCGGTTGACCAGGTCTGGGTGAAGCTCGCCCCGGGGCAGCTCGCCCGTGCCGCCACTGGCCAGGCGAAGCAGATCGCGGGAGTGGTGCCGGTAGATCGAGAGAAAGGCGTCGAACACCGCCGCCACCAGGATCGCTCCCCGGTCATGCACCCGGGTGGTCCGTTCTAGCTGCGTCGGATCGGCTTCGTGCGGTTTCCATTGTCCGGTCTTGGGATCCGTGGTGCCGATGAAATCCCGCAACGCTCCGCGCGAACCGCGAGCCAGCCCAAACTGGGTGGCCAGCTGCCCTAGGACATTCGCGGCTTCGCGCAGATCACCTCGCGTCTTTGCGATCTCCTGGCGCACGACGTCTTCCAGGCTGAAATGCTGGAACATGGCCACGATGTCCGCGAAGGCTTCGTGGAAGGCCAGCATGTCGGGATTGGTGGGCCTGAGATACTCTGGGTGCAGTCCGTCCAGTAGCGCATGCGTGGTTTCGTGGGCGATGATATCGTGCGAGAGGCAGGTGAACACCAGTCCCTTTGGGTAAACGCCCGCGGTCCGGTCCGCCGTGGCGGGAAAATACCCGAAAAGCAGCGCCATCTTCGCTCGGCTATAGTAGGCATTTGCGTCGCGACGGGCATGGGGATAGACCCGCAGGCGCCGGATGAACTGGTCTTTTCCGGTTCCATTGCGATCCCATCGATCCGCCCACATCGCTTTGCGCCCCAAAGCGCGCTCGAACCGGTCGATGGTTCGCATCGCCACGGCGTAGACCATCTGCTGATGGAACTGGGGATTGCCCTCCGACGGTGTGAGGCCGTTCTGCGCCAGGATCGCTGGACTGTCGAGATCGACGGGAGCGTAGAAGCAGGCGCTGGCCGGATCGAAATCGACAACCTCGAGATACTCACCCCGGGGCCCTGGCTCGAGGTCCTCCCAAGGCACCCGGTAGCAGGTTTCGCTGACGATGGCGGTTTCCAGCTGGGTGGCCAGCATGGGATCGAAGGTGTAGCCGCGCAGGAGCCGGTGGGTCGGTTTCGCCCCCCCGCTACGCGAGGAATTCCGCATCAGCTGAGTCGCGGCAGGCCATGGTGGCTTCTGTGTCCCCTCGAGGCGGGCCGCGGCGGCCTGCGCGTTTGCCAGCACCCGCCTCAAGCTCGCCGAACCTCTCTGCGTCATGGAGGGCACTGCCTCCGCCCGGGTTGCATCATCTCCTTGAATTAGCGCCTGCCTCAGCGCTGGATCGGAGGTGAGGTGGAAGAGAATCTCACCTCCCGCCTCCTGGAGCACGCCGTCCACCGCGGCTTCCGGTATTTGGAGTAGATGGCTCAGCGCCTTACGCAGCGCGCCTTCCTGCGCGCCGGGAAAAAGCCGGAGCAGTGCGGCCGTGGGCGGAGCTTCGCGCACCTCCCCCTCTGCGGCAGCCAGCGTTGCCGGTGCGGATGGCTCCAACACTGCGGTCGTGTATTGCCGGGGATCGATTTGAAAGAGCGCTTCGGCATCGACGATACCGCATCCCAGCTCGTTCCTGTTCCACCTCTGTTCGCCCACCCGCTGCGTTAGGTCGACCGGGATGGCCGAGTGCTCCTGCAGCGCCCGCAGAAACGCCCTCGGTATGTAGCGCGCGGGGAGGTCGAATCCTTCCCTGTCCAGCCGACCTAGCCAGCATGCGGCAATCCCCGCAATCAAGGCGACGGCGAACGAGGTGCCAGATCCCTGCTCGCAGCTATATTCCGGGCCCTGACCGTTCTCTTCCGCTCGCGCATGCCACACTTGGGTGGCCGGCGCGGTCACGACGACTTCGGGTCCGCGGCACGAGTCGATCCACGGTCTCTTGTGATAGTCGCAGCCGGCCACGGCGACCACCCCTGGATAGGCCCCGGGATAGGTTACCGCAGAGAGCGTGTGGTCGAAGAGAACCACGTTTCCCGCCGCCGCGCACACGATGACTCCTTTGTCCAAGGCATTTTCCACCGCGCGGCGCAGGGGACGGCTTCCCACCGGCGATCCCAGGCTCATCGAAATCACTCGGGCTCCTCCGTCCACGGCTCGGCCGATGGCTTCGGCCACCGCGGCGGCACTGCCCATCGGCAGGATCACCACCGTCGGCGTGGCCCGGAAGGGCAGGATCCTGGCTTCCGGCGCGCTGCCGGTGACGAACTTTCCGTCACCGTTCTGCAATTGCGATCCTTCCGGACTGGCGATGACGCTCGCGGTGGCAGTGCCGTGGCCCGGGGTCAGGATTGGAACCTTGGTCCGGGCCTGGTCCCAGAACCCCCCATCCAAGGGATCCAGGGCATCCTGCGTGCCGTCCCAGACGTTAAATCCGTCGGCGGCATCGATGCGATCCAAGATCTCCGGGTGCTTGGTATATCCCGTATCGATGTGGCCTATCTTGACTCCGGCCCCTTTGGAATGGGGCCAGGTACTCTTGACCTTCGTCAGATCGAGGGGCCACTCGATTTCATTGAGCGTTTCGGGAATGTCCGAGTGGTCCAGGCCAAACCCGCTGGCAGCACTCAGTTCCGGCTTGGTCTCCCGCTTCGATATCTGCCGCGGAAGCAGGAGGATATCCGGCTCGGCATAACGGAATCTTCCTTCCCTCTCCAGGAGCCGGGCGAGTTCCCAGGCTTCCGAGACGCCCACAAGACGTCCCGGCCTCTCGAGTTCATAGAAGCCAGCCAGTCCGTGGAGCGGCCGCGCCTTCCATGTTTCGTCCCCAAAAAGCTTGCATGCCAGGCGCGCGGCCTCATCCGCCCCCTGCTGCACGTCGTTGCCCCGGTCTTCTACAGTCTCCACGGTGATGCCCACCACGCCAAGCCGGTGCCACGCGGGGGGCGGCAGTCCGCCGGGATCGAGCTGCAACGGAGGCGGAGCATTTTCACCGTCGGCGGCCCCTACTCCCGCAGCGCCGGACTGCTGCTCCAAGAACCTGCGGATGACGAGGTGACGCGTATCTTTGAGGAGTAAAGCGGTTTGCGGATACTCCACCAGCAGCAGCGCATCGGTCTGGCACACCTCATTGTCCCAGCCGGAAGACGCCGCGGCGGCGGGACGGTCTGGTGCGATCCGGTCTCGAATTCTGAAGATTGGAGACGCCAGATCTTCTACGAGGCGCGTCCACTCGCCATCGGCTCCTCCAAGAGGGGGGCCTAGGCCCGGGTCCGCCATGCTCATTGTTCCCCGTCATCCTGAGGAGGGATGTCTAGAGTGTCAATCGGAGAAATTGATTCGGTAGGCGGAATGGCGCGGGACGCGGAGAAGGCGTGCGCCGTTTTCTCAGCCACCTTTAGGGGACATCTCTGAACGCCACGCGCGTGGGAACTGCTTTGCATCGATGCGGAGCGGTTTGAAATTTTGTGGCGATCGCCGACACGCGAGCTGGGCGGTCCGAACCGGCGTGGCGGAGTCTCCGCACGGATGAAAGGCGGTCGCCACGGGCGTGGGAACCTGCAGACACGTGTGTCGGCGGCGGTGACGAAATTGGAATGTCGCCTGCATCGCTGAATGCCGATGGAAACGCGCGTGGGAGCCCGTTTCACGCGTGTGGAGCGCTTGCGAGATGAAATGGGAACAAAGCAAACGCACGTTTGCTCTGTCTCTGATGTTCTGTCCCCGATGCTTCTTCTTCCATCGCGCTGGGAGAAACGTGGAATGGACTTCAGTCCTCGAACCGAAATCCTCCTTGGCCGAAGCCCTGGATCCATTCGGGTGGGAAAACCGGCGACGAGTCGGCCCAAATCCACCTCAGAACGGCTCCGCGATCCGCATCGCCTCTTGGATCAGGGCGTTGCGCGCTTCGTCGGTGAGGGTCTCGGGGGATTGGTTGGAGGATTCGTCCCGGACGCCGTCGAGGAGGTGGAGGAGCTGGGCGATGAGGGCTTTCTCGAAAGGGTGTGTGTCGTCCTCGGCGGCGCGGGCGGCCAGTTCGGATTTGACCTGGGGAATGCGGTGCGGTTCCCGGGTGAGATGCCGAAGGTCGTGGCGCAGAATTCGGCCCCTTCCCCGAGCAGATCGCCGAGGGCCGCGCAAAGTTCGATACCTTGGCGCATGAATGCCACGGCGTCTTCCCGGCGACCCGGCATCCGGTCGTAGAGAATCCCGAGCTGGCCGCGCGAGTCCGCCTCGCCCGCCTGGTTCCTCGTTTCGACCCGGATCGCGAGGGATTGGAGATAGGCCTGTTCGGCGGCTTCGAGGTTCCCGGTCTTCTCATGGACCCAGCCGATCTGGTGCCAAATGGAGGGGATGGGTCCGGCACCACCGGAGGCCGAGGCGGTGGGAATGCCGACGGGTTTCAATGGGATCGAAGAGGAATCTCATCGACAAGGGACGGTGGCTGAATATGTTCTGAGATAGTCAACCGTTCCAAAGTATGACAAAGGAAGAGATTGAAGCGGCCAAAGAGGCGTTGCAAGCGCTCTTGGACGAACACGCCGGTTCGGATTTGCCGGAGATGATCGCGGCACTTCGGCCGCGCGGCTACCGCGAGGATGCGCTCCGAGTGGCCTTCTGGTTTTTGATCGGCGAGGGAGCGATCACTCTGAACCGCGAGTTTCTCCCCGTCCTGACTTCCGTGGCGGCTGGCGCTTGACGGTCCGAGCCCATGGCGAAGCGGTTGGTAAGGTGGCATGCCAAACGAGCTGAACGCTTTCATGCCCCCCCGCAAAAGCCGAGCCCTGAGGCGCGGACGTCCTTTCAACGAGATCGCGACCGCATTCTCTACTGTGGGTTCTTCCGGCGGTTGGCGCTCATCACCCAGGTCGTTTCTCCGGACGAAGGATATCGCGTTCACAATCGACTTACGCATGTGCTCAAGGTGGCGCAGATGGGTCGGCGCTTGGCGGAGAAGCTCGTCACGCAGCACGGTACGGACTTGGTGCAGACCCTGGGCGGTTTGGACCCGGAGGTCGTCGAAGCCGCTTGTCTGGCCCACGACCTGGGGCACCCACCATTTGGGCATGTCGCGGAGAAAGTTCTCGATGAGGTCGCTGCGGCAAAGTTCAAATCGCTTGGCGGATTTGAGGGCAACGCGCAATCCTTCCGGGTGGTCACGAAGTTGGAGCGGCGTTACGCCGCATTCTCCGGGTTGAATCTCACCCGGGCGACGCTCTGCGCCTTGCTCAAATACCCTTGGAAGCGGAGTCCAAAGGCGAAGAAGAAGCGCAAGTGGGGCGCCTACGAATCGGAATCGGAAGAGTTCGAATGGGCCAGGGACGGCTTAAAGGCGGATTGCCGGACCCTGGAGGCGGAACTCATGGACTGGGCCGACGATATTGCCTACTCGGTTCACGATATGGAGGATTTCTTCCGGAGTGGAAGAATCCCGCTGCATTCGTTGCGCTCTACCGACGAGCGGGAGCGAGGGAATCTGGTCGATGGGATCGAGCGACGCATGAGGGAATGGGAAGGTGACTTCGATCGAAGTGAGTGCGAGGCCATTGCGGACCGGATCTTCCGGAAAATTCCGGTAACGCGTCCTTACGACCGGAGCCGAGAACACGACATGGCCTTGGCGATGTTCTCGTCTGAGCTTCTCAATCGTTTCGATAACGCGACCCGCTTGGATGAATCGGGGCTGAAAATCGATCCGTTGGTTCGGGCGGAAGTAGACCTTCTCAAGCAGCTCACTTGGCAGTATGTGATCGATGAATCGGCGTTGGCGAGTCAACAACTCGGTCAACGCCGAGTGATTGAAACGTTGGTGGATGCCTTCTGTGAGGACGCGCTGGCAAACGAGTCCCGCTATCACCTGTTCCCCGCCCAAGACCGGATCTTGCTGCGCGAACTCACCGAGGATGAAGACCGGGTGCGGGTAGCCATCGACTTGATCGCCGGACTCACCGAGCAACAGGCCATCATCTTGCATCACCGGATTTCCGGCGTTTCCCTTGGATCCGTTTTTGGGCTGGACATGTAGCCTCCACGGGCGAGCCAGGTCGCAAACCGATGGCGCTATGGATTCGCCCGGCTCCGGCGCGGTGCGCCCTGATGGTTTGCCTACAGACGGCCTGTCCCCATGCGCTCTTCGGATGACTCAGTCAGCGGGAGCGAACGCGGTTTGGCCAACAATGTGGCGAGGACTTCAGTCCTCGAATCAAAATCCTGGGCCGAATTCCTGGCTACATTCGGGTGGGAAAACCGGCGACGAGGCGCCGCAGTCCGCCTCACAACTGCTCCCCGATCCGCATCGCCTCTTGGATCAGGGCGTTGCGCGCTTCGTCGGTGAGGGTCTCGGCGGATTGGCCGAAGGCATGGGTGAGGACGGCGGCGATGAAGCCGATCTTTTCCTCGGGCGACAGGGTGGCGAGGTCGAGGTTGTGGGCGGCGGCGAGTTGGCGGAGAAGCGGGAGGAGTTGGGCCGGGTCCACGCGAGGTTCGGGGGCCTCCTCGGGAGACGGCGCGGGCGAATCCGCCACCTCCCCGCGCTCACCACTCTC
>CAZCRA010000191.1:0-7535 GCA_964500945.1 uncultured Verrucomicrobiales bacterium | reverse complement strand
TTCACGTACGGTTCTGTGAGAGCCTGGGGGTGAGACTCCCCCGGGCTACTCGACACCAGGACGAGTTCATCACCGCGGCCCGCACCTTGCTCTCCAGCGCTTGAAAGCCCTGGGGTGCTGTCCCGGGCACCCGAAAAACAACGGAGGGAGTCGGGAGAACTACGCCCCAGTTCCCTTCAGAGAGCCTTCAAACCCCGTTCGAGGCTACAAAACTGACACCTCCCTCAATGACTTCGTCAAATGAAATTAACCTCCTAGCTTGACGAAATATCTGGGCTAGTTAGCGAAATAAGGATCCTCGGCGTTTCCGCGGGAGAGGATGTAGGCCAGGAGGTCGAGGACGTCGTCTTTGTCGAGGGTATTGAGGAGCCCCGGCGGCATCATCGAGACCGGTGATTCTTCGGCGGAAACGATTTGGTCCCGCTTGATCGAGGTGATGGCGTTCGGGTCGAACATGTTGGTGTTGATTTGGAGATCGTCCTCACGGAGGTTGACGACCCGGCCGATGACGACGCTTCCATCTTTCATGGTGTAGACGGTGGCGCCGTATTGGTCGGAGATTTCCTTGCTGGGATCGAGGATGGATTCGAGCAAATCGGGCGGGCTGAATTTGCCAGCGGCGCTCGTGAGGTCTGGACCGATGGCGCCGCCCTGCCCGTTGAAGCGGTGACAGGCATAGCAGCCGGTGACGCCGAACAGCTTACGGCCATTTTCAAAGCGGCGCCCGCCCTCGAGCCCGACGTGGATGACGTCGTCGAAGTCCGAGGCCGTCCAGTTCTTCACGAATTCGCGAGGCTCGGTCGTGAAGGCCGGAGTCGTGGCCTGAGGTTTGGCATCGATGAGGGAGGCGAGGGCATCTCGTTGACCGGCTGGGAGGGAGGCGATGGCATCGTTCTTGATGCTCTCGACGAAGAGCCCGAAGCTAGCCCCACCGCGATAAGTCTGGGCCCTGACGAACCATTCGAAATAGCGTCGCCGAAGTTCGGGAGTCCAGCCGGCTTTGGTCAGGCGGATGTTCTTTGCCAAGGCGATCTGGGCGTCCTGACTCGGCGTCGTTTCCAGAAGTTCCACGGCTTTGGCCGGGAGCGATTCCGCTCCGAGATTGGCGAGGATTTGGCTGAGTTCGATATTTTCCGGGACGGATGCGGCTGGGAACTGGGCTTCGAGATGGCCCAAGATCATTCCGCTCTGATTGGCAGTGAGGGTGTTCGGGAATCCGCCCCCGTGACGGATGACGGCAAGGCCGTAGACGCGCAGAAGCTCCAGCCGCAGATCGTTGGGTAGGGCTTCGTAATTGAGCGTCCGTGCCGATTCGAGAACGACGTCGAGGAGGTGGGGATGTCCTTCGCCCACTCGCACAGCAGCCAGGAGCGCCGCGAGACGAGCCCGCGGATCGGTTTCAGCGACGGCCAATCCGAGCCACCACTCGACAGGTTGGTGCTCGAGCGCCACCCGGGCGGCGTGGCGGATAGCGCGGTCATCGCTTCCGAGGTAGCGCCAGGCCTCATCCACGGCTTGGACCGCAGACCTGCCATGGAAATCTTCGAGACGATGACGG
The DNA here is from genome assembly GCA_964500945.1 of uncultured Verrucomicrobiales bacterium. Classification (GTDB taxonomy): domain Bacteria; phylum Verrucomicrobiota; class Verrucomicrobiia; order Verrucomicrobiales; family DEV007; genus CAZCRA01. Next base: position 5,977 of record CAZCRA010000191.1, on the reverse strand, counting down.
AGGGCACGAGCTCCGCCGGTGGGATCGCTCCGCTGAGCTGCAGCACTCACGGGTTCCTCCCCCGTGTAGCGGACCCGGTAGAGAGCCGATTGAACGCGCCGACCGCCCGTCGTGAAGTAGAGGTGGCCATCCGCCGGATGGACGACGAGATCGGTCAAAGGGAGCGGGCGGCCCGACAAGAACTTCTCGAAGGAGCCGGTGTAGGACGCGCCATCGGGCTCGAGGTGGACGGCGTAAAGGATGCCGTAGCTCCAATCCGCCGCGTAGAGGGCGTTCTGATAGCGTTCTGGAAACTTCGCTCCATAGCCGAAGGAGACGCCCGTTGGCGAGCCGGGGCCAATATCGACGGCCGCCCCGAAGCTGTCGGGGTAGTACGCCGGCCATTTGGCGGAACCGTTTCGCCACCCGAAATCGGCGCCGCTGATGACGTGATTGATCCGGGTGGGTCGATACCAGGGCGTGTTCATGTCCCACTCCATGTCCGCGTCGTAGGTGAAAAGTTCTCCCTCGCGATTGAAGGCGGCGTCATAAGGATTCCGGAAGCCGGTGGCGATGATCTCCCAGTTTTCGCCGTTGGGATCGGTTTTTGCGATCCAACCTCGCGGCGCCAGGGTGCCTTTCATGAAGCCCTTGCCGTAGACGCGGGGCAGGATCTGGTCTTCGCCCCAAACTGGAGCGACCCGGGTTCGGACGTGGCTGGTCAGTTCGATTTGGTTGCCCGCGACGATCGTGAGGGATTGTCCGTCGGGACTCAGTAGAATGGCATGCGGACCGTGTTCGCCGGCGCGCTCCCGGAAGGCGCGAAGCAGTTTCACTTCGTCATAGCGATCGTCCCCGTCGGTGTCGCGGACGCGATAAAGACCCTTCTGACGCTTGAACGAATTCACGACGATGTAGAGGCTGTCGAAGGCATGGAGGAGGCCCTGAGCCTCGCCGATGTCGAGATCGATGCGCTCCAACTGCCCTGGCGCGAGCTTCTGGCCGACTTCGGGAAGGGGAAATCGGTAGAGGCTGCCATACTGATCTGAAACGATGAAGCGCCCCTGCGGATCGACGGTGAGAGCGACCCAAGATCCCTGGGAATCCCTCGGGACTTCGTAGACGAGGTCCGCCTCGAATCCTGGGAGGGTCTTGAGGCGAGACGACTCCTGAGCGTCAGCGAAAACGGGGAGAAAGAGTGTGGCGAAAATTGCCAGAAGATTAGTATTCCTCATAAGCCAAGCTAGCGCGGGCGTCGTTTGAGTCAATCGGTGCTTCTGAGTCGCTTACGCAGAAACTTTCGGCTGAGATCCGGGATTCGAGTGTCGGAATTTCCACTGGAAGGCGCGAAAACTGCTGCGATGGTGCGATTCGAAAGAATTCCCTGCCAACATGGATCCCACCGCTCCCCTGAATCGAGGTTCCGGCCCGTCTGCGACGCCGGAGAAAACCGCCGACGCTCCGCCAAAGGAGGAGATGCCGGGTCTTCCGAAGATTGAACCGGCTTCCGGCCCTGACGCACCCCTCAAAGGAGCGCCGCTGAGCGAAGATAGTGCAGCCAGCAATCCGGAAACGCTGGCCGCGGCCAAACCCTCGACTCCCTCGGCAAGCGCACCGCCGGTTTCCGCCCCGTCCAAACCCTCACCGGCTCCCGCGCCCGGTGTCGCGGAGAAGCCGGCACCGGTCACTCCCTCTCCGGCCCCTACGCCTGCTCCCGCGCCCGCGCCGGTCCCGGAACCTTCCACGGCAACCGCACCGAAGGCTGAGCCTGCGCCCGAACCCGCACCTGCTCCGGCCCAAACGGTCGAACCGGCGGCAGTCACCCCGGCGCCGGCAGCTCCTGCTCCGGTCGAGACAGCCCCGGCGCCTGCTCCTGCTCCTGCCACAGCTGCAGCTGCCGCGTCGTCCGCGTCTCCGGTCCGGGAATCGGTCGCACCGGCAGAGAAACCTGCTTCTCCTGCGCCAAAGCCAGCGAGTTCAGCTCCCGTTCATCCCGCGAGTGATGATGAGAGCGATCACGCGCCGAAAATGGTGCTCGGGTTGGTGCTGGTGGTCGTCGCCGTGCTGATTCTCGCGGCTGCCGGAGCCTATTACCTGATGACTGGTTCGGGGAGCTGAAGCCTGCTGCTTCGTCCGCCAGGCGAGCGCCGGGTTTCCGTCCTTCACGAAGTTTTTCCCCTCAGGGCATCCTCCATGGCGTGCCAGGCGAGGGTTGCGCATTTGATGCGGGCCGGGAACTTCCGCACGCCTGCGAGAGCAGCGAGGTCACCCTGCTCGGCCAGATCGATGACCGGTTCTTCGTTCCCGGTGAGCATTTCGTAGACTTCCTTGGCCTTTTCACGCGCTTCATCGGGCGTGACCCCTTGGAGGAGAGTGGTCATGATCGAAGCGGACGCGCGGGAAATGGCGCAACCTTCACCCACGAAGCTGACCTGAGCGATGGTGCTGTCGTCTTCATTCAGAAAGACGGTGACTTTGTCTCCGCAGAGGGGGTTGTAACCCTCGGCTTTACCGGTGTAGGGATCGAGTGAACCTTCATGCCTGGGCCGCTTGTTGTGGCTCAGGATGATCTGTTGGTAGAGTTCGTCGAGATGTTCGTCCATGTCGGGAAAGGGAGTGACCGGCGTTGCTCAAGCGAAGAAACGCCGGCATTTGTCCACAGCCTTCACGAGGATTTCGACCTCATCAAGGGTGTTGTAGAATGCGAACGAGGCGCGTGCGGTGCTGGGAACGCCCAGGTAGGCGAGCAGGGGCTGAGCGCAGTGATTTCCCGCGCGGATCGCCACGCCGTCGCTATCCAAAATGGTTCCGATGTCATGGGGGTGCACCCCATCGAGCGTGAACGAAATGACCGGCATCTTTCCGGCGGCAGTTCCCTGGATGTGGACGCCCGGAATCTCCAGCAAACTCTCCGTGGCGGCCTCGAGCAGCGCGTGTTCATGGCGCTGAAGTTCGTCCCAGGGAAGAGTGGCACGGTAGTTGAAGGCGGCTTCGAGGCCGATCGCGGCGGAGATGTTCGGAGTCCCGGCTTCGAACTTCTCCGGGATGGGCTTGAACGTGGATCGTTCGAAGCTGACCGACTCCACCATGTCGCCCCCGGTTTGATATGGGGGCATGGCTTCCAGGAGGTCGCGCCGGCCGAAGAGGACACCGATTCCGTCGGGCCCGAAGACCTTGTGGCCGCTGAAAGCGTAGAAATCGCACCCGATGGCCTTGAGATCGACTTGCATGTGGGGCGCCGCTTGAGCGCCGTCGATCATCGTGACGACTCCATGTTCTCGGCAGAGGCGACAGATTTCAGCGACGGGATTGACCGTGCCCAGCACGTTGGAGATGTGGGTGATTGCGGCGAGTCGTGTCCGGGGCGAAATCAACGTCCGGAAGGCGTCGAGGTCGAGGGAGCCATCGGGCAGGAGAGGGACGACCTGCAAGGTGGCTCCGATGCGATGGGCCAGGGTTTGCCATGGCACGATGTTCGCATGGTGCTCCATCTGCGTGAGGAGGATTTCGTCGCCTTCCCTCAGGTTTGGACCGCCCCAGCAATGGGCAACGAGGTTGATGGCTTCGGTCGTTCCCCGGACGAAGATCAGTTGGGCCGAGTCCGAAACGCCCAGAAAGCGTGCGATGGTTTCGCGGGCCCGATCATAGGATTGGGTGGCGGTGACGCTAAGGTAATGAACGCCGCGGTGGATGTTCGAATTTTCGCTCCGGTAGAATTCCCGGATGGCGTCGATGACCGCCTGGGGTTTTTGTGAGGTCGCTCCGTTGTCGAGGTAAACCAAAGGCTTGCCGTGGACTTCACGCGAGAGGATGGGAAAGTCGGCGCGGAGTCCGGTGAGGTCCGGAGCTGGTGATAGGACGTGATTCAAATCGGAATGGAGTAGGATAGTCGAGGATGGGTTGGTTTCATTTCAAGATTACGGGCCGGCGAGCGATGGGGACCGTGACCGATTGAGAAGATGGAAGCGTGGCAGCAGGGAAATAAGGGTTGGCAGGCCCAGGGTTGGATATGGGGACTGCGATTCGCCGCGCTCTGCGTGGGGGTGGGATTCGTGCTGACGATCCCGTTTTGGATCTGGCCGCTGGACTTGAGTCTTCAGCAGCGTTTTTTCGATGACGAGGCAGCCTGGAAGTGGGCGAATCATTGGCTGTGGCGCGGTCTGTATGATTGGGGGACGCTGCCGGCGGTGTTGGTAGTGGTGAGCGCGCTGGTGGCGTTGTTGGCTGGATACCGGTGGCCGGCGGTGCGTCGCTGGAGGCGGGTGGCCCTCTATTTGATCGCCTCGCTGGCGCTGGGGCCCGGGATCGTGATCAACGCCGTCTTCAAGGAGCATTGGGGAAGGCCTCGCCCGCGTCACGTGGAGAATTTTGGCGGTCCGTATGTGCATGAGCGGGTTTGGACTTACGATGCGAGGAGCCCCGGGAAGAGCTTTCCGTGCGGTCACTGTTCGATGGGATTCTATTTCCTGGGCGTCGCACTTCTTCTGGGACGGACCCGGCGGGGACTCTGGGTGGCGGTGACGGCCGCTGGGGGTGGCGTGCTGATCGGCATGGCTCGAGTGGCGCAGGGCGGGCATTTTTTGAGCGACGTGCTGTGGTCGGGGACTTTCACGTTGGCGGCGTCCGGGGTGCTTTTCTACGGCCTGGGACTTCACCGTGGATGGGCGTACACGGAGCGCGAGAATCCGAAAAGGCAGCGGGTTCCCTGGTATGTTTGGACGGGGGCGGGTGGGGTCCTCGGAGCGGCACTGCTAGTCATTGGTTTGGCGACCCCGCATCAACGTGATGACCGGTATGCCATCGAGGTGCCGGAGGGGAAGCCGTTCGAGGTTTCCCTGCTTCTGGAAGGGGACCAGCACATGGTGAGGAGCGCCGCGGAGGGCGAACTCGCGGGCATTCGAGTGCAGAGCGATGGTCATGGGCTTCCGGGAAGCGCAATCAAGGAGGTGTGGACGGATGAAGGGGATGGGGAAGAACCTTACTTTCAGCTCAAGCAGCGTCACTCGGGATGGTTCGCCGAGTTATTGCACCGGAACACGGTGGTGTTGCCGGCCGAACGCGAGGGATTCGTGAAGATCCGGTTGGAATCGGGGCGGCTGCATCTGGATGCCTCCGAATTGCGGGCGAGCCAGCGTTGGTTGCTGTTGGCGGAGGAGGATGCGGTGGTCAGCGTGACTCCGCCAGGGCCGGGGTTCCGGGAGCGCTTCCAGCTGGATGTGCGCTCCGGCCGGGTGCAGATCTCGCCGTCGAAAGGGGAGGAGCAGGCGGATGCTCCGGTCATGGGACGCTGACCTGGGGGCGCCGGGCGAGTCGCCGGTGCTCGCGTTCGAGAAACCGGTCGGTCATGCCGGAGATGTAATCGCAGATGATTCGCTCGACCGGTTCCTCTTCGGCGTGGGTTTCCAGGTATTCTCCCATGGCTTCGGGGCGACGGACCAGGGCTTGGAAAACGCCCTCGATCATTTCGCAGCCGCGCCGGTTTGCCGCCGCGACGTCGCCATGAAAATAGACGTTTTGGAAGAGGAACTCCCGAAGCTGACGGTTTTCGCGGGCCAATTCTTCGCTGTAGCCGGCCAGTGGGGTTGGATGGCGCCGAACATCGTCGCTGTGCTGGGCATTGGCCTTTTCGAGGCGCGCGAAAGTGGATCGGATGACGTCGGCCACCTGGAAATCGATGAGGCTTCGGATGGCGTACGTGGTGAGGCGCTTTCCGGTGAGGTCTGGAAAATGGCGCCGGAGTTGGCCGGTGCAGCGTTGCCAGATCGCAAGGGATTCGAGATCCTTTGGATCGATGAGTGAATGATCGAGGCCGTCGTCGAGATCGTGGCTGTAGTAAGTGATTTCGTCGGCGACGTTGGCGATTTGCGCTTCGAGGGAGGGCTGAGGGAAATGCTCGGCGGGGCGGTTGTGAGTGGCGGGCCGAATCCGTTCCGAGGCATGTTTATGGAGGCCCTCCCGAACCTCCCAGGAGAGGTTCAAACCGTCGAAAGCGGGGTAT
>CAZCRA010000190.1:0-7558 GCA_964500945.1 uncultured Verrucomicrobiales bacterium | reverse complement strand
TTCGCCGATGATGCGCTCCGCGAGGTGCCGAGCGGCCTCGACAAACTGCACGTCGTTCAGGGTGACCAGGGCCTGAAGCGGGGTGTTGGTCCGGGGGCGCTGGAGGGTGCACTTTTCGCGGGTCGGCGCATCGAAGACAAGCATGTTCGGCGGTGGTGAACTGCGTTTCCAGTAGGTGTAGATGCTCCGCCGGTAGAGTTTTTCGCCGGTATCCTGAACGAAATGGGGTTTTCCCCCGAGACCCACCTCCGCCCACAGCCCTGGAGGCTGGTAGGGTTTCACCCCGGGGCCGCCCATCTTCCGGTCGAGCAAACCGCTGAGTGCCAGCGCATTATCACGGATGAATTCAGCTTGAAGACGGAGCCGTGGGGAGCGGGCCAGGTGGTGGTTTCCCGGGTCGGCGGCGAGCCCATCCGGTGTGATTTTTGAGGACTGCCGGTAGGTTTCCGAGGTCAGGATGAGGCGAACCAGGCGCTTCACGTCCCACCCGCTGTCCCGGAAATCGACCGCGAGCCAGTCGAGAAGTTCCGGGTGAGAGGGGAATGCGCCCTGGGCGCCGAAATCCCCTGGCGTGCTGACGAGTCCATGACCGAAGAAAAGCTGCCAGAGATGGTTCACGGCCACGCGGGCGGTGAGAGGGTGATCGTCGCGGAAGAGCCAGCGCGCCAAGCCGAGCCGGGTCGCCGGTGCGCCGTCCATCATCGGGGGCAGGACCGAGGGGACGGAAGGTTCAGCCGGTTCATCCTTCTTCGGTTGGTCGTAGGCCCCGCGATCGAGGATGTAGGTCATCCGCATCTCGCCAGGAGGGCGATCGCCCATGACCATGGAGGTGAGAGGATTCTCGACCAGTTCGGTGTGTTTCTTCACGAACTCGGCGCGGGAGGATACGAGTTTCGGGTGATTCGGGTCAGCGTTGGCCAGGTAATGCTCGAAGAGCAGGCGGCGCTGGGCCGGGGTGCGGTCGGCCTTCGGGATGGCCAGCACGCCCTGAACCGGATCGTTCCGCGTGAGCGCGACGTCATCGGCGTTCAGTGCGCTGTGGTAGATCCGGAGGTCATCGAGCTGCCCTTTGAAAATCGATCCGCTGGAGCGGCTGCCGATTTTGAACGGGGCTTCGGTTTCGATGGTGGCGGTGAGCGAGTCGGCCTCCACGTCGTGTTCCGTCGGTTGTCCATCGATGTAAATCGAGACGCCGGAGGCTTTCGTGGAGCCGTCGTAGCTGATGACCACGTGCTGCCATCGACCGGCCTCCAGGGCTTGCTTTGAGACGACCTTCAGAGCGTTCTCTTTCCACTGGTGAACGAGGTGCGTGCCGATTCGACGTTTCTGGAGCCAGACGTCCCAACCGCGGAAAGCAGCGCCGCTATCCATGCTCGCGAAAATCGCCCCGCCGCTGTCCTTCTCCGGCTTGATCCAGAACGAGAAACTGAACGCGTCGTCGTGCCGGAAATTCAGTGGGTGGTCGAGAGCAAAGGTGGTCTTGCCATTGAGCACGAGGGCTTGGGAGGTGTCATCGCGTTTGGTGAAGTCCGTCCGGCCCTGCTTACGGCGCAAATGGTCACCCCTAGCGGCGTCGGGAATGGCGTCGTGGATGGCCTTCTCCAGGGGAAACCAGTGAGCGAGATGCGGGAGGGCGAGAGGGATGGTTTCGCCCGTCTTGGCTTCGGCGGAAGCCGTGGTTTCCCACGTGGTGAAAGCGGGGCGGATGGCTTCCCTGTGTGCGACGAGCTTTTTGGTGGCGGCATCGATTTGGGAAGCGAGTTCGGCGATCTGGGCATCCCGGTGTTCCGAATCGACCTCGACCACGGGTGCTTCGTTGCCCCGGCGCGACTGCATGCCCGGGTCGGTGTGGTTATTGAAGAACGCGAAAAACTCGAAGTATTCCTTTTGGCTGATGGGATCGTATTTGTGATCGTGGCACTGGGCGCACTCCAGCGTGAGGCCCATCCAGACATTGGCGGTGGTTTGAACACGGTCGACGATGTATTCCACGCGGAGTTCCTCCGGGATGGCCCCGCCTTCGTCCGAGGTGGCGTGGTTCCGGTTGAAACCCGAGGCGATGCGTTGGGCGGTTGTCGGTTCGGGGAGGAGATCACCCGCCAATTGCTCGATGGAGAATTCGTCGAAGGGCTTATTGGCGTTGTAAGCCTCGATCACCCAGTCGCGCCAAGGCCACATCGTGCGTGGTCCGTCGGCGTGCATGACGGAGGTGTCGCCATAGCGGGCGGCGTCGAGCCACATCAGCGCCATGCGTTCGCCGTAATGCGGGCTGGCCAGAAGCTCGTCGATCAAGTCAGCGGTCGCCGAGCCGGGGTTTCGTTGGTGTTCGAGAACGAAGCGGTGCACGCGTTCCGGATCGGATGGCAGTCCGGTAAGGTCGAAGTGCAAGCGCCGGGCGAGCGTGCGGGGATCCGCTTCGGGTGCGGGTTCGAGTCCCTCTGCCTCCAGCGTCCGGCGGACGAAATGGTCGATGGGGTGCGTGCCGGCTGGCACGAGCGTTTTGGACGGAGCCACGAAGGACCAGTGTTCGGTCCATTCCGCGCCGGACTCGATCCAGCGCCGGATGAGATCCTTCTCCTCGGCCGAAAGCTGCTTGTGGGAGTCCGGCGGAGGCATCAGGTCCAGCTCGTCGTTGGTGACGATGCGATGCCATGCCTCGCTGCCTTCGATATCGCCGGGTTTGAAGGCGACCACGCCGTCGCGATCGGCGAAAGCGGTGTCTTTCAGATCGAGGCGGAGGCCAGCTTCACGATGTTGTTCATCGGGACCGTGACAATGGAAACAGTTTTCCGAGAGGACCGGGCGGATGTCCCGGTTGAAATCGATGCCGCTGCCCGCCACGAGCGAGATGGGGGTGGTCAGCAACAAACCGAGAAAGGCATGAATGGGGAGGCGAATGGGCACGGATGAGTGAGGGATGGGGGGGAGGATGAGTGGCTTTGTGGACAATCGGTCTTACGAAACCTTCCACGGGTGGAGGAGCTGGGATATTTCGACCGCGAGCCAGAAGGTCGCTCCGGAGGGATGGGAGGGAGCAGAAAGGCTGGATTCAGCGGACGCGTTCGTATTCGCGATTGACCGCTTGGTCGCCCCATCGGTCGATCACCGCCCGGAGAGCGTCGTCGCTTTCTGGGAACCGGCCTTTGTCGTCCGTGTCGAGGATCCACCGGTAAAGGATGTCGCGATGGCGTGCGAGTGCCATGGCGTGCTCCCGTTTCGGTGAGTGCACGAGATTCACGGTTTCATGAGGGTCGACGGCGAGGTCGTAGAATTCCTCCGCGGGCCGCTCGTCGCTGGCGAAGCGCGATTGGACTTCGTCGAGTTCGCCGGCTTCATGCATGCGTTTCAGAGTGGTGAGGGTATCCCAGCTCGAGCGGTAATTTGGCTGGAGGTAGGGTTTGTCGGTCATGAAGTTCCGGATGTATTTGTAGCGCTTCGTGGTGACGGCACGGATCCGGTCGATTGTGAAGTCGCACCGGTCGCGGGCGGCGACGACATAGTCGCGCTGGAAATCCGGGGCGAAGGGATCCAGGGCGTGCATGTTGTCCGGGATCGGGATATTGGCGAGCGCCAGCGTGGCCCCGGAGATGTCGATTCCGTGGACCAGGTCGTCGCGCGCTTCTCCTTCGGGAATGCCGGGTCCGGCCACGATGAGCGGCACGCGGATGCCGCCTTCGTAGAGGAACTGTTTGTGCCGGGGGAGACGCATGCCGTGGTCGGTGAAGAAAAAGACCACGGTGTTTTTCGTGAGACCATCGCGTTCGAGCGCCTCGACGATTTCACCCAGGGTGCGATCCATCTCGAGAATGGTGTTGTAGTGATGGGCGATTTCCTCTTGGAAAAGCGGGATGTCCGGGTAATAGGGCGGGACGGTGACCTGGCTGGGCTGGACGACCTTTTCCGGGTTCTTGAACTTGCCACCGGTGAGCTGGATCTGGCCGAAGAAAGGCTGGCCGGGTTTTCTTCCGCTCCACTCCGTGCCGTCTTTGGCCCCTTTGAATCCATTGGGTCCGTGCCGGTCATAGAGCTCGTCGGGATCGAAGACGAAGTTGTAGTGAAACTTGCCCTCGTTGAAGGTGTAATAACCGGCCGCTTGCATGATCTCCGGGAGGGTTTTCACCCCGAGATGAACCGGATCCCAGACTTCCATTTTGTTTCCCCGCCAGACGGAGAAGGAGCTGTAGTGTTCGTGGGCGCCAATCGACGTTTGATACATGCCGGTGATGATCGCGGACCGGGTGGGAGAGCAAACGCCCGAGGGCATGTAGGCGCGATCGAACCGGACGCCGCGGGTGGCGAGGGCGTCGATGTGGGGCGTGGTCGCCACGTCATCGCCGTAGCAACTCATCCAGGCGTTCGTGTCCTCGACGTAGACCCACAGGATGTTGGGCTGTTCCGGGCTTTCGACCGGCGAAGGGACGTGGGAGTTCTGTGCCGTGGAGAGGAGCGGCAGAAAGATGGCGAAGGCGTAGGCGAGAGGTTTCATCACTGCCATGACACGGGAACGCGTGGGAGCGGGTTGCAACGAAGAAGGCGCCACCTGTTTACGGGGCGGTCGCGGCTTTGCGATACGCGTCGAGAATTTCGGCCGGAACCCACTTTGACAGCTTCCGGTCGGCGCCTTTCCAATTGTCGATGATCAATTGACCGATTTCGGCCATCGGTGCTTGTTTGATCTCGGTCTTCGGGAGCGCTTCTTTCAGGCGTTCGAGGTCGGCAGGTGGAACCAGGGTGTTATTCAGCTCGATCGTCTGAAGTTGGTCAGCGAATTTCACCAGGTGTTCAAAGCCGCCGTCGAAGGTTAGATAGGTTTCGACGATTTTGAAGCGTTCCAACCGAGGAAGGGTGCCGAGGACCTCGAGGGTGGCGTTGTCGATGCTTTGGCTCCACATGGGTCCCGCGTTGAAGGATTTCAGGGTTGGGTGCGCTTTGATCGCTTCGAGGTCGTCGTTGTTCACCCGGGTGTGAAAGACGTCGAGATGCTCGAGATTTCGGAACTGGGCCACCGCCCTCAGGCCGTCCCCGTCGAAGTTACAGCCCGCGATTCGGAAATGCGTGATGCCGTGGTCCTTGAACGCGATCCATCCGGCGCCCGACATCGGGTTTGGGCGGGTGCGATATCCATTCGGGCCGGCATCGTCAAAGTTGTGGTCATTACCAACACGGATTAGATGCCGGAAACCGGCGAGTTTCGCGAGATCATCGTTGTTGAACCCGGCCCGGTTGGTCCGTAGTTCCACGACCCGTCCTTTCTCGTCGATGGTCAGGCGGCAGGAAGCGCCCTTGGTCGCATCGAATTGGATCATGGCGAAATTTTTTTGCTCACTCACCTTGGGAGTCCCTCCGATGTGTTCGTTGAGCCACGCGAAGGTTTCGCGATCCCCGGGATCGGTGAGGACGTCCGGAATCCCGCTAGCCGAGGCACTAAGCGCGAGAAGAGCGGAGAAAAGAAACAGGAAGCGACTTGGATGCTGCATGGCGACGATGCTGACGCAGGAAGAGGCCGTGTGTCAACAGGCAGTCCACGCCGGGACGGTCTTTGACGCGTGGGCGATTCCCGGGTTCCTCACATCAGCTTCGCGCCGGCTTCCGCGAGGTCGCTTCGTTCGCCGCGGTCGAGGGTGACGTGGGCGGCGATGGGCAGATCCTTCAGTCGCCGGCGGGGGTAGACAAGGCCATTGCTGCGGCTATCGACGTAGGGGTTGTCGATCTGGGCGGGGTCGCCGATCAGGACGAGTTTCGCTCCTTTCGACATTCGAGTCACGACGGTCTTGGCCTCGAGCGGCGACATTTGCTGGGCTTCGTCGAGGATGAAAAAGCGGTTCGGGATGGAGCGGCCCCGGATGTAGCAGAGGGCTTCGATTTCGATGAGCCTGGAGTCGATCAACTCCATGTAAGGACTGCGCTCTGGTTCTTGGGTTTGTTGTTTGCCGTTGCCCTTTTTGCCGCCGTTGGCTGGGGGGATCAGGTAGTCCAAAGCGTCGTAGATCGGTTGCAGCCATGGCCGCATTTTTTCGTTCAGATCTCCGGGCAGGTAGCCGACGCTGTCGCCCATGGGAACGACCGGCCGGCTGATGGTCATGCCGTTGTAGACGCGGTCAAAGACCGAGTGGAGTCCAGCGGCGACGGCCACGAGCGTCTTTCCGGTTCCCGCGGCGCCGAAGCAGGTGACCAGCGTGATGTCCGGGTTCAGCAGCGCGTCGAGCAGACAGCGCTGTCCGAGGTTGAGGGCTTTGAGGCGAACGCCCTTCGGGTTCTTCAACGCGTCGGGCACGATGAGCTTCACGAAGCCTTCCTTCGTGAAGCGCGCCGGCATCGTGCGCTTTTCGCCGGCGGCGAGCAAGACATACTCGTTCGGGCTGAGCCGAGGAAAGCGGTCCTTTTCGAGTTCGATGACGCCGGTGCTGGCAAAGCGATGCAGTTCGGTGGGTGAAACCTCGATTTGGGGCACGGTATGATCATCAACTTCGTCAGGCTTGACCTTGTCGTTGAGGTAGTCCTCGCAGGTGATGCCCATGGCCCGGGCCTTGAGCTGCATGTTCAGGTCTTTCGTGACCAGGGTCGTGCGGGCCGCATTTTCTTCACTGACCAGGAGGCAGCAGGCGAGGATTCGGTGATCGACCCGTTCGGAATCGGGGAAAATGCGCCGAAACTTGGCGAGCCTTTGCCGGGCGCTGGTTTGAGCCGGGTCGGCCACGACGAGGCGGAGGGTTCCGCCTCCATCGGTGGAAACCCCCGTCGTGATGCAATCTTCGCGTCCTTCGAAGGCGGAGGTCAGGATGCGATGGACGACGCGGGCACTGGCGCCTCGATCACTCTGCTCGTTTTTGAAGCGGTCCAGCTCCGAAAGGACCTCGACCGGGATGCACACGTGGTTATCGGCGAACCGGTTGATGCAGTAGGGGTCGTGGATGAGGACGTTGGTATCGAGGATGAAATTTTTTCCGTGGCTGGAGGGCGCCTTGAGGCCCGAGGCCGGGTCTCGTCGCCGGTGCGGCTTCGAATCAGGGAGATCGATCGGGGTGAAGAGGCCTTCGGTTTGAGGGCTGACGGCGGTGGCGTTCAGAGACCTTGAACTCATGAGTTTGGGTTGAGGGGCCGGGTGACGCCAGATCCGGCGGAGCACCCATGGCTGACGGCCTGAGGCTAGGTCAGGTTCTGGCGGATGACAAGGATGGATCTGCTGAAAAATAACTTCACTGAACGATTAAGTGTAGGAAAGCATTTCCCGACTCCCGGGCTGCTCTGCGAGACGATGCCCCGTATTCCAATCGCTGAGCCTGCCTCAGGATCGAAAATCGCTTCTTCTGCCTACGGTGCGAAACCATGGCGTCCCGCGTTGCGAAATGTATACTTGTCGCCCACCTTCTCCCGTGTCCGTGCCTTCACTGTCCACCTCACAAATCGCTCACCTTCGCGAAGTCGCCGGTTCATCCTTGGTGCTGACCGAACCGGCCGACCTGATCCCGTATGGCTTCGATGGAACCGCCGAGTTGCGCCAACTGCCGGCCTGCGTCGTGTTCCCTGAGTCGGCGGCTGAGGTGGCGGCGCTGGTGAA